>CAMNEB010000032.1 GCA_946536155.1 uncultured Lachnospiraceae bacterium | reverse complement strand
GAGCATTTCCTTTCTGGATCTCCCCTTACCAGGTTGCTCTTGTTCCCATCAAGCCCGAGCACAACGATTTCGCAAAAGCTCTCCAGGAGAAGCTTGAAAATGCAGGAATCCGTGTGGAGGCCGATTATGCCGACAAGAACATGAACGAGAAGATCAAATTCTTCAAGACCATGAAGGATCCTTACATTGTAGTCATCGGTGACAAGGAAGTTGAATCCGGAACTCTTTCCATAACGGTCAGAGGACAGAAGGAACAGCTTCATAACATCCCTGCGGACAGATTCGTTGAGTGCTGCGTACAGCTCAATGAGAACAAGGCACAGGAACTTGACGGTCAGATGAACTGAGAAGGATATATCAAATGGCAATGAATCCGATAGCAATGATGCAGGTTGCGGGCCGCATAAAGATATTCCAGCAGCAGCATCCGAAAGCGCTTGCTTTCATCAAATCCGTTTCTTCAGGTGATATAAGAGAGGGGTCCGTGATCGAGATAAAGGTCACGACCCCTGAAGGAAAAGAATCCGTTTCCAATATCAAACTGACCCAGGACGATATAGAAACCTTCAATCTGATAAAGAATTCGCAGGCGGGAAGCTGATATATGAGAACAGATGATGTCATAACCGAGATTGAAAAAGTCATTCGCGGAAAAAAAGGAGTCATAACCATGACCCTGGCAACATTGCTTGCCGGGGGTCATGTTCTTCTCGAGGATATCCCCGGTGTGGGCAAGACCACTCTGGCGGTCGCCCTCTCAAAAGCTCTGGGACTTGAGTTTTCCAGAGTCCAGTTCACTCCGGATGTCGTTCCCGGGGATCTGCTCGGATTCACATATTACGATCAGAAGAGCGGAGAATTCATCTTCCGCGAGGGAAGCATCTATACGAATCTCTTTCTCGCAGACGAGATAAACAGGACTTCGCCCAAGACACAGTCGGCACTCCTTGAGGTCATGGAGGAAAGACACGCAACGGTCGAAGGCAAGACAAGGGACCTTCCGGATCCCTTTTTTGTGATCGCGACGGAAAACCCTTACGGCTCCAGCGGAACTCAGAAGCTTCCCGAGTCACAGCTCGACAGGTTCATGACATGTCTGAGCGTAGGATATCCGGATCACGGAAGTGAGGTCGAAGTCCTTATGAACGACTCCCACTCCAAGCTCGATCAGGTCACTCCCATCTTCACTGCGGAGGAGATCATCTCCATACGTAATGAAGTCGCAAATATCCACACGGACCGTTCTCTTTACGATTACATCGTTGCTCTTTCGGAAGCGACGAGGACCGATGAGAGATTATCCCTGGGTCTTTCACCCAGAGGCAGCATTGCTCTTTACAAGGTCTCATGTGCTCTTGCATATATGTGTGACAGAAATTATCTGACTCCTGCGGACATACATGCCGCATGGATGAGCGTTGCCGGGCACAGAGTAAAGCTCTCACCCAGAGGACGCGCTTCGGGACTTACCTGCGCTGATATCCTTAACGAGATCATACGCACGGTTCCTGTCCCCAAGATCAGCTGATATGGAACATCTGAAAAATATTTACTATATCATCACATATATCATGATGGTGGCGGTGGTGCTGCTGATCTCGGTCTTTTACAGACAGCCCCTTGCCTCCGTACTTCTGGTGTTTCTCGTAATACTTCCTTTCATATCGATCGCAGCCGGCATCTACGGCTCAAAACGCATAAGCATCACAGTCTCCGCTCCCACAGAGCATGTGGCGGAGGGCGACTCATTCAGACTCAGGATCCGTATAAAGAACTCATCGGCCATACCCCTTCTCAGATGTACTCTGAGATATAAGTATTACAACCGCTACAGACAGGATGACAAACAGTATCTCCTGACGCTTGCGGGTGAGAGCTTTGCCGATAACGATCTTTTTGCATCATTTAATACATCGATCCCGGGAATGTTTGTGTTCGAATCCTCGGAGCTTTTGATAAGCGATCCGCTTCATTTCCATACCTTCAGAAAAAAATGTGTCATAAGTGTCACTGTCCCCATAATGCCTGTCACAGTCCCCGTGCGGGATGCGGACTATGAGCAGTATGAGGGAGAACCCTTCGACGATATCATCTCGGAGACCGGGGAACTCACCAGAGATATAAGACAGCTCAGGGAGTATATTCCCGGAGACAGGCTCAAGGATGTGCACTGGAAGGCTTCCGCTTCGACGGGTGAGCTGATGGTCAAGGAGTATGAGAGGAGCACCAGCCTCATGTATCTGATACTTCCCGAGATCACTGCAAAAGACGAGCCGGAAGTCCTTAGAATGTATTATTCCCTCGGAAAGAAGATGCTGGCGGATAACAAGGGATTCCGCACCGCACTTTACCACACCGCTGACAGGACGTTTTCCTTCTTGAGTGTGAGCGATGCTGAGGAACTCGACCGCAGCATGTACGAGATCATGAGGGAAGATTCATCAGACCGGGATGTATACGGGGAATTCATGATCCAGAATCCCGGAAGCTTCGGAATAATACGCGTATGCAAAAGCGGAATAATAAACTCGTAAAAAAAGAATATGTCCGTTCTCTTCAGAGCGATCCCCATCCCGGCTTTGCGGGAATGCGGGAGCTGAAAAAAAGAGAGAAGGATCTTGAGGTAAGAGGAGTCAGCGAAGGCGATATCACGGGTAACGGGATGCCCCATAAGTATATTGCCGTTCTTCTGCGCGGACTTCTGATCTTCCTCGGAGCCTACGGAACGGTCTGGGGGCTTGCCTGCTCCTTTGATCTTGCTTACGAGCCGGTGAAGGTGTTTACCGGTATACTGATCCTGTCTGTTTTTTCGGCATCGGTGTATTATAACAGGGCGACTTTCTATACAGGGTATGTCCTGATGTTTCTGTCGTTTTTCTTTTTTTCCGTAGTGATGTATTCGTATATCAACTCCGGATTCCAGGCATTTGTCAACGAACTCAACGAACATTATGTTGATTACTTCTCGCTCCCCGCACTGAGAGTCTCGGACGAGATCATCGCAGACAGGAGCCTGACGGTCCCCATCGCCTGTATATTCCTTGGCTGGGTCTACTGCATCATGCTCAATGTTACGATTTCGAGCTACATGAATCCGGTGCTCACGTTCCTGATCACATTCCTGCCGCTTCAGGCAGCTTTCTACATAGATATAATCCCTCCCTATCTGTGCCTTTCGATGCTCATAATGTGTTATGCATCGGTGCTGGTGCTCTCGAGAGCGGGTAATTATGCTCTTCCGTACAGGTACAAAAAATACGAGTCGTTTGCCAGACGAAGGAGCCATAAAGGATATGAGGATTCGTATATCCTCTCTGCCCGCGGAATGCTGTCCGTTTTTGCGGTGTCCGTGATCTTTTCTCTCATATTCTTTGTGGTATCGGGTGCAATCTTCGGCGAAACCTATTCCACCAGGTATGTATCAAACAAACTGAAAAACAAGACGGATGATTATGTTGAGATCATAGTGATGAACGGCATAACCTCCATATTCAACAGATATACCGCGACCGGCGGTCTTGCACACGGAAGGCTCGGCGGTGTGGGATCCGTTACTCCCGACTATAAGACCGACCTTGAAGTGACCTATGTGCCGTTATCGACGGATGTAATTTATCTCAGGGCATTTGTGGGCAACAAGTATGCGGTCGACAGGTTCATGGAGGATGACTCTGCTGAATATGAAAAGATAAGCGAGCCATTTGTCGCTTCGACGCAGCCCATGGAGATGCATATCGACAATATCGATGCGGATACGGAATATTTCTATCTCCCCTACCACTCAGTGAATGTGACAGGAGACACCGCCGGCGGATCGGACATTATCTATTATCCCGAAACGGGAAATTATACGGATGAGATCGACAACAAGGGCATGTACGATTATTCCCTTTATGCTTTCCAGAATTACGTCAGCATCCCCGAGAGCCTTATTCCGGTACTGGATGAGACCGTAAGGAAAGCGGACATGATCGGTGATGACAGGACCGCTGCCGGAATGCTCTACAGCTGTGACAAGCTGAGGCAGTACTTTGAGGAAAATTACAGATATTCCCTCCAGCCCGGAATGACTCCCCTGGGGAAGGATGTCATAGGTTACTTCCTAACTTCGCAGGACAGAGGATACTGCATGCATTATGCATCCTCGGCAACACTGCTCCTTCGGTATATCGGGATACCCGCAAGATACTGCGAAGGATATGTGCTCAAGCCTTCGGATCTTGCACAGGGTGAAAAGATATCCGAGGACGAGGACGGAAGAGTCACGGTCAAGGTAGAGCTGACAGATGCTTCGGCACATGCATGGGTCGAAGTGTATCTTGCGGGATACGGATGGACGCCCTATGAAATGACACCTCCGTCATTCGGAGACGATGATGAAGCACTGCCTGCAAACGGTCTTATGGGAATACTGTCCGGACTTTTCAGTTCGGCAAACAGAGATGAAGCCGGCGGTGCTGATGAATCCGGCGCAGGTCAGTCCGGAGTCGCGACCGGTATCTTCAATAGGATAACAGACAGCCTGGAGTACCTGATAAGGCCCCTCGGATATTCTGTCGTTGCCGTTATACTCCTGGTACTTATGGTGCCGTTTACGAAATATCTTTTCAGCGTGGCACATACATTCATGCTTAAGAGAAGAGGACATTTTTCTGAGGCGCTCCTCGTTTCATACAGGTCATATACCAGAAAACTCTATAAGAAAAAACTCATTGGTACCGTAAATGCCGATACCACTGCGGTATCCGAAGAACTCGCCGGGATACTTAAGGGCGATGAGGAAAAGAGCATGGCGGAGTCCGTTGCTCTTACCGTAAGGGAAGCCGCATTTTCCGGAAATGAGATATCGAAGGATGAGTACGACAATTCCCGTATGTATATGAAGAAGATACTTAAAGTGATAACATCATAGTAAGAAAGTAAACTGTTGTTAAGTCATGTGCTGTTAAGGTGGTGCGTATGAGAGATGTTACTGTCATAGGAGCAGGAGTTACCGGCAGCTGTATTGCAAGAGAATTATCAAGGTATGAGCTTGATATCCTTGTTCTGGAGAAAGGATCCGATGTCTGCGAAGGCACTTCAAAAGCAAACAGCGGTATAGCGCATTCGGGATATGATGCAAAACCGGGAACTCTCAAAGCAAGATTCAATGTGGAGGGCAACAGGCTGATCCACGTTCTTTCACGCGAACTGGATTTTCCCTTCAAAGAAAACGGATCCCTGGTCCTTGCCCTTGATGAGGAAGGAAGATCCGGCATCCGCGATCTGTACGAAAGAGGCATCAAAAACGGTGTTCCGGATCTGAGGATCGTGGAACGCGATGAGCTTAAGGCGATGGAGCCCGCAGTTTCGGATTCTGCGGTATGTGCGCTCTATGCTCCCACCGGAGGGATCGTATGTCCTTTCGGAATGAATATCGCATTTGCGGAAAATGCCGCCGACAACGGCGTGGAATTTCTATTTGAAACAAAGGTCACATCTGTCGAAAGAAGGACAGATGATGACGGAAAGATCTACTATCATATCGAAACATCCAAAGGGTCCGCAGATTCGCGGATCGTCATCAATGCCGCAGGAGTTTATGCGGACAGGATCCATAACATGGTCTCGGAAAAGAAGATACATATAACTCCCCGCAAGGGCCAGTACTGCCTTATGGATAAGGCGGCGGGCTCTCTGGTCAGCCATACTCTTTTCCAGCTTCCCACAAAAAGCGGAAAGGGAGTTCTCGTAACTCCCACCGTTCACGGCAATCTTATGACGGGGCCCACCTCGGACGAATCCCTTGACGCCGAGGATACCGCCACAACGGCAGAGGGACTCGGGACCGTTATCTCCAGGGCATCTCTTTCCGTTAAGGAACTTCCCAGGATGACCATCACCTCTTTTGCCGGACTCAGGGCGCATGAGGACGGAGGGGATTTCATAATAGGCGAAGCGGAAGACTCTCCCGGATTTATCGATGCTGCGGGAATAGAGTCTCCCGGACTTACGGCCGCTCCCGCCATCGGAGTCTTTGTCGCGGGGCTTGTCAGGGATATCCTTGAGCCCGCCGAAAAAGAAAACTTTATTTCCGTAAGGAAGGGCATCCCTTCCATGGCTCTTGCAACGGAAGAGGAAAGGCAGGCTCTCATCAAAGAAGATCCCGCATACTCCCATGTGATATGCAGATGCGAGCTGGTGACCGAGGGAGAGATCAGAAATGCCATAAGCAGGACCCTCGGAGCCACCACCATAGACGGGATAAAGCGAAGGACAAGAGCCGGAATGGGAAGATGCCAGGCGGGCTTCTGCCTTGCGAGGACGATCCCCATACTTGCGGAAATGCTCGGAAAGCCGGAAGAGGAGATCACAAAGTGCGGAACCGGATCCGAATATATAAACGGCAATATTAAGGACGGAATCTGATCACCGGGGGTGCATATGGCGGATATGAAAAAAGATCTTGTTATCATAGGCGGCGGACCTGCGGGATTATCCGCGGCGGTCTCCGCAAGAAAAGAAGGACTAGAGGATATACTGATAATTGAAAGGGATACGCGTCTGGGCGGTATCCTGAATCAGTGCATCCATAACGGCTTCGGACTGCATACATTTAAAGAAGAACTTACCGGTCCCGAGTATGCTTCCAGATACATCACCATGGTAAAAGAGGAGAAGATCCCCTATATGCTCGATACCATGGTGGTTGACATCTCATACGATGAGAAGACGGGTTCCAAGACCGTTACGGCGATGAACTCAGAAGACGGTCTTTTCCGTATAGAGGCAAAAGCGGTGATCCTGGCCATGGGATGCAGGGAGAGACCCAGGGGCGCCCTTAATATCCCGGGATTCAGACCGGCAGGGATTTATTCTGCGGGAACAGCCCAGTACTATGTAAATATAGAAGGAAAGATGCCCGGAAGGAAGGTCGTCATCCTGGGCTCCGGGGATATAGGGCTCATCATGGCCCGCAGGATGACATATGAGGGCGCAAAGGTCCTGTGCGTTGCGGAGCTCATGCCCTATTCCGGAGGCCTTAAGAGAAATATCGTCCAGTGCCTGGATGATTTTGACATCCCCCTTCTTCTCAGCCACACCGTGGTTGATATAAAAGGAAAAAAAAGAGTGGAGGGCGTCACCATAGCGGAGGTGGATTCAAACAGAAAGCCCATCCCGGGTACGGAGGTCTTCTACGAATGCGATACGCTCCTTCTGTCCTGCGGACTGATCCCCGAAAATGAACTTACGGGCAGACTCGGGGCCGGACTTAATCCCGTCACCGGCGGAGCTTATGTAAACGAAAGCCTTGAGACGGACGTCCCGGGAGTATATGCCTGCGGCAATGTCCTTCATGTACACGACCTGGTGGATCATGTGTCCGGGGAGGCTGCTTCTGCAGGAAAAAATGCGGCAGACTTCATTCTGGGTAAAAATAACACCCGATATGACGGAGCGGCCGTCAAAATCAGGACAGAATCCGGGGTGAGATACAGTGTTCCGTCCGTGGTCAGACCTTCACTTATGCCCGATACCATGACGGTCAGATTCCGTGTCGGGAACGAATACCGGGATAAGGATCTTGCGGTATACCTTGACGGAAAACAGCTGATGAGACTTCCGAAGCGTGTAATGGCTCCCGGCGAGATGGAGCAGATCGTACTGGTAAAGAGCAGGATGAACCGGATCATGGATCCCTCAGACGGTGCGGAGCATGAAATGGTGATAAGGATAGAAGACAGGCAGTGATATCCGTAACATACGTAAATGTGTGCGGACAGATCATTGGGAGGCGATAATGGTGGATAAGCGCGAACTTATATGCATAAGATGCCCGGTGGGATGCCATATCACGGCAGAACTCGAAGACGGCAGGGTGAAGAGTATCTCGGGCAATTCCTGCCCCAGGGGTGCGGAGTATGCGGAAAATGAGGTGACTCATCCCGTGAGGACCGTCACCAGCCTTGTAAGGTTAAAGGGCGGGGAGCATCCGGTGGTCTCCGTAAAGACGGAGAGTGATGTTCCGAAGGAAAAGATGATGGATGTGGTGGCGGCACTTAAGGGTATAGAACTTACCGCCCCTGTCAGGATAGGGGATGTGGCCGCTGAGGACATAGCCGGCACCGGAGTGAGGGTCATAGTCACATCGGATTCTGCGGCCGTATGATACGGGGCACTGAAACCTGACACTAAACACAGACTTGCGGGGTATTTGTATGAGTGAAAAATATATTCTTGCTCTTGACCAGGGGACCACGAGCTCAAGGGGCATCATATTTGATAAGGACTGCAATATAAAAGCGGTGGCACAGAAGGAGTTTACCCAGTATTATCCCAATCCCGGATGGGTGGAACACAATCCCAGGGAGATATGGTCGTCGCAGCTCTCCGTTGCCAGCGAAGCAATGGCAAATCTCGGCATCACCTCATCCGATATCGCGGCGGTGGGCATCACCAACCAGAGAGAGACCACCATAGTATGGGACCCGGAGACGGGAGAACCCGTTTATAACGCCATCGTATGGCAGTGCAGAAGGACCTCGTCCATGATAGACCGTATCGTGAGCGAGGGGTATTCCGACATGATCCGTGAAAAGACGGGACTCGTTCCGGATGCGTATTTCAGTGCCAGCAAGATAGCATGGATACTTGAAAATGTCCCCGGTGCAAGGCAGAGAGCCGAAGAGGGAAGGCTCATCTTCGGAACGGTGGACACCTGGCTCATCTGGAATCTCACCGGCGGAAAGGTCCATGTGACAGACTATACAAATGCCGCAAGGACAATGCTCTTTAATATCCATACGCTCACGTGGGATGAAGAGCTTCTTGAACTGTTCGGGATACCGGAGAAAATGCTCCCTCAGGTAAAACCCAGCAGCTGCATATACGGATATACCGCAGAGAGAGTGCTGGGCGGGGAAGTCCCCATCGCGGGAGCCGCGGGAGACCAGCAGTCCGCTCTTTTCGGGCAGTGCTGCTTTGACAGGGGAGATGTGAAAAACACCTACGGCACAGGCTCATTCATATTGATGAATACAGGCGATACTCCCGTCGCCTCCACCCACGGACTGCTCACTACCATGGCCGCATCCGCAGGGGAGAAGCCCGAATATGCCCTTGAGGGCTCCGTATTTGTTGCAGGGGCTGCGGTCCAGTGGCTCAGGGACAGCATGAGAATGGTTAAGAATGCCGCGCAGACCATGGAATATGCGGACAGAGTGCCGGATTCTTCCGGAGTGTATGTGGTCCCTGCGTTTACCGGAATGGGCGCACCCTACTGGAACCAGTATGCAAGGGGAACGATAGTCGGTATCACCAGGGGCTGCACCAAGGAGCATTTTATCAGGGCGACCCTCGAATCCATCGCATATCAGTCCTATGACGTGATAAGGGCAATGGAGGAGGACTTAGGGACCGGTCTTACGGATCTTAAGGTGGACGGCGGAGCATCGGCCAACGATTTTCTGATGCAGTTCCAGGCAGATATCATCGGAAAGAAAGTTACCAGACCGGAATGCATAGAAACAACTGCCATGGGGGCTGCTTTCCTCGCAGGTCTGGCCGTGGGATTTTTCATGGACAGGGATGAGATAAGATCCAAATGGGAACTCGGCAGGGTGTTCGAACCCGCCGCCGATGCAGCTGAAGTCGAAAAACTCCTGAAGGGCTGGCACAAGGCGGTAAAATGCGCACTTATCTGGGCTGAGGATGAAGAATAAAGGCCGCGGAGATCACAAAGAGAAAAAAATATGAGAGAGATCACACTTGGAAAGACCGGAATAAAGGTACCGCAGAACGGATTCGGAGCGCTTCCGATCCAGAGGATCACAAAAGAAAGCGCCGTTAAGCTTCTCCGCAGGGCGTATGACGGCGGGATGAGATTTTTTGATACCGCAAGGGCTTATTCCGACAGCGAGGTCAAACTGGGAGCGGCCTTTGAGGGCATGTGGGACAAGGTGTATATAGCATCGAAGACCATGGCTGATACTCCGGAGAAATTCCGTGAGGACTTAAATACCACTCTTGAGAACTTAAAGACCGATCATCTCGACATATATCAGTTCCACTGTGTCAAGAGATGCTATGCGCCGGGGGACGGGACCGGCATGTACGAGGCTATGCTCGAAGCAAAAGAGCAGGGCCTGGTCCGTCATATCGGAATAACCGCGCACCTCATCGGGGTTGCGGAGGAGATAGTAAAGAGCGGTCTGTATGAGACGCTCCAGTTTCCTTTTTCATATCTTGCATCCGAGCGTGACATTGCTCTGGTAAATGCCTGCAGGGATGCGGGTATGGGATTCATAGCCATGAAGGGACTTGCCGGAGGCCTTCTTACGAACAGCAGAGCCTGCATGGCCTTCATGAGCGAATACGAAGCGCTGCCCATCTGGGGAATACAGAGGGAAGAGGAACTTGACCAGTGGCTGTCCTTTTTTGAGACCGGAGCGGAGATGACGGATGAGATCCACGCTTTCATAGAAGAAGACAGAAAGACGCTGCTGGGGGATTTCTGCAGAGGGTGCGGTTACTGCATGCCCTGTTCTGTGGGGATACAGATTAATCAGTGTGCCAGGATGTCCCAGCTCATCAGACGCTCGCCTTCGGAAAACTTCAAGGGCGAATTCTGGCAGGGCGAAATGGCCAAGATTGAGAACTGCATCGACTGCGGACTTTGTAAGACAAAGTGTCCCTACGGTCTGGATACCCCCGCACTGCTGCGCAAGAATCTCGCCGATTACAGGGAGATAATCGCGGGACGGGTCGAAGTCTGATCATAAAAACGTCCCTTTTAATATTCAACAAAAATCACAGAATAAAATCATCCACATCTGCCAAATTCTAACGATTTGCACAATAAATAGCAAAAAATAGTTGCGCAAACCCAAAAAATGATATATTCTTTTATCGAAAACGATTAAGTAAATTGATTAAGTTGTCCGTTTGCCGGATCGTATCAATTATCATTTAATGGGAAGGAAGAGACTGATGAAGGATTTCCTCAGCAATACATGGAAGCACAGAGCACATGTCGTACTTGCTCTGCCTGTTTTTCTTGTCCTGTTTTTCATTATGTATGTACCCATGACAGGTCTTGTTCTTGCATTCAAGAACTTCGATGTCACCAAGGGTATTTACGGAAGCCCCTGGGCGGGAATTGACAACTTCAAGTTCCTCATCGCTTCCAAGGCTACCTTCATCAACATAACCAGGAACACCCTTATCTACTATGTGATCTTCACGGCTGTCGGAACATTCCTCAATGTTGCCCTTGCAGTTGCGATCGATCAGTGTATCTTCAAGAAGATGACCAAGGCTATGCAGACGCTGATGATCATCCCCGTCTTCATTTCTTATGCAGCCGTTCAGTTCATCGTCTACGCTTTCATAAGCAGCGACACCGGACTCATCAACAACGCACTCGGAACCAACACCAGATTCTATATGAATGCGTCCCTGTGGCCTGCGATCCTCACCATCACCAAGATCTGGAAGGATACCGGTTACGGTTCGGTCCTTTACATGTCAGTCCTTGCCGGCATCGACACCGAGCTTTACGAAGCAGCAGAGATCGACGGTGCGAACAGATGGAAGAAGATATGGCATATCACTCTTCCCAGCCTCATCCCCATGATCACCGTTATGCTCCTTCTTTCGGTCGGTAACGTCATGAGATCCGATACCGGTCTTTTCTATCAGGTAACAAGAGACAGCGGAGTCCTTTATTCGACCACCCAGGTTATCGACTCCTATGTTCTCCATGCAATATTCAAGAACTCAAACTTCGGTTTCACTGCTGCGACTTCTTTCTTCCAGTCTGTGGTCGGTCTGCTCCTTATGCTCTTTGCAAACTGGCTGGTTAAGAAGATCGAGCCTGAGAACGCACTGTTTTAAGGAGGTAAGGACATGAGCCGAAGCAAAAAAGATGCCAGCCTTGATCTGGCGCCTTCCAAGAAAGAAAAAATGAGCGTAGGACAGGTTATCCTGTTCATATGTCTCCTGATATTCACAGTATTCTGCTTTGCACCTGTGCTCCTGGTATTCGTCTCGGCATTCACCGATGAGGTCTACATCGCACAGCACGGTTTCTCCTTCTTCCCGGAGAAGTGGTCACTGGCAGGTATGAATGCGGTCCTTAAATACGGCAAACAGCTCTTTACCTCATATGCCGTGACCATATTCGTAACGGTCTTCGGAACTCTTCTCGGACTCCTCATCATGAGCATGTATGCTTATGCGATGAGCAGAAAGGATTTCAGGCTTTCAAAGTTCCTTGCGATCTTCCTTCTGATCCCCATGCTCTTCAACGGAGGTCAGCTTTCCGGATACATCGTATTCACATCGCTGTATCACCTTAAGGACAGCCTGCTCCTCCTTATCCTTCCGCTCTGCGTTTCAACGATGAATGTCATCATCCTCAGAACATACATCGTTAACAGCATTCCTGCGGAGCTCATGGAAGCAGCCAAGATCGACGGTGCGGGAGAGTACAGGACATTCTTCCAGATCACCCTTCCTCTGCTCAAGCCCTCACTGGCAGCCGTAGGATTCATGATGGCTACAGCGTACTGGAATGACTGGCAGAACGCACTTCTTTACATTGATACCAACAGCAAGAAGCCTTTGCAGCTCCTGCTGGTAAATATTCAGAAGAGCATTCAGTTCCTTCTGAACAACAACAATGTCCCCGCATCCGCAAGAGCGGCAATGGGCGGTGCTATCCCTCAGAACTCCGCAACGATGGCAACCGTTATCGTAGTCATCGGCCCCATCATGGTGGCATATCCCTTCTTCCAGAAGTACTTCATCAAGGGACTTACAGTCGGATCAGTCAAGGGATGATCTTACATAGGGTATTCGGGTCCGAGGTATAACATCCGGGCTTATGAATATATTTAACCATTAAAGGGAGGTTATTTATTATGAAAAAACTCAAGAAAGTTGCAGCATCAGTGCTTGCAACGGTGATGGGTCTTTCCATGGCTGCATGTGGCGGCGGAGAGGCTACAACACAGCAGGGCGGATCTACTACTACTACTAACGCCGGAACTCAGACAACAACCGTAAGCGACAATGGAGCAGTTGTTATCGATGTCTACAGACGTACATTCAACCTTGGCGCAGTAGATGATGCTCAGGTTAAGAAGGTTCAGGACGCTATCAACGCTTACATCGCTGACAAGATCAACGTTCAGATCAATCTTCACGACATCGCTTCCGAGTACGAAGACAAGGCTAACCTTGCTCTTAACAACGGAGAGATCGATCTCCTCTGGACCGCTGCATGGGAGTCTACCATCGGAACCAAGGATCTCTATGCAGCAAACGCTGTATATGACATCACCGATCTTCTTCCCGGTTCAGCTGTTTACGGATCAATGGACGCTAACACCTGGGAAGCTTCCAAGTACGGCGGAAGAAACTACTTCATCCCTGTTTACAAGGACAACGTAGAAGGCTATGACTTCATGTTCCGTCAGGAACTCGTTGACAAGTACGGATGGGACATCACCAAGGTTAAGAAGCTTGCTGATCTCGAGCCCATGCTCGCTGACGCTAAGGCTGAAGGACTTAAGTATCCCTTCCTTACTCAGAGAACCGCAATGTTCTACAGATGGTACATCGATTCATTCGATTTCTTCACCGGCGACGCTACTTCAAACTGGGTTGCTGTTGACAGAAAGACCAACAAGGTTGTTGACACTGTCCTTACCCCTGAGTACGAAGAGTTCGTAACTCTTATGTGCAAGTGGGCTGAGGAAGGATACATCTCTGAGGACGATGTAACCAAGACCACTGACGATACCACCACCCAGACTCAGGATTGGGGAATTTCATGGTGGACCGATATCCCCAACAACGGTGAGGCTAACGGAAGATATGGCCAGCAGGTTGCTATGCAGCCCGCATCACAGAGATACATGCACACCGACTCCATGCTCGGATCCTGCTACGCTATATCTGCTACATGTACTCCTGAAGAGGCTCAGGCTTGCGTTGATTTCGTAGGACTTCTCTTCACCGACCAGAAGCTTGCTGATCTCTACACCTTCGGTATTGAGGGCGAGGATTTCAACTATGATTCAAACGGATATGTTGCAAAGATCGCTGATGCTAAGTACAACCACTCTATGTGGGAGTCTGCTTCCGCAACCGTAGTTACCTGCGAAGCTGATAACCCTTACACCGCTCAGATGTACAAGGATTTCAACTCTTCAGCACTTATCTCCTGCGCTAACGGATTCCAGTTCGACAAGAGCCCCGTTGAAGCTCAGTACACCGCTTGCCAGAACGTATTCGAAGAGTACGGATTCATTCTTGAGAACGGCGGATATGCTTCAGCCGATGTCAAGAACATCATCCAGGCTTATCAGGCAGCACTTGATGAGGCAGGATATCAGGACGTTCTTGCTGAGTTCCAGTCTCAGTATGATTCCTGGAAATAATCCAAATAACTGATCTTAAGGAGCGGCCGCTTAATGCGGCCGCTTTTTTTGTTGTAAAATTTTCATTTTTTAAAAAATGCATGTGTGATAAAATAACAGTATCATGTGGCAGGTGTTTTTTAAGGTCACGTGACATGTGACGATGGATCTTGGTATATGACGGGCCGGTCACGGAAGGGCACACATGCAAGACAAACTGTCTTTGATCCACGAATTCTTAAATGAGATAATGCAGGTATCTTCGAGTGATATGCTTGGTGATATCATTGGACGGTATGCCCCGCTTATGGCAGATGCCGACGAGGACATGAAGTCCCTTTGGAAGGATTCCGTGATCCTCGGCAAGGAGATCGTCTATCTCAGGACCGGTATGGATGATGAGCTCGGAAGAGGACTTCTGGCCACACTCAGTGAGGCCGAAAGGGAAGAACTCAGAGAGGCTGACAGGATCATCGGTGACAATCTTTTCGATTATCATTTCCAGCCGATAGTGACCGCTACCGACGGAGAGATCTATTCTTATGAAGGACTTATGCGTCCCAGGAGCGAGCTTGTCAGTCAGCCCGTTCAGATCCTTAAATACGCTTCGCTCAGGAACCGTCTCAGTGAAGTCGAGAGATCTACTTTCTTAAACATTCTCAATCTGATAGACAGAAACCGCAGTTATTTTCACGGCAAGAAAGTCTTTATAAACAGTATTCCCAAGACAGTCCTCACCGATGACGACAGGAAGAATATCAGGGATCTTATTACCCAGTATCACAACACGGTCGTTGTCGAACTCACGGAAAAAGCCCAGCTCGATGATGAGGAGCTTGCTGAGTTCAAGGACAGATTCCGTATACTCAACGTACAGACTGCGATAGACGATTACGGAACGGGATATTCCAATGTCCAGAATCTTCTCAGATACATGCCCGATTATGTGAAGATAGACAGATCCCTTCTGAGTGGGATGCAGGACGATCCCAAGAAGAGACATTTCGTAAGAGAGATCATCGATTACTGTCACATCAACGGAATGATGGCTCTTGCCGAAGGCGTTGAGACCAAAGAGGAACTGAGATCTGTCATACTCCTCGGAGCGGATCTCATACAGGGCTTTTACACGGCAAAGCCCGAGCTGATACCTGTGGAGACGATCCCCTATGAGATAAGGCAGGAGATCAGGAATTATGCCCATGAGCGCCAGGAAGGAATATGCTCACGCATATATACCATAGACAGCGGTGAGACCGTCAGTCTTGACAGACTCATCAAGAATGAAACATCCTGCATCCTGATAGGACGTGACGGTGATTGCACGGTACTGGGCCAGCCGAAGCTCGATGCGGAGATCGCTATCGAGACCGGTGATAACATAAAAGCGGAACTGACCCTGGATAATGCAAGACTCTTTAACAGGAGCAAGCATCCATGTATAGAGATAGGCAGGGGATGTGAGATCACTCTTGTCCTCAAGGGCGATAACAGGCTGTCCATGGGCGGAATAAGAGTTCCCGAGGATTCGACTCTTTATATAAAGGGTGACGGCAATCTCAATATCTCCCTTGATTCCGATGAATACTTCGGTATCGGAAACGATCTGTATTCCGCAGCCGGAGATATCATACTTGAAGGTTCCGGTACACTTAAGATCGATGCAAACGGCAAGATTGGAACCTGTATAGGATCCGGACTTGCGGGGAATATCGAACTCAAGGGCGGACGTTATGAATTTGAGATAAACAGCGATACTGCCGTGGGTATTGGATCTTTGTACCGCGATATGAAGATCCCCATCGAGCACAGTGATATCAATATCGAGCTGAGCACCATCAAGGGTATCGCCATAGGTTCCCTTGGGTCGAATATTGAAACATATATTTCGAATACTTCCATCAAGCTGTACCTGAGCGGCAAGGAGACCGTAGGTATCGGAACGATATCCGGAGTACAGTCCGTGGTCGACATTTGTGAAGCCAGTCTGATCATGAACACTCATTCCGACAGATGTACGGGCGTAGGCTCGCTGGACGGACTGACTTCGCTCCGTATCGAGAGAGCCGCGCTGAGGCTCTACGCTAAGGGAGACAGTATACTTCCCTTCGGAGGCTTTTCCTCTGAGACGGATCTTAAATTTGTGGATGCCGATGTCACCGCCAAGATCATGTCGGCAGTCAAACTTTCCGATTATCTTCCTTCCGAGCGCATAGATATCATCTACGGAAGGATCAGGATAGTCCTCAACGGAATGGATTATGAACTGAAGGACTGATCTTTCTTAACCGAATGCTTATGTATGAAGCTTTCCCTCTCTGCCGCACGGCATGGAGGGAATTTTTTTATCATGGACGTGAAGCATTATTTTATCATGGAC
>CAMNEB010000031.1 GCA_946536155.1 uncultured Lachnospiraceae bacterium | reverse complement strand
CAATACAAGCAGTGATAATTTTCTTGCAAATCTTAATTTCATTTTTTCTACTCCTTTATGATCAGATCTGGTATTCGGGAAGTTCCATAAGTCCGAACTCAAACAGTATCTCTTCAAGTCTTTCCTGGGTCATGGGTGTGGGGATCGTGAAATCTTCATTCTCGATGATCGCATCTGCAAGCTTTCTGTATTCCTCTGCCTGAGATGAATCAGGCTTGTACTGTATTACAGTCTGTTTTCTTATCTCCGCATGCTGAACTATGTTGTTCCTGGGGATAAAATACACAAGCTTAGTGTTCAGTTCCTTGGCAAATGCTTCAAGAAGAGGCTTCTCATTGTCTACATTTCTTGAGTTGCAGATGATGCCTCCTAGTCTTACGCCTCCGGACTGGGCATATCTTGAAATACCCTTTGCGATATTGTTAGCCGCATAAAGAGCCATCATTTCTCCGCTGGCAACGATATAGATCTCCTTAGCCTTTCCTTCACGGATGGGCATTGCAAATCCTCCGCAAACAACGTCTCCGAGGACATCGTAGAATACGAAATCGAGATCCTCCTCCTCGTATGCTCCGAGATTTTCAAGTGTCGAGATTGAAGTTATGATGCCTCGTCCCGCACATCCTACGCCGGGCTCGGGACCACCGGATTCCACACAGAGGGTTCCTCCGAATCCTACCTTCATGATCGTGTCGAGTTCGATATCATCCTCTCCCTGGACACGTACCGTATCGAGAACGGTTTTCTGTGCAAGACCTCCAAGGAGCAGTCTTGTTGAGTCTGCTTTGGGGTCACATCCCACAACCATTACCTTCTTTCCTCTTTCCGCAAGTCCTGCGGTCAGATTCTGCGTTGTGGTGGATTTTCCGATGCCACCCTTTCCGTAGATGGCGATCTGTCTGTACTTAGGCATTGTCTTAACTCCTTATGATCATTCTTTGTGATATGCAAATGCATCCTTCTCATACCATTCCTCGGTATAGGGTAATTTGGCATGGGCTTTTATATTCTTAGCCAGGTTATTGTTCTCAAGAGCAAACCTGATCTTCTTTACCAGATAGTAGAAACCTGTGTATCCGAAGAATGACGCTCCCGCATCAAACAGCTGTATCGAAGGGTATCCCATTTTCGCAGGTATCGCATGCGATCCGTTATGAGTGATGACAAGATCCGGTTTCAGTTTTGTCAGCTGGTTTACAAATTCGTAGGACTGGTTGCTCACCGAAAGCGGAACATCGGGTAGTTCTTCTCCGAGATCATCGAATACGGGATTTGCATTCGAGTCGATGTTATAGCCTCTTATTCCTATGACATCGAGTCCGATCTTCTTCAGTGCGATCGCTTCAGCCGCAACTCTTACACTTCCTCCTCCAAGGAATACTCTCTTTCCGGCAAAGGAATCCTTGACCTCATCAACCGCTTCCTCAAGCTTTTTCTCTTCGTAGTCGGCAAGAAGATTTGCTTCCTTCTCAAGTCCGAAGAATTTTCCTATCGCTACGAGCCACTTCCTGGTCTGCTCGGGACCTATCGGCATGCCCTCGATTATGTAGGGCATGTTGTATTCCTTTTCCAGGAACTTGAGCATGTAATCATCATGCATGTTACAAAGGCTCACATTCAGTGCCGCCAAGGGAAGGAGCCTGAAGTCGTCCGCGCTTGAGTATTCGGCATAGACCCTTACATTGAGCCCGAGTGCAGTAAGCAGCCTGACCATCTCCTGCTCATCCTGATAACCGATCGAAGTTGCGTTGAACAGGTTGACGGTATGAGCAATCTTGTATTTAAATACCTCTTCTCCGAGCTGTGCCGCAGGATCCTGAGGATTATCCGGAACGTAATCCTTATAAGGGATCGCCTTGAAGTTGATATGTCTTATAAGGCTGTGGTAGAAGCTGTCATATGCGGATGCAACAACCCTTGATCTGAAACCGGGACAATGAAGTGCTGTCACCTGAGCCGCGCATGTTTTGTTTGTTATATCCACGACCTTCTCAACATCATCACCGATTATGTTGGGAGCACATGTCGCAACAACGAAGATGATCTCGGGTCTGTAGGTTCTGTCAGCGTACTCGATGGTCTCCTGAAGCTTCTTCTCGCCTCCGTTAATGACATCGGTTTCACCGAGATTGGATGATAACCATACCGGCGCCTTTTGATCGGGAAGATTTCTGTTTACCTTTCCCTTTTGAGCATTGGACGAAAGACCGTGAAGCTGGGTTCCGCATCCTATCGGTCCGTGCATGACCACGACCGAATTCTGTACCGTGGAGCACATCATCAGAGTGAGGGACATCTGACAGGCATTGGTCTGCCAGAAGCTTCTGTTCTTCCTGAGAGCACATCCTCCTTCGAGACATTTGGACATTTCGCATGCACATCCGCTGAAGGTATCGGCAATCTGAAGCCTCGTATCTCTGACGGGCGGCATAGCTTGTGCATAATAATTTGACTTTTCTGTTATTTCTGCCATTTCTATCCCCTTTCGTCAGGCAAGCAGTGTGCTGAAAATATCTTCAACGAGAAGAAGTGCACCCTTATATCCCGCGTATGCGTGTGTGGTTATTAGTCTGGAGCTCAAAGGAAAGCTTATCGGAAGTGCCTGACCGCCTACCTCAGCGGCCGTGGTTCTGTCAAGCGAGCTTCCGAGGATGAAGAACGGGGTATTGTTATCCCAGTATCTCTGTCCCCTGTTGCGGGGCCTCGTCTTGTTGAGTGTCCTGCTGATACGCTGGGTATCTGTATCAAGCGTAAGCTTCGAACCGAAGTCTGCTTCTTCAAACGCCTTGGTCAGTGCCCTCTTTTTCACCGGCTTGAGAACGTCGGTGACAAAGGTATCCTCCTGATGCCATCCGAGTTCCTCATACAGGAATCTTCCTATCGGGATCGCATAGTTCGAATTGGTGACCGTTGCCGAGTAGAAGTACCACTGACGGTTTGTGATCGTATCCGCAGCACGGATGAAGTCACTGTAGTAAACCTCTTCCTCTTCGGCGATGACCTTCTCGACAAGCTCTGAAGGTATCTCAAGTTTTTCGGCTACGCCCCTTAAAAACTCTGCCGTCTGGATTGCACCTACGGGAAGATTAGTCTGATAGTAAGGAGTTCCGTGAACCTCTTCGAAATTCTTCACAACGGTTGTTCCCCATACGGGTGAGAGCAGTATGTTGTATGACGCCCTGGCAGCTCCAAGTACATTTTTCTCGAAGGTCTGGTCCGGGGTAAAGAATGTATTTACCTTTAGTCCCAGTTTTTCAAGAAGTCTTCTTATCTCATTTAAGTCGCCCCTGAAGAACGGATCGAATCCCGGGATCACTCCGAACAGGTTTACAAGCTTTGGATCCTTTTCATCGCTTACCGGAACGAACTTGTTGAAGATTGCGTCCAGTATGACTTCGTATCCGTAATATGCATCTCCCTTAAAAGAAGGAGTGCTTATGTTGATGACGGGCTTTCTGGGATTCTCCACAGCTCTTACGGCTGCCTCGACATCATCACCGATCATCTCGGTCATGCATCCCGTCGCCACAACAAACAGTTCCGCATCTATGACTTCAAGTGCATTGGTGATCTCTTCCTTAAGTCTGTCCACACCGCCGAATACGACTTCTTTTTCTCCGATGGCCGAGCTGGGCATATGGAAACCGGAATAGGTTCCTTCTCCCATGTTTCCGCCGCCTCCGGTGATCGCGCCGCTCAGGTTGCCTCCGCAGCCTATCGCGGTATGGTTTACAAGTGTTACGCCGGGTAATGCGTTAATGACTGCGATCGCACCGCCGAGTGCACATGTCGTTCTGGGTCTTTCTATAAAACAAGCCATTTCTTTCCCTCCGGATCATCTTTGTTAATCAGGCTCTGTTTGCGAAATTGTAAAGGTCGGTGGACAGGTATCTCTCACCGGTATCGGGAAGGAGTGCAACTATAGTCTTTCCCTTATTCTCGGGCCGCTTTGCAAGAAGAAGTCCCGCCCAGGCTGCAGCCCCGGATGAAATTCCGACGAGCAGGCCTTCCGTGCGGCCGAGCTCTCTCGATGCATCTATCGCTTCATCCCCGCGGATCGGAAGTATCTCATCGACGATATCAAGGTCGAGTACCTTGGGAACAAATCCCGCACCGATACCCTGTATCTTGTGAGGGCCGGTAGGTCTTCCGCTCAGCACTGCCGACTCCCAGGGTTCGACTCCGACTACCTTTATCTCGGGATTATGTGCCTTGAGTCCTCTTCCGGTACCCGTGATCGTTCCGCCGGTTCCTATTCCGCCAACGAAGATATCAACCTTTCCGTCGGTATCGTTCCAGATCTCCTGTGCTGTCGTATTTTCATGTGTGCGCGCATTTGCGGGATTTTCGAACTGCTGGAGTATCACGGAATCAGGTATCTGCGCATTTAAGCTTTCCGCCTGTCTTATCGCTCCGTTCATGCCGAGCTTTCCGGGAGTAAGAACGACCTGTGCTCCGAGCGCCGCCACAAGAGTTCTTCTTTCAACGCTCATGGTATCCGGCATGGTGAGTATGACGTTATATCCCTTGGTCGCACCCACAAATGCAAGTCCGACACCGGTGTTTCCGGATGTGGGCTCGATGATGGTGAATCCTTCCTTAAGGATTCCCTTCTCCTCCGCATCCTCTATCATCGCAAATGCTATCCTGTCCTTTACGGAGCCTGCGGGATTGAAATACTCAAGTTTCAGATACAGTTCTGCTTCCAGACCGTGAACCTTCAGAAACCTGTTCGGTTTCAACAATGGAGTTCCTCCGATCAGGTCTGTTAAATTTTGTGCTACCTTTGCCATTTTGATCCGCCTCCGTTTTAATTCCTGTTTGCATTTTCTCTTCTGTTGTCATACGTCATCAGTTTCCCGATTGCGTAATCCACGGGAGCCTCTATCTCGAGAGGAACAGGTCCGATATTTCTTACGATCTGTGCAGCGCCCGGGCCTATCTTCGCTGACAGTACATATCTGCATTCTTTCAGCTTCTGTGCCACATCACCTATATAATCGTGATTGCACTGTCCGTCACATGCTCTTCCGGCTTCGATAGATCCGGTCACTTCCCAGCTTTCGTTATCGGTAACTTCTATAACCTGAAACTCGCTGCAGTGTCCGAAATGAAGATCTATATTCTCTCCGGAATATGTCGCCACGGCTACAAGATATTTCATATTCTCCCTCCTCAGCCGTGTGAAAATGTATTCTGTGCATTGAGCTTTTTCAGATCATAGATCTTGTCGGCCAGCTCAAGCTTTCCGGGAATTCCGACCGCATCTGCCCTGCACCTCTGGCAATGCTTGAATACCTTTATGAATTTCTCGGCCTTTGCCCTTGCTTCGTAGAGTTCATTGCATCCGGGCTCTCTTAAGAATGAGAACTTGTTCTGCGGGATCAGCGGAATGATGTTCATGAAATCCGCACCCCATCCGGATACCGTTTTAGCCACCTCTTCGACATGATGGTCGTTTATTCCGGGGCAGAGGACCATGTTCACCTTGACCGTCGCTCCCAGCTCCTTCACCTTTCTGATACCCTTCTCCTGGGCATCGATCAGTATCTTCGCTCCCTTGACTCCGGAATATGTCTTTCCGTTCTTTACAATGTAGAGACAGATGTTTTTGAGTATTTCGGGATCGACCGCATTGACGGTGACCGTTATCGTCTTTACACCTGCTTCCTCGATCAGCGCGACAGCTTTCTTTTCAAGAAGCAATCCGTTCGTGCTGAGGCAATTGATAAGCTCGGGATGCGATTTTCTGATGAGCTTGAAGGTCTTGATCGCATGATCCGTTGCAAGTGTATCTCCGGGTCCGGCAATGCCCGCTACCGTTATCTCGGGACACAGTTCCAATGCCTTATCCACGACCCCTGCCGCTTCCCTGGGTTCAAGGACTCTACCCGTGACGCCGGGTCTGTTCTCATATGTATTTCTTGTCCTGTTACAGAAAGCACATTGGATATTGCATGCCGGACTTACCGGAAGATGAATTCTTCCCTTGTTCAGGTTCGGCCCCTTCCCAAAGCAGGGATGGAGATTGCTGATATGTTCCAACGGATCTTTCAGTTCAGGCAATTCCTTTTTGCTTTCCGTTCCTTCCATAGTTTTTCCTTTCACAATCGTTTTTTTACATTTTATTTTCGCAGACCCTGCCCGTCTAATATCCGATTCCTATCCCCTGCCATAACTTTCTCTTATAGCAGGATAAAAAGAAGACTTTGTGTAAGATCCGGTTATCACACAAAAAAGAGTGCGGAGTTTGTTTTCCGGTATATCCATATTCACCGCTTGGTATATCTATATGTACCGCTTAGTCGCAGATGTATTGTAAGCCTTTAAAGTGCCCGATAAGATGTAGTCACAAAGCAAACCAAAGGAGGAAAAAATATGACTGCATTAACTTACAAAGGCTCTGAATACAGAAACGGAAAACAGATCTTCTGCTGCGATCAGGAATTCATAAACGGACTCAACGCACTGAGAAAAGATGCCGCAAGGATCCAGATGAGAGGACTTCCTTTCATGATGGCATCGGTGATCCTCTGGACGGCGATAACCGTATCAAGGATCGTCATGACAGATATCCATGATATGAACTTCTTCACCTTCATGGTCTCAGGATTCCTCATGCCCCTCGCATCATTATTCGGAAAAATGATGAAGGCGGATTTGTACAGGAAGACCAACAATCCTATCAACAGACTCGGCTTCATGTGCAATATAAACCAGTTCCTCTATCTTCCCATAGCAATGTGGGCATTCTCCGCCCACCCGGATTCAATGCTCCTGATATACGCGATAATTTTTGCGGCACATCTTCTTCCCTTCTCATGGGTGTATGACAGCAAAATATATTTTTACGGGTCCGTAATCGAGGCGATCGGTGTTATACTTGTTGCATACGCATTCGGTTATCCGGCTGCAACAGGATTCATAGTCATCATGCAGACAATAGTCTGTCTGGGGCTTATAAAAGACAACAAAAAGGATAAGACAGAGAGTGAAAGTATCGGTTAAACAAGATCAAAAGGACGCCTCCGTATTTGCGGAGATCCACTGCAGAGATATAACTGATGAAGTCACGAGGCTCGAAAGACATATCCGCAATTTCGACTCCTTCATCCCCGCTCGATGTGACGGCGAAAACGTCAATATCTCCTATGCAGATATCCTCTACATCGAATCCGTGGACAAAAAGACCTTCGTCTATACAGAGACGAAGGTCTGCAATACGGAAAAAAGGCTTTATGAACTCGAAGAAATGCTCGATCCCGGAGAATTCTTCAGATGCTCCAAATCAATGATAGTGCATCTGAGCAAAGTAACGAGTCTAAAACCCGAGATCACCAGAAACATCCTGGCAACCTTGAAAAACGGGGAAGTGATCGTGGTATCAAGGCGTTATGCCGTAAGGCTCAAAGAACTCATCGGCATCAAAAACTGATCAGGACGCTCTTTTGTCTTTGATCAGGATAGGACCATTCTCCCTTCAGGAAACACGAATATGAAAAAAGAAATCCTTTCATTATTGAAAATATTCAGAAACAGTCTTGCATTTACATATGCATGGCTTGTACTCTGTTCCGCACTCGCCTTCGCGGCAGGCGGAAATACCGAGATATCCATCAGCTATCTCTTCAAGCTCCTGATACTCTGCGCATGGGCCGCGCTGTGCTTCTCCGTGTGCTTTTTCTCAGATAAGCTCAGGAAAAAGGGCTTTATCTTCTGCCTTACACTTTTCTATATAAGCTTCATACCGGTTGAGATACTGATGTTCTATTCCATGAAGTTCTTTACCGGGACAGGCAATGGTTTTATGTGGAGCATCTTCGCATTTATAGTCGCTGCCCTCTACATCATATGCATCATCACAGACCGTTTCATCATGGCAAAAAAAGCCGCTTCCTACACGGAAAAACTCAATTCTTACCTCAACAGATAAACGCATAAAGGCGGTTCACTCGTTCCGCTTCTGATGGAATGAGTGAACCGTTCCCTATTCCATTAGGCTGCAATGCAGGAATACCTATCAGTTCCAAGGATTTCCATCATCGCAGAATAGGGATCCGTGATACCGTTCTTCAGCATATCGAAGATCCTGGGCGTGCATCCTGACACAAGCGCCACACCCCGGTCATTCATTTTGACGGGCTGCTGGGACGATCTGCTGCACACGTTCCAGAAAACGATCTGAGGGAGCCTGTATCCGTTCTTCTCAAACATCTTCTTTGCGTTTTCAAAATTGGTCAATTCCGAATTTGCCGTGCAGTAGTCAAACTCCATATCGGATATCACATAAAGCTTTTCGGGCATATCGCCCGGGGAAAGCTTATTTTTTACCGCCACCCTGAGGAGCAGCATGAAGGTCTTCTCCAGATCGGTGTTGCTGCATTCATTGAAGCTCATGCAGTAACGGACCTTGCCTATGATGTCTCTTCCCTTGACCTCAACAAGTGCGGGATTTTCGGAAAAAGTTATGAAATGCCCGTGGAATGCACCTGTATTATGCTCCGCAAAATAGATGCCAAGGGATTCGGCAACAGCTGCGGGCTGTGCATCGTTCCACATATACATGGAACCGGAACCGTCCACCACCGCAAGGGCATTCTCCGCACCCGCAAAATCCTCAAGTGCGTTCCATGTGGCATCCATGGCTTTTCTCTCTTCGGCGGAAAAAATCTTCCCGGTGTTTTCCGAATTCACTATGGGTGCTATCACATCGTAGGGTGTAAGGGTTCCCGTTTTTA
The DNA here is from genome assembly GCA_946536155.1 of uncultured Lachnospiraceae bacterium. GTDB lineage: Bacteria > Bacillota > Clostridia > Lachnospirales > Lachnospiraceae > AC2028. Next base: position 8,187 of record CAMNEB010000031.1, on the reverse strand, counting down.
AGATACCGGGATCGGATACCGCCCTGTTTATGAAATCCATATATCTGTCATGGTCGTTTCTTACAAAAGCTTTTCTGTACTTATACAGAGATCTTGAGGTCTGTTTTTCATATTCAAAAGAATAATCACCGGTCCTGAGATTGTTCTCAATGATCCTGATCTCAGCCCTGAGTGCTGACAAAGCTTTGCGGTACTCAGCCTCGGACATGCCGATCTCCCTGCATATCCTGCGGGCATGCCTTACGGTATCACGATTACTGGCATTGACCGAAGGAAGCCATTTGGCAAGCAATGATACGGAAGCACCTGCTCCTGCGGCACGCGATGCCGATAAAGCCTTCATGTCCTTTCTCAAGTTTTCTTCGATATACTTAATGACAGCCTTTTCTGCGGGTGTATCCATCAAAGAAAGCAGGTCGTCGTATCTGCCGAACTCCCCGATCTTATCGATATTTTTCAAGACGGAACCGGTCTCGTTAAAGGCAAGATACTTAAGGATCACTCTGAAGATCCTTCTCTCACCCAGTCCGCCTCTGATATCTCTTGTGAAAAAAAGGATCTTCATGGCAAGATCTGCATCCTCGGCATATGCCCTCACGAATCTGTTCACGATCTCCTCTTCGCTTTCAAATCTGAGGGCGCCTGCGGTCGCAAAAAGATCCAGACAGTCGCTCATGGTGGAGACATTTGTAACCGCTCCGTTCTCGGTCACGGTCATATTTGCTTCATTTTTCAGTAAATTCAACATCATTTTTCTCCTTTCAAGGTGCTCCTGCGGTTGCAGATATCATTCCTAAAGATGAGTTTTTTCTTTGCTGTATGCACCTTTTAAAACAAGACACTGTACTGTTAAGTACTTATTGCTTTTGCGGCACCCCTTTCGGAGCCGCCGCATGCAGCGGGATTCGAACCCGCATTTCAGATAACGTCTGATTTGCCACCAATAAATTTGCTGTATGTGTCTTTATTCCTAAACACATCTCATTTTTCTGACGTGTTTCATGCTGTGATCATATGGTAATACACAGGTTTGGGGATTAAAAGATGCATATTGACAGAGAATCGCAACCCCTATATCATATGTATTTATAAGGTTTTTCGTATATTTTTACGGTTTTTGCAACCCCAGATAAGAGGCGCGATATGACAGAAAAATATAAACTTTATATTTCAGAAGACATAAAGATGCGGCTGATAAACGATGCCGAGCTGTTTGAATTCTTTAAAAACGACGACACGGTGAATCTCAATGCATTCCTGAAGGTCCTGATCGTAAACTATTTTGAAAAATACAGGCTTGAAAGCGAAGCCCTTCTTTTAAACATAGCAAAGGATCTGGAAGAGATCTCAGATATTTCGGGCAGGAAAGCCTCTGCGCTTGCCGCAAAGATAGTAAAAAACTACATAAAACCGGATGATGAAGGCACGGGAAAGAGCACTGCCCTGACGCTGACAGTCAGCGGGCAGTCGTATGAGATCATCCGGATAATCGAAGAAAACATGCTCAGGGATTCTTCACTTTCCGGCTATCTCAAGGACATGTTCGTATCCTACCTTTCTATCCCGAGAAGCCGCAGAGAGGCCGTCATATTCAAGGATACCTATGCTGAGATAAACAGGGCTGTCGCAGAAAACAGGATCCTTTCTTTTTCCGCCACCACGGCAGGCAGTGACAAAAGCTTCAGGGCAGAGCCGTACATTATCGCCGAATCAAAGGAGGAACAATGCAGTTACCTCCTCTGCAGGGATTCTGATGCAGGCATCCCGCGTACCTTCAGGATCTCAAGACTCAGGAATGTCTTTGTCACGTCGGATATTTTTGAACCGGATAAGAAGCTCCGAAAAGAACTCCGGGAAAAAGCAGTCCGGAGCCCTCATTCGGCAGCTAAAGATATTCATGCGGTTATCAGATTAAATGAATATGGTGTAAAGAAATTCAAAGTGGTCACCAAGAACAGACCGGATGTCAGCAGCATCGACGGTGACCTTTACCATTTTGACTGGCCTGAAGTTCAGCTCGAGGAATACTTCAAGCGCTTCGGACGTGACGCAGTAGTCATAAGTCCCAAGTCCCTGAAGGATTCCCTGCGGAAATTCTACTCTCTGGCACTCAGAGAATACAGCTGATCATTTTACGATATTGATGACTCCCTCAGCCTTGGGATCGTCCATGATGATCTCACCGACTTCCGGAACCGATATGCTTCCGGAAAGAGGATTTTTGATACTGATCATGGGTGTTGTGATGACAGCTTCCACTTCGGATTTTTCAAAAGCAAGATCCGCATCCAGCATCCTGCAGTTTATCAGTTTAAGTCCCTTACAATAACACAGAGGCTGCGTTCCGCTTATGGTGCAGTTTTCGAATGTAACATTCTCGCAGTACCACGCAAGATACTCTCCCGCCACCACGGAATTTCTTACAGTCACATTTTTTGCATGCCAGAATGCATCCTTGGTCTTAAACTCACAGTTTTCAAAAACAGAATCGCTTATATACTGGAATGAATATTTCCCGTTCAGTGTCACATTCTCAAATTTAAGGTTATTTGAGCGCATCATAAAATACTCACCCTGAACCGAAGTATCCTTCATGGTGATACCGTTCACGGACCATCCGAACTCGGGAGAGATGATATCGCAGTTACTGATGCTCACATCCTCACATTCCCTGAGTGCCTTGATCCCGTGCATATTTGTACCGCTTATGACCGCATTTTTTGTATACCACAGAGCAGCCCTGCACTTATCCGTCATCTCACAGTCTCTTATGACCAGATCCTCATCATGCCAGAACGGGTACCTGAGATTGAAGTACGACTCCGAAACTTCTATATTCCTGCCTTCCTTAAACGCACTTTCTCCGTCCGCCGGACCGTCAAACCTGCAGTTTGTCACCACGATCCCGTCGCATCCGTAAAGTGCTCTTTCTTCATCAAATGTCTGTCCGTTTATGATCATAAAAATCCTTTCTCAAACCTTTAGATATGGCATATATCATAAAATAGCTTCGGATAAAAAAATGTGCCAGTTTATTTTTGCAGTAAAAAGACCGTTTTTTGTCCTACAAAAAGACCTCCTCACCGGAGTGAACGTAGGCAACTTTTTCGCCCATGATCTTCTTCATGATATCATAGGCCTCAACGCCCGTACAGTGACATGTATAGAACCTTGTGGGATATTCCTTAAGCCTGGACGCAATATCCTCTATCTCTTTTATCTGGTCATCTCTGTAAGGAGTCTTCTTCATCAGATGGAATCCGCTGATCACAACATCCGGAGGGTTCCCGTATTTTTCCGTATAAGAATCCATTATGCTGAGGATCCCGTTGTGGGCACATCCGCCCATGAGCACACTCATCCCGTTCTCTTTAAGGACCAGGAACTGTTCATGCTTAAACTCATCGCGTACCAGTTCATCTCCCGACTTCATGAGAAGCCTTTTGTTGGTAAAGGGAAGCTCATGCGTCCTTCTTTTTACCGTAAACAGTTCGACGCCCTCACATACGTTATGATCTCCGTCCAGCAGCACCACGCCTTCATTTCCGGGAATCTGTTTATCGATACCGATATATCTGTAACGCTCCCCAGGAGCATCCGGACCGTCATCGGCATAGAAATCCCCGCAGGCGGCTGACTGCATATAGATCTTCGCCTTACACCCCATACGGATAAAGGGAATTATCCCGCCGGAATGATCGTAATGACCGTGGCTCAGGATGACAAATTCCGCCTTCGTAAGGTCGATCCCCAAAGTGTGGGCATTTTCAAGAGTATCTGCGGAAGGACCCAGATCCAGGAGCAGTTTATGTCCGTTTACCTCAGCATAAAAAGATAATCCGTGGGCGCTGATACATCCGGCATTTCCTTCGGTATTTTCGATAAGAGTGATTATTTTCATACATCAATTATACTTTCTCCGCACCTGCGTAACAAGGGCGCTTATTCGCGGGATTTATCACTAAAAAAGGACAGGGGGTTGCCCTGTCCTTTCTGTATGTTTGCTGCCGGATCAAGCTTCGGGTACCTTGGGAAGCTTTGCGATGGATGCTGCGATCTCCTCGTCGGTGGGGATGGTGTCTGTCATCTCTCCGTCGTTGAACTTCTGATATGCAACCAGATCGAAATAACCTGTTCCGGTAAGTCCGAAGACGATGGTCTTCTCCTCTCCGGTCTCCTTGCACTTGAGTGCCTCGTTGACAGCAGCTCTGATAGCGTGTGAGCTCTCGGGTGCGGGAAGGATTCCCTCAACTCTTGCGAACATCTCTGCGGCTTCGAATACGGAAGTCTGCTCTACGCTGATAGCTTCCATGTATCCGTCGTGATAGAGCTGGGAAAGAGTCGAGCTCATGCCGTGGAAGCGGAGTCCGCCGGCATGGTTTGCCGAAGGAATGAAGCTGCTTCCGAGAGTGTACATCTTGGCAAGAGGACAGATCATTCCTGTATCGCAGAAGTCGTATGCAAAGGTTCCTCTTGTGAAGCTGGGGCATGATGCAGGCTCTACTGCGATGATGCGGTAGTCTGCCTCTCCGCGGAGTTTCTCACCCATGAAGGGAGCGATGAGTCCGCCGAGGTTCGATCCGCCGCCTGCGCATCCGATGATGATGTCGGGTTTGATCCCGTACTTATCAAGTGCTGCCTTGGTCTCGAGACCGATAACGGACTGATGAAGAAGAACCTGGTTTAAAACACTTCCGAGAACGTATCTGTATCCGGGATTCTTTGTTGCGACCTCAACAGCTTCAGAGATAGCGCATCCGAGGCTTCCCGTGGTTCCGGGATGCTCTGCAAGGATCTTCTTGCCGACTTCGGTAGTCTCCGAGGGTGAAGGAACAACAGATGCTCCGTATGTTCTCATGACTTCGCGGCGGAAAGGCTTCTGCTCATAGGAAACCTTGACCATGTATACCTTACAGTCAAGCCCGAAGTAGGAACATGCCATTGAAAGCGCGGTTCCCCACTGACCTGCGCCGGTCTCCGTGGTAACCCCCTTAAGTCCCTGCTTCTTGGCATAATATGCCTGGGCGATCGCAGAGTTGAGCTTATGGCTTCCGCTGGTGTTGTTTCCCTCGAATTTGTAATAGATCTTCGCGGGAGTATCGAGCTTCTGTTCAAGGCAGTATGCACGGACAAGGGGTGAAGGTCTGTACATCTTATAGAAATTCCTGATCTCTTCGGGGATCTCTATAAAAGGAGTTGTCTCATCGAGCTCCTGTGCTACGAGCTCATCACAGAAAATAGGTGAAAGTTCTTCAGCCGTAAGGGGCTTTCCTGTTCCGGGATTAAGGAGCGGAGCAGGCTTGTTTTTCATGTCAGATCTGAGGTTGTACCATGCTTTGGGCATTTCCTCTTCTGTAAGATAGATCTTGTAAGGAATATTCTGTTCAGCCATTTTTTTCTCCTTTCTTGGCTTCGACCGTACCGGTCTTCTCGGGACAGAAAAAAAATACCTGTCCCACAGTAAGTTACTGCTGGGACAGGTAGATGATTACCTGCGGTGCCACCCGGCTTGGTGTGAATTCACACCCACTTAGCGCATACAACCATATGCCGAATTTGTTAACGGAGATTCACCTCCGTCTCTCATACTAAGGCTGCCCTTTTCTGATCGCCCTCAGAAGTCCATTCGGTCAAAACACTTTTTCCGCGATCCCACCATCCGCGGCTCTCTCTTAAAAGGAGGTAATGACTTACTCACTCTTCTTCAACGGTTTATGTGAATTTAACATAAATAAAACTGTTCTGTCAAGACGGAGGGCGATATCCCGCGGGATTCCGCCATTGCTGCGGCACGGTCTGTCTCAGGTGATCCCTGTAGCCTTCAAGATCAACGTATCCGGTCAGCTGAAGGATCTCTCCGTATCTGTGATAATATTCCCTGCTGAAAACAAAGTGACAGAACTTTGGTATTTTCGTGAATTTTTTGGAAAGGTTCGTTTCGGGTCCCGTTATGTTGAAAAATTCATGATATAAAAGTCCTCGGTTTATGAACATCTTCTGTTCCGGGGTATTGCGGAGTTCGATCTGCATACAATCTTTTTTACCCATGAATGATTTTACAAGATAGCATGCTCCGTTCTCACATACAAACCACCATCTGTCCCATTTGTTCATCTTATTTACAGACATAAAGGGCGTCAGAGGGTAGACAGGTATGAGAATCTGTATATTTCTTCCCTTAAGAAATCCGGCAACCTTAACGGGAACTTTGGGGAAGATGAGCGGGATATTCCGGTCGTATCCCCCGAATATCCTTTTAAGAAGAGGCCTGACATATATTTTTTCAAAATATCTGACAGCTGTATATGCGGTCTTGAACAGGATACATGCACATATCAGCATGAGCCCGGCAATTATGTAGAACATCCACGGAGCGTAGACAGCCAGGGTGAACATCATCAGCATGAACAGGAACTTTGCAAGTACCATGAGTGATGATAAAAAAGGCACAAACATACAGAACGGCACCATAACGATATCAAGAAGCATGAACATATATCTCATGAGGACATAAACAAGAAGTGCAGCTACGATCACCAGAAAACAAAGAAATGCATTGATACCGAAGCTGATGGCATTAACGCCGCCGTCAGATGCGTTTACCGCATTAACAGGTCCCGATTTTTCGACCATATACACGATCATGACGATCAGGAGCATGACTCCGTTTGCCTTCTCCTGCATGCTTTCCAGAGAAACACCGATTTCAACGGTAGCACTGAAGCATTTCAGAAGCAGGGGAACCCCGAACCATATCAGAAGGAAAATACAGATATATGTATTGTCAAATATCCCGAATGTAAAATTCGAAAGCTTATCCAGAAAATGAAAGCCGAAACTCTGACCGGCCTTAGCTCCGAGTGCGGCGGAACTGAGCACCACAAAAACGATGGAGGTATCTATTCCTCCGAAATATCCGAGAGAAAGAACAGGTGCGATGGTACTGCCGAAGCTCCCTCCCAGTGATGAAGATACGCCCGCGGGATCAAGATCTTCGGCCCCTGCGACGGGATTCCCTCCGAAGAGCAAAAGCGAAGATACGATACACAGGGTAAGAATGAAGAGGATATACCTCTTGTTTTCTCTGTATATCTCCGAGAAGATCTGCTTGAAGGTCATATCTGTCTCAAACATTTTACACCGCCTTATATCGTGAAAATGATCGCCTCTGCAAAATATTTTATAATACACAGGGGCATTACACAATAATATGTGCTCATAACAGCAGTCCCGGTATGAGTATATAAAAGCACACCGGCCGGCTCAGAAAATCAAGGTCTTCTCTTCGCACTTTTCACATGCCTCTGTGGCATTATTGAAGAAATTGGACAGGATTAGTCCCCTGCTCATATCGTGTTAATCAATATCCATTACAGAAAACGGACAAAAATCCGCCGGTATGTGATAGATTGGATATGGAACTTTAAGTCAATACAGAAGAAACGGATATCACCATGAAAACACCCGATAAGAAAAAAATCTATACATTTTTCCGAAACAATATGGAATACTTCCTCGTATACTGCCTCTTCGGCTGGATATACGAATCCATATGGTGCGATGTGATATATCACCGCAGGGGTTTTATCAACCGCGGTTTTCTGTTCGGCCCCTGGCTTCCGATCTACGGGATCGGCTTCTTTGTGATACTCGGGATATTCACCCTGCTGAAGATAAAGAAAAAGATACCGGTATTTATAGCCGGTGCGGTGATCGCCACAGCTGCGGAGCTCATCGCAAGCTATATCTTCGATCACACCTTTTCGCATAAGATGTGGGATTATACGGGATACTTCATGAACTTTCAGGGACGCATAGCACTTGTCCCCTCTCTCATGTTCGGGCTGCTCATATTTGTCGCCATATGCCTGATCCAGCCCGCTCTCATAAAGTTTCAGAAAAAATACGATGATTCAAAGGTTCACAATATTCTCTTCATTCTCATCGCCCTTTGTTTTTTCATCGATCTCTTCAGCAGATTCCTGCTGGGAAGCAATATCTGAGCAAAAAACGGATATCAATCTCCTCCCCTGCGTGCTCCGCAGGGGATATTTTTTTTGCCCGGAAAGCCCGTGTTTTCGGGATCCTGTTCTTTTTTTATACGGATTTTTAAAAAAAATTGGAAATATATATTGACACACTACGACTGTCGTAGTATATTTACCCCATCAGACATAGTACGACTGT
>CAMNEB010000030.1 GCA_946536155.1 uncultured Lachnospiraceae bacterium | reverse complement strand
ACCAGGGAGGAGATAGAAGAATATCTCCGTGTCAGGGGGATCTCCTTCAGAAAAGACAGCACCAATGACGACTCATCATATGCAAGGAACAGGATCCGAAACGAGATCCTTCCTGAGAGCAAAAGGATAAACAGCGCCTCGATCAGACATATCGCAGCTGCCTCCGAGAAGATAAGGGCCGTATGCGATTATCTCGATGAGACGGTGGAAAAGGCGGCAGCGGGGATCGTTACCGAAGATCCCGCAGGGGTTTACAGGATAAGCAGGAGAGGGTTCGACGGACTTCCCGAAGTGATAGCACGGATGCTGGTCTGCAGCCTTCTGACAAAGTGCTCTCCCATGAAAAAGGATATCGGAGAGGTACATACGGAAAGCGTCATGAAGCTTGCTAAGGGACCCTCCGGAAAACATGCGGACCTTCCTTACGGAATAACCGCCGATGCATACCATGACGAGATCGTGCTGAAGAGCCCGAATGCGGATAGGCTGGCTCCTTCTTCCGAATACAGGGAGACACATGTAAAGACCGTCATGATAAAAGGGTCGGATCTTTCCTCATATGACAGAAAGGTCATCACGAATCCCAAAGATCCCGGAAACAGGTACACTAAATTTTTTGATTATGATAAAATAATTGCTGTTGCATCGGGTCTCGGGATCACAAAAGAGCCGTTTTTTGAGATACGTCCGAGGCGCGATCACGATCGCATAACCATCAAAAAAAGTGACGGAACGCCGGGCACGAAAAGCCTCAGCGATCTGCTCACGGACCTGAAGCTGACTCCGGAGGAGAAGGACAGGATAAGGGTCATGGCGGTCGGAAGCGAGGTTTTGTGGGTCATCGGATACAGGATGGGAGATTCCGCAAAACTCTCTGATGAAACCGTAAACATATTAAAAGCAGAAGCGGGGAACTGAAAATGAGCGGTCATCATATCGAAGTAATGTTCAGTGAAGAGGTTGTGGATCGCAGGATCCAGGAATTGGGCGATCGTATAACCGAGGATTACAAGGGAAAACAGGTTCATCTTGTCTGTGTCCTTAAAGGCGGAGCTTTCTTTATGTGCGAGCTCGCAAAGAGGATCAAACTGGATGTGTCGCTTGATTTCATGAGCGTATCCAGCTATGGATCGGGCACCGAATCAAGCGGCCTGATAAAGATAATAAAGGATCTTGATGAGCCCTTGAAGGACAAGGAAGTCATAGTCGTCGAAGATATAGTCGACAGCGGAAGGACCCTCAGCTATCTCCTCAGGATGCTGGGCGACAGGGGACCTAAGAGCCTTAAGCTCTGCACCCTGCTCGATAAGCCCGACAGAAGAGTGACCGATGTGGATGTCACCTACACGGGCTTTACCATTCCCGATGAATTTGTGGTCGGATACGGCCTTGATTATGATCAGAAATACCGTAACCTTCCTTATATCGGGATCGTCAAGTTTGATTAAGTAATTTTTTCGGAGGAATCATATTTTGGAAAAAACCTCAAAAAATCCTTTCAGATCGTACCTGTGGATGATCTTTTTCGTACTGATCCTTGTGTGGATCCTGCAGGCGCTGAAAGGTAATTCCACCAATTACAGCTACGGACAGCTCCGTGACGACCTGAACAATAACCAGGTCACGGCCGCACAGATAACACCGGATGCATCGGGGAATGCCGGATACATCATGGTGAGCACCAAGACGGGAGTCCAGAAGCTGTATGTCACGGATGTCACGGAAGCCGAAAAGCTCCTGAGAGAAAACGGGGTCGATGCCACGGTCAGGGACAGGACCCTTGTGAACTGGATCACCAATATCCTTCTGCCGGTGATATTGCTGGCGTTCGTGGTGGTGTTCATACTCTCGGCACTGATGGGGCCCGGGCCCGGACAGAGCCAGTCCAACAGGATGCTGAATTTCGGCAAGATAAGGGTGAACATCACAAACGGTGACGGAAAGATCACTTTTGCCGACGTAGCCGGACTTAAGGAAGAAAAAGAGGAGATGGCCGAGATAGTCGATTTCCTCAAAGATCCCGGAAAGTATTCGAGCCTCGGTGCAAGGATCCCCAAGGGCGTGCTCCTTGAGGGTGCTCCCGGAACAGGTAAGACCCTTCTCGCAAAGGCTGTTGCGGGTGAGGCAAAGGTTCCCTTCCTCTCCATTTCGGGTTCCGATTTTGTCGAGATGTTCGTCGGTGTCGGTGCATCCAGAGTAAGGGATCTTTTTGAAGAAGCTAAAAAGCGCTGCCCCTGCATCGTGTTCATAGATGAGATAGATGCGGTTGCAAGAAGAAGAGGCACCGGCCTCGGCGGCGGACACGATGAAAGAGAACAGACCCTGAACCAGCTCCTTGTTGAGATGGACGGATTTACCGAAAATACCGGCATCATCGTAATGGCAGCCACAAACAGGGTGGACATACTCGATCCCGCAATACTCAGACCCGGAAGATTTGACAGAAAGGTCACCGTACAGAGACCCGATGTCGCCGGACGTGAAGAGATCCTGAAGGTTCATGCAAGGAACAAGAAACTGTCCGAGGATGTGGATCTTGAGAAGATCGCGCGTACCACCGCCGGATTTACCGGAGCCGATCTGGAGAACCTCTTAAATGAAGCTGCGATCTTAGCAGCAAGAGAGAACTGTGCTTTCATCTCCATGGATCAGGTCAACAACGCCTTCATCAAGGTCGGCATGGGTGCAGAGAAAAAGAGCCGCGTCGTCTCCGAGAAGGAAAAGAGGATCACGGCTTACCATGAGACGGGACATGCCATATTGTTCCACGTTCTTCCCGATGTGGGACCCGTTTATACGGTATCCATCATACCCACCGGTGTCGGTGCCGCAGGATATACGATGCCCCTTCCCGAAAGAGATGAGATGTTCTGGACAAAGAGCAAGATGCTCCAGGATATCATGGTCACTCTCGGCGGAAGGATAGCGGAGGAGATCATCTTCGGAGATATAACCACCGGAGCTTCATCCGATATCAAGAAGGCTACCAAGGAAGCCCGCAGCATGGTCACCCGCTACGGAATGAGCGATAACATCGGCGTTGTATGCTATGACGATGATGATGACGAGGTGTTCATAGGAAGGGATCTTGCACATGCGAAATCCCACAGTGAGGCCATTTCCGGCGAGATCGACCGTGAAGTAAGGTCGATAATCGACGACTGCTACAAGAAGGCTAAAGAGATAATACTCGAGCATGAGGGAGTTCTTCACAAATGTGCGGAGCTTCTCATGGAAAAGGAAAAGATCGGAAGGGAAGAGTTCGAGGCTCTTTTCTCCGTACAGGCCTGATAAACGGGGGGTATTTGGAAGAGTTGCACAAAAAGAGCTCAATCTCTTCGTGAGATTTGTGAATCTTTGGCATTTTGCAAAATATAGACCGGTGCTACTATATTCACGTACCCCCCAATACATTTTGTTTTGGAAATACCCCAAGAGATAGATTCTCTGGAGAGAAGGCAGCTTCCCCGGCTGTCTTTTTTCTTACCTTTTTTTCTTGTACGGTATATTAAAATCGGCTACAATATGTTGTGGTTTTTTATAGTTTCGGAGGTTTGGATCCGTGGATCTGGAATACAGGAAGAGGGTTCTTGATAACCAGCAATACATTCTTTCCATGAGGCCTGTTTTTAATATCAGAGCCCTGTATTCGGATACTACATCTAACTACCTGGATCCGGAGGAGCCCGCAGAGGGCGATACCGTAAAGGTCAGGTTCCGTACGGCAAAAAACAATGTGGATCTCGTACTCCTTGTAAGCGGCGGAAGACGCAGGGTCATGACAAAGACGGAGACCGAGAGACATTTTGATTATTACGAGACAGAAGTTACTCTTACAGAGTCAGTATTCTCATACCGCTTTGAGATAATCTCCGGCGGCGTCAATATTTTCTTTGATTCAAGGGGCGCAGTTTCAGAGCCCAACGAATATTACGATTTCGTGGTATTTCCGGGCTTTTCCACTCCGGGATGGAGCAAGGGCGCCGTTATGTACCAGATCTATGTCGACAGATTCAGGAACGGCGATCCTTCAAACGATGTTCTCGACAACGAGTATATGTATATCGGACAGCCGGTCAGGAGAGTTGCTGACTGGGATGAGCTTCCCTCGCAGATGGATGTGAGGAATTTCTACGGCGGAGACCTTCAGGGCGTTCTCGACAAGATGGACTACATCAAGAGTCTCGGCGTGGAGGTTATCTATTTCAACCCTCTTTTTGTATCCCCTTCAAATCATAAATATGACATTCAGGATTACGATCATATCGATCCCCATTTCGGAAAGATAGTGGATGACGGAGGCGATGTACTTGCGCCGGATCAGAGGGAAAACCGTCTCTCGACCCGCTATATCAGGAGAGTTGCCGGCATGGCAAATCTGACGGCGAGCGATGAGCTGTTCATAAAGGTCGTAAAGGAAGCGCACAAAAGAGGTATGAAGGTCATCCTTGACGGTGTCTTCAACCATTGCGGATCCTTTAACAAGTGGATGGACAGGGAGAGGATCTACGAAAATGAAGAGGGCTATGAAAAAGGTGCATATGTGAGCCCCTCCAGCCCTTACAGATCATATTTTTCATTCAATAACGAAAACGGATGGCCTTATAACGGTTCATATGACGGATGGTGGGGACATGATACGCTCCCCAAGCTGAACTATGAATCTTCCCCGGAGCTCCTGGAATATGTCCTGCGGATAGGGGCAAAATGGGTTTCGGAACCTTTCTGCGCGGACGGATGGAGACTCGATGTTGCCGCAGATCTCGGCCATTCCCAGGAATTCAACCATACCTTCTGGAAAAAATTCAGAAAGGCCGTAAAGCAGGCAAATCCGGACGCCCTTATACTGGCGGAGCATTACGGGGATAAAAAGGCATGGCTTCGGGGCGATGAATGGGATTCCGTCATGAACTACGATGCGTTCATGGAGCCCGTCACCTGGTTTTTAACCGGAATGGAAAAACATTCGGATGACTTCAGGGAGGATCTTCTGGGAAATGCCGACTGCTTCTGGGGAGCCATGAAGCACCACGGAGCGACGTTCTCGACTCCCAGCCTCCAGTCCGCCATGAATGAGCTGTCCAATCACGATCACTCCAGATTCCTTACAAGGACCAATCATATGGTGGGCAGGACAGGAACCCTGGGACCGGAAGCCGCTTCCCACAATATAAATAAAGCGGTCTTCAGGGAGGCTGTCGTGATCCAGATGACCTGGATGGGCGCTCCCACGATCTATTACGGCGATGAGGCGGGAGTGTGCGGTTTTACCGATCCCGACAACAGGCGTACCTACCCCTGGGGACATGAGGATATGCAGATGATCTCCTTCCACAGGGATCTCATATCCTTAAGGCACAGGCATCCCGTTTTCAGGACCGGTTCCATCAAGATGGTCGACAGCGATTACAATTTTATCGCCTACGGGAGATTTGACAGAAAAGACCAGATCCTGGTCATCATCAACAACAATGACCACGAGATCCGCAGAAAGATGCAGGTCTGGGAGATCGGGACCACCAGGTCCGGGATCATGAGGACGATCTTCAGGACGGATTCCGAAGGATATTACATGACCGGCGAAGAATACAGGCTTTCCGGTGGTGTCCTGGATATCACCGTGCCCGCCGTGTCCGCCGTCATTCTTGATTTTTACATACCCGTATGATAAAATCCCTTCTTGATATAATGCGGGTATGGCGAAATAGGTAGACGCAAGGGACTTAAAATCCCTCGGGGGCGACTCCGTGCCGGTTCGAGTCCGGCTACCCGCATCTTTATTATTTTGTGAGAAAAGATCATGAGATTTTTTAACAGATCAAAAAAATATATAGGCCTTGCATGTCTCTGCTCTGTTATGCTCACGGCATGCGGAGGTAATCCCGACAGCTACAAGCCCGCAGATATCGGAGAACCGATCGTGTCCGAACCCATCACGACCGAACCGGTCAATCCCGTTGTCCAGCAGCCGCCCGAGGGTCTCATGCCCATCGGCGAGCGTTATGAGAAGGACGGCAAGATAGAGAGCTATCTTACCGGAGAGTGGATAGATACGGCGATAGCCACAAGACGTCCCATGGCGGTCATGATACCCAATAACCGCAACAGCCTTCCCCAGTACGGAGTTTCCTATGCCGATGTCATCTACGAGGCACCCATGGAGAAGTGCTCCTGCACAAGACTCATGGGAATCTTCCAGAATTACGGAGATCTTGAGTTTATAGAGCCCATACGAAGCAGCAGACATTATTTCCTTCTTGAGGCTCTCAGCTACGATGCGATCTACTGTAACTGGGGACTTGCGATCCCTTACGTCGGACCCCTTATCAACAGCGATCTGGTTGACAACATAAGTGCTTCCGTGGCCGGTATAAATGTCGGTGCGGACGAGGCTTTCTCCAGGGACAAGGAGCGTCAGGAACTCGGATATTCACTTGAATATACGGGCATCATGAGCCTCAGCGGATACAACGCCGCAGTCAGCAGGCTCGGATATGATACCAAGTATCCCACGGACAATTATACTTATCCGTTCCTTTTTGCGACCGATGCATACCGCGCAGAGTACGAGGATTATACCGATGTAACGGAGATCCATCCCGGCGGTGACCACAATCAGGAATCACCCAACGGATACAGCGAGCTCAATCCTTATTTCCTCTACAATGAGAATGACAGGCTCTATTACAGATACCAGAACGGCAAGCCCCATGTGGATGAGATAAACGGCGAACAGCTTGCAGTGACGAATGTCATCATCAAGTTTGTGGACGGCGGATATCTTGACACCGACGGATACATGAATTTCACCGTGTTCGGCTACGGAGATGCGCTTCTCTTCACGAACGGCAAGATGGTCAAGATGAAGTGGAGCAGGGGAATCCCCTTCGATGAGGATCTCAACTACACCAAGGACATTTACCAGCAGACCAGATTCTTCGATGCCGAGACCGGCGACGAGATCATCCTCAACAAGGGCAAGACCTGGGTATGCCTCGTCTGGAAGGATTACGAATCATATACCAAATATTCATAAACGAAAAAGAGGAACTTCGGTTCCTCTTTTCTTTTTGTTTTCCGGCATTATTGCCCTGTCCCAAATATTAACTTGATTAAAGTTTCACGGGGGGGCTAAAATAGGAAATGATTTCAGCGGGTAAACCCCGATTCAGGAGGAAATATGGAACAGGAAACAAAATGCATTCAGGCCGGTTATGCTCCCAAAAACGGAGAGTCGAGAATGATCCCCATCATCCAGAGCACCACTTTCAAGTACGACACCAGCGAGGATATGGGAAAACTCTTTGATCTTGAGGCAAGCGGTTATTTCTATACCAGACTTCAGAACCCCACCAACGATCTCGTTGCGGCCAAGATCGCCGCACTTGAAGGCGGCACCGCGGCAATGCTCACAAGCTCGGGCCAGGCAGCCAATATGTTCGCGGTATTCAATCTTGCGACCTGCGGGGATCATGTCATCTCCTCATCTTCCATCTACGGCGGAACATTCAATCTCTTCAATGTCACCATGAGAAAGATGGGCATCGATTTTACATTTATCTCTCCCGACTGTACCGAGGAAGAGCTCAATGCCGCATTCAAGCCCAACACCAAGGCTGTATTCGGAGAGACCATCGCTAATCCCGCACTTACCGTTTTCGATTTTGAGAAGTTCTCCAAGGCAGCACATGAGCACGGAGTTCCCCTCATAGTCGACAATACCTTCGCAACTCCCATCAACTGCAGACCTTTTGAGTGGGGATGTGATATCGTTACTCATTCGACTACCAAGTACATGGACGGACATGATGTTGCCGTGGGCGGATGCATCGTTGATTCCGGAAAGTTCGACTGGATGGCACATGCCGACAAGTTCCCCGGACTCTGCACTCCCGATGAGAGCTATCACGGTATCACCTATGCCGAGAAGTTCGGCAAGGAAGGTGCATTCATCACCAAGGCTACGGCACAGCTCATGAGAGACCTGGGTTCCATCCAGTCTCCCCAGAATGCTTTCTATCTTAACCTCGGTCTTGAATCACTGGCAGTCAGGATGCCAAGACACTGCGAAAATGCGCAGAAGGTTGCCGAGTTCCTCAGCACCAACGAAAAGGTCGCCTGGGTCACCTATCCCGGTCTCAAAGGCGATAAATACTATGAGCGCGCTCAGAAGTACATGCCGAACGGAACCTGCGGAGTCATCTCTTTCGGCATAAAGGGCGGAAGAAGTGCCGCAGAGAGCTTCATGAAGAAGCTTAAGGTAGCAATGATCGCAACACATGTTGCCGATGCACACACCTGCGTGCTCCATCCCGCATCATCGACCCACAGACAGCTCACCGATGAAGAACTGGTGGCAGCAGGCGTAGGTCCCGATCTTATCAGACTCAGCGTCGGACTTGAGAACGCGGGAGATATCATCGAAGATCTTAAGCAGGCACTTGCATAAGGGCGATTTAATAAATCCCGCGTGAGTGCGGGTAAACAAAGCGCCGCTTAAGGCGGCGCTGTATGAAACGGGGTATTTTTTATGGAAAACACAGGGGAGATCAGAAATAAGATTCTGGAAGTGTTTGCCGAAAAATATGGATCTTCCGAAGGAGCAAGAGTGTTTTTTGCTCCCGGAAGAGTGAATCTTATAGGGGAGCATACCGATTATAACGGCGGACATGTATTTCCGTGCGCTCTTACCATCGGAACCTACGGGGCGGTCAGAAGGCGCGATGACAGGGCACTTAATTTCTATTCGATGAATTTCGAAGGAGAAGGAGTCATAGCATCGTCCCTCGATGATCTTAAGCCCCTTGAGGACAAGGACTGGACCGCATATCCCAAGGGGATCATCTGGGCTTTCGGCGAAAAGGGCTATACCGTGGGCAGCGGATTTGACATCGTGCTCTACGGAAACATCCCCAACGGATCTGGCCTGAGTTCCTCCGCATCGGTTGAAGTGCTGACAGGCTATATACTCCGTGAGCTGTATGGCTTTGAAGGGATCACAAATATCGACCTGGCTCTTATTGGTCAGTATTCCGAGAACAGATATAACGGCGTAAACTGCGGGATCATGGATCAGTTTGCCATTGCCATGGGCAAAAAGGACAACGCCATATTCCTGGATACCGCAACTCTCCAGTATGAGTATGCGCCGGTAAAGCTCCTTGATGCGAAACTTGTGATCGCCTGCTCCAACAAAAAGAGAGGTCTCGGGGATTCAAAATATAACGAAAGACGCGCCGAGTGCGAAAAGGCTCTTTCGGAGATCAGGACTTTGGTTGATGTAAAGAGCCTCGGAGAGCTTGATGAGGCTACCTTCGGCAAGGTTGAGAGCCTTATAAAGGATGACGTGAGAGCAAAAAGAGCCCGTCATGCGGTATATGAGAACAGAAGGACCATATCCGCCGTCAGGGCGCTCAGGAACGGAAATATAACACTTTTCGGACAGCTCATGAATGCATCCCACGAATCCTTAAGGGACGATTACGAGGTTACGGGACCTGAGCTTGATGCGCTGGTAAACGCTGCCAGGAAGGTGCCGGGTGTCATAGGATCGAGGATGACGGGAGCCGGGTTTGGCGGCTGCACCGTGAGCATCGTGAGAAACGGCAATATCGATGAGTTCATAGAAAGAGTGGGCAGAGAGTATCTTGAGAAGATAGGATATGCCGCCGATTTCTATGTTGTGAGCATCGGCGACGGTCCGGGAGAAGTTTTCTGACCTGTGATCTTAACAGTCACATGTTTTCATATTCCTCCAGCGAGCGCAGTATTACGTTTTTGCTGGAGGAATTCAATGTTTCCGCTGTTTTTTTAAGTCCCTCTATTTTTTCCGGAGTGCCTTCGGATCTGTAGAAGGAAGCAAGCTTTCTGTATGCCGAGGTGATGTCTGCATGTATGCGTATCTGTTCCTCGAGAATGGGAACGGCTTCACGCATATATCCGTTTTCCCAGAGTCTGTCAGCCCATTTCTGAAGGGTGGTCACAAGAGTGGTGAACCTGTCATCATATTCGGAGAGCAGGGGGAGATTTGCGGCACCGTAGTGCAGCTTAAGATCTGTATTTGACATTCCCGTCAGATTTACGATCTTCTCGTTTCTGAGAGATTCGATGATATTTCTGCATTCGCGGATCTCTTCGTCGTCTGACATGATATCTGCGGGGAAATTTGAAGTGTCGGGCTTTATGAACACAAGGTCATCGAGAGGCTTTCTGCGGACTTCGTTCGCTTTTCTTTCTTTTTCCCAGAAAAGCCTGTCGGATTCATCGCCGATGCGCCGGTTTCGTCTGATGGCGTGTCTGATGACCAGTATGAGTATTATGAAACTTGCAAAGACGGGATATTTCATACTATAATACTCCCCGATACAGTGTAGGGTAAAACAGATCACACCCTTTTGAAAAGGATAATAAAATGATCAACTTTCACAATCGTAAAAACAAAAAGATCCTTGCGGCGGCGATAGTCATTATACTGGCCTTGGCGATGGTAGTTCCGATTATAGCATCTGCTTTTGGCTGATTCAATGAGTAGCGGGCGCCGAAAAGCTGACAGTATGAATAAAGATGGTGGCGCAGCGTTTGACTGCGCCTCTTTTGCAGTTACGGCAAAGGGCTTTGCGGGCTCCTACGGTGCCGCGATGGCATGTCTTGAAATAAAAGAAGTGCCGGAGGGCGTAAGGAGAGATGTGTGGGCAAAGCTTAAGGCCTGGGCCGAAAGAAAAGCCGCAGCCTATGAAGGAGCCGAAGTAACTGCGGGAGTGCATTCGCTCCTGTGGGATATAGGCCGGGAAGGATACGGCTTCAGGATCGGCGTAAGGGACATCCCTCTGGAACAGGAAGCGGTCGAGATTGCGGAAGCACTGGGACTGAACATATATGAACTCAGATCTGCGGATTTTTCCGTGGAGCTGTGCGGATATCCCGTCCCCGCGGAAGCAGCCGTCATCGGCATCGCGGGAAAAGGCAGGGACAAGATACTGGTCAACGGAGAGGATGAATCCTTTCTGAACAGACCGGAAAAACAGGAAGAGACAGTATAAAAGAAAGATAATTCAGGAGGACGGTTATGGAATTCAGAGAAGAGCTGCTCCGTATAATTGAGAAGAACAGCCGTATGTCTGCCAAGGAGCTGGCGGTCATACTCGGGGTTTCCGAAGAGGCGGTGACAGAGGAGTTGAGATCTCTGGAGAGCGAAGGCACCATCTGCGGATATCACACAATGGTCAACTGGGACAATGTATCCGTGGAGAAGGTCACTGCTCTCATTGAAGTCAAGGTCACACCCCAGAGAGGACAGGGCTTCGACAATATCGCCGAGAGGATCTACAACTATCCCGAGGTTGAGAGCGTATACCTTATGGCCGGCGGATATGACCTGATGGTCATTCTCGAGGGCAAGACCCTTAAAGAGGTTTCCGGCTTCGTAAACGAAAAGCTCTCCACGCTTGAGATGGTCAACGGGACCGCGACACATTTCATTCTCAAGAAATACAAGGATCACGGAACGATTTTAGGCAAGAAAAAAGAAGATACCAGGGAGATAATCACGCCATGAGAGATCCTCTAGCAAAAAAAGTAGTTGATATAAAGCCTTCGGGAATACGTAAATTTTTCGACATAGTCAGCGAGATGAAGGACGCCATCTCACTCGGCGTCGGGGAACCCGATTTCGATACACCCTGGCATATAAGGGATGAGGGTATTTATGCGCTTGAACAGGGCAGGACCTTCTATACTTCAAATGCCGGATTAAAAGAGCTCAGGACCGAGATCTCCGCATATATGGAGAGAAGCCAGGGCATTTATTACGATCCGCTTAAGCAGGTCCTTGTCACCGTCGGAGGATCCGAGGGAATAGACATGGCTTTAAGGGCAATGTGCGATCCCGGAGATGAAGTCCTGATCCCCCAGCCCAGCTATGTATCATACGAGCCCTGCGCTGTCCTTGCGGGAGCCGTTCCCGTCATCATAGATCTTAAGGCTGAGAACGAATTCCGTCTCACCGCACGCGAGATAGAAGAAGCGGTCACAGAGAAAACAAAGGTGCTCATCCTTCCCTTCCCCAACAATCCCACGGGATCTATCATGGAGAAGGCCGATCTTGAAGCGGTCGCAGAGGTTGTGCTCAAACACGATCTTTATATCATCTCCGACGAGATATACGGAGAACTGACATATAACGGAAAGCATGTCTCCATCGCTTCTATCCCCGGAATGGCGGAGAGGACGATACTCATCAACGGTTTTTCCAAGGCATATGCGATGACCGGATGGAGACTCGGATATGCATGCGGTCCCGAAAAGATAATCACACAAATGACCAAGATCCATCAGTTTGCCATCATGTGCGCACCCACCACCAGCCAGTATGCTGCGGTTGAGGCGTTAAGGAACGGAGATGCCGACATTGCGGCAATGCGCGAGAGCTACAACAGGCGCAGACGTTTCCTCCTCAATGCCTTCAAGGAAATGGGTATCGAGTGCTTTGAGCCCTTCGGAGCATTCTACGTCTTCCCCTGCATCAAGGAATTCGGAATGACCAGCGACGAGTTCGCAAACAGACTCCTGATGGAGGAAAAGGTTGCGGCCGTTCCCGGTACAGCATTCGGCGACAGCGGAGAAGGATTCCTGAGGATCTCCTATGCATATTCTCTGGAGAGACTTGAAGAGGCAATGAAGAGACTGTCACGTTTTGTTGAGAAATTAAGAGCAGAGAAGAAAGCATAAAGATGTCCGGCAGGGATTCGAAAAGCGCCACGATGAGCATCGTGCGCAGACACAATATAAAAGCGCAGAAGAAGTTCGGACAGAACTTTCTGACGGACGACACCGTCCTTGAGGAGATCGTCAGTGCAGCGGGCGTATGCGGAGAAGACCATATCATAGAGATAGGACCCGGACTTGGCACCCTCACAAAGCTTCTGGCCGAAGATGCCGGACATGTCACGGCGATAGAGATCGACAGACAGATGATCCCTGTCCTCGATGAGGTCCTTGCGGAATATGACAATACAAGAGTCATCTGCGCGGATGTCTTAAAGACCGATCTTAATGAGATCGTAAGCGCATGGCCCGGAGAAAATGTAAAGGTTGTGGCAAACCTGCCCTATTACATAACGACCCCCATTGTAACGGGACTTCTTGAGAGCGGGATAAAGTTTAAGAGCATAACGGTGATGGTGCAGACCGAGGTTGCTGAGAGGATGCAGACCGGTCCCGGAAGCAAGGACTACGGAGCTCTTTCCCTTGCGGTCCAGTATTATGCAAAGCCGGAGATAGTCGTAAATGTTCCCCCCGAATGCTTTTTCCCCATGCCGGGAGTCGGGAGCAGCGTGATAAGGCTCGATCTGTACGACAAGCCTCCCGTAGACGTAAAGGATCCCGCGAAAATGTTCGGGATCATAAAGGCATCCTTCATGCAGAGGAGAAAGACCCTCCGCAATTCGCTCCAGAACAATCCGGATACAAGGATCCCGGGTGATGTGACGGAGGCGGCGCTCCGGGATATGGGGCTCGATCCCATGATAAGAGGAGAGGCCATGACCCTTGAGCAGTTTGCAGTGTTTTCAGACCTTGTGGAAAACAGGGCTTAACGGAAAAGAAAATGTGCATACAAAAGGCCGTCTCTGCTGCCACGGACGGTCTTTTTTTGCGGATTTTTCCGTTTTTTCCACAAAGCACAATATCTTGTGGACTAAATATGGGGGCAATTTTAATAAAAAAACACAAAATATAGCCGGGAATATGGACAATTATCCACAATTTATGGTACACTTTCAAAGATTGGATCAGTATATGTTGTGGTAGTTTTTTCTAATGACCGGTTTACCGGCTTCGGGGTGGAATCGTGGATAAGTACGAATACAAAGTAAAACTTCAGGAAATCTACAATCTCATTGATGAAAAAGAATATTTTGAGGCATCAGCCATAGCGGATACCATCGACTGGGAGAAGAAGCCGGTGGAGACTCTTGTGCGCATAGGCGATCTCTATCGTAAAGTCATGAGATATGACGATGCCATAGAACTCCTCAGACTTGCGTACAGGAAGAGTCCCGAAAACAGGAATATCTGTTATTACCTCTGCAAACTGTATATCAAGAAAGAATATATAGTTCAGGCAGTCTATGCATACAATGAGTTTGAGCGTATAGCAAGGGACAACGATCCCAGAGTCTTCAAGCTCAAATATATGAGAGATCAGATGCTCCATGTCGAGATAGAGCAGAAGATCGAGACACTTGAGACCCTCAAGAATATCGAATATACGGAGAAATGGGCATATACCCTCGCTTACCAGTATTTCCTCGCAGGCAGGGAGAATGACTGCGTAAGGGAATGCGATGAGCTCATCGCCGCATTCGGTGACGGAAAATACGTCTATGCCGCAATGCTCCTCAAGAAGAAGTACTGCGAGCTCACTCCCGAACAGCAGAAGATATTCGATAACTGGAAGGAAGAAAAAGAAGCCTTAAAGGCAGT
The DNA here is from genome assembly GCA_946536155.1 of uncultured Lachnospiraceae bacterium. Taxonomy (GTDB): domain Bacteria; phylum Bacillota; class Clostridia; order Lachnospirales; family Lachnospiraceae; genus AC2028. Next base: position 2,969 of record CAMNEB010000030.1, on the reverse strand, counting down.
CGCTGCCGAAGAGGAAGCAAAAGAGGAGACTGCAGCGGAAGAAGTACGTGAGGACACCCGTCCCATGGAAAAGCCGGACCTTGGTATCACAAGGGCAGTCACCGATGAAGAGCTTAACCTTATCAGAAACGGCGCAAACCTTCCCGATGAGACCAGGGTTTACGATCCCGCACAGGTACAGGCAGCGCTTGAAGCCTCCAACCTTTCGGATGAGACAAGGATCTTCAAAGGAATCGATGTCGCGGAGCCCGAGATCTATGTAAAGACCGTTGATGTAGGCAAATACAATACCATCGATCTTCAGAAGGCTCTTGCTTCAGCTGTCAGGGAAGTTGTCGGAGAGGATAAGAACGAAGAAAACGAAGAGAAGGTTGCCGAGGTCACAAGAACCCTCATGGCACCCATGCTCGATCCCGATACCGGCAGCCTGGACAATCCGGAATTTGCCGAGCCCAGCGCCGACGAATATGATTACGACACCTCGGAGATCCCCGCAGATGAAGCACCCGAGACTATTTTCTCGGAGACTTCCGAACTGACGGACGAGGACCGTTTTGCAACGGGAGAGTATCCTTCCTTTGATGTTACCGGAGATCTTGGAGCCGATTACGAAGAGAGTGACAGGATGGTAACGGAAGAGGGCGGACTCAACACCTACTATCCCAAGGACAGATCCGCATACGATAAGCTGTCCGAAACCCAGGTCATCCGTGTTCAGGAGGCAATGCAGGCACAGCCTCCCGAGACCATAGCATCCAGCCTGTCCCAGGATAATGACGGACAGATAAGGCTCGTCCTTCCCGATGACAATGAGATAACCCGCCAGATCACAGGCCAGATGGATATCGCAGCAGTCCTCAAAGAGTGGGAGAACAGACAGGCCGAGCTTGATAACAGACTCAGGGAAGAAATGCACGAGAAGGTCAAGGTTCAGACCGGAGAGCTTTTCGATCATTTTGAGACAGAAGTGCTCAATTCTCTCTTAGAGGTCCTCGAAAGAGAATCCGATGAGGAGGAAGAAGCCAGCAGAGCGGTATACGAAGGAAGACTTACCGAGATGGACGATCTTCCCGACGAAGCCAGACTTGAGACGGGACTCATCCCCGTTACCCAGATCGCAGAGCTCACCGCCAGGGAGCCTGAAGAAGAGACCGACGAAGAGGAAGCCAAGAAGCGCATCAGGGACAATCAGGAAAGGATCCGCATGGTCGGCGAGGACGATTCGGTCCGTGAACTGACCAAGGAAGAGAAAGATCTCTTCGGACCCTACATCCAGAGCAGATCCGCAAGACGTCAGCTGGCAGTCCTGCTTGATTCGCTCAGCATGGCTTCATATACGGGAAATGCGATCCTCGCAGGCGATGACGGAATCGACGTTGAGAGCCTTGCTATCAGGATCTTAAAGGAAGTCCGCAACAGCGATCACAATCTTTCCGGCAAGGTTGCCCGCATCAAGGGCGAGAACCTCAACGGAAAGAGCATGGAAGCTACCATGAAGCTCCTTTCCGGCGGCGGACTGATCATCAGCAACATCTCCTCCATCACCCCGGAGACTGCCGAGAACCTCAGAAGCTCCCTTATGAGAGAGGACCAGGGAATGATCGTCATCCTTGCGGACAGGAAGAGAAACGTGGAGAAGTTCATGGAGACATTCCCCACACTCTGCGAGATGTTTACCGCATATATGGAGGTAAAGGCCTTAAGCGAGAAGAAGCTTGTCGCATTTGCCAAGAAATATGCACGTGAAAGAGAATACGTGATCGATGAGATGGGCGAGCTTGCGCTCCACACCCAGATATCCATGAGACAGTCCAACGATCATGCGGTAACTGTCATGGAAGTAAAGAGTATCGTAGACGATGCGATCAGGCATGTTGAGAAGAAGACGGCTTCGCATTTCTTTGATATTCTCCTCGGAAAGCGGTATGATATGGAGGATATGATAATCCTCGGGGAAAAGGATTTTGCATAAATACCTGTAAAAAGGGGGCAAAAATGGCATCACGTTCATCCGCTAAGACCAATACGACCACCAAAAAGAAAACTCCTGCTGCAGCTTCTGCAGCAGAAGTTTTTATTTCTTCAGATGATATGTATCTTTTCGGGCAGGGTACCCATTATGACATCTACAAAAAACTGGGAGCCCACCCTTCAGTAAAGGACGGCAGAAAGGGATATTATTTTGCCGTATGGGCACCGAATGCTCTTTCCGTTCATGTAATAGGAGCCTGGAACGGCTGGAACGAAGCCGAAGGCGAGATGAAAAAGCTCGGTCCCGTGGGGATCTGGGAGCTCTTCATCGAAGGGGTATGCCCCGGCCAGATGTACAAGTTTCTGATCTATGCTCCTGACGGATCCAAACTCTACAAAGCAGATCCCTATGCAAATCAGGCGGAGTTCCGCCCCGGCACCGCATCCATCACCGCAGACCTGTCTTCTTTTAAATGGGAAGACAAAAAGTGGATGGGCGCCAGAGATAAAAAAGACTGGTACAAAGAACCCATGGCAATTTATGAGTGCCATATAGGTTCTTTCATGAAGCACCCCAACGGAACCGAGGACGGTTTCTACAATTACAGGGAGTTTGCGGACAGGATCATAGGGTATCTCAAGGAGATGAGATATACCCATATAGAGCTTATGGGAATCGCAGAGCATCCTTTCGACGGATCCTGGGGTTATCAGGTGACGGGCTATTATGCACCCACATCCAGATACGGAACCCCCGCGGATTTTATGTATCTGATCAACGAGCTGCACAAAGCCGGTGTCGGAGTAATCCTCGACTGGGTGCCCGCCCACTTTGCGACGGATGCACACGGACTCGGAAGATTCGACGGGGAGTGCATCTATGAAGATCCCGATCCCAGACGCGGAGAGCATCCCGACTGGGGAACCAAGATCTTTAACCTTGCAAAGCCCGAGGTCAAGAATTTCCTCATAGCAAATGTCCTTTACTGGCTCAGGGA
>CAMNEB010000029.1 GCA_946536155.1 uncultured Lachnospiraceae bacterium | reverse complement strand
GGTGTTGTATAGTTGACTACACCATCTGATCGGGCAGTTATCCGGACTGCCCTATTATCATGCTCATCTGCATATTTTTTTCACTGATGCATAAATGCCGGGCCGTCCTTTTACAGGGAGTAATGCATTAATTATGACAAGTACTAAAGGTGCGTCTCCCCGCCTGATGGAATCACTGACGGATGAATTCATCGCAAATAAAGGGAACGAACTGATCTCATTGAGGCGGGGACTTATCACAAAGGAAAAATTCATCGAAGAAGCCACGGGTTACATAAAAGGCAGATACGGGGACGATGAAAACGCCGAAGGAGAACTGATCAGGGAATTTACGGACCATATCTTCGGATACTCGAAGCTGACGCCTCTTATCGATGACCCGGAGGTTTCGGACATAAGGGTCATGGGATATGACATGGTCAGGGTCAAGAGGGCAGGAAAGCGCATGGATGCCGGGGTGTCCTTTGCATCGGAGAAGGAGTACAGGCAGTTCATCGACCAGATAGCGGCCAAGAACCGAGTCAGTGTCTCTAATCTGTCGGCTATACAGAGATTTACGGACAGCACATCCCACCCGGATTTCATTCTCAGATTTACGGTATCGATGCCCATCGTGAATACCTCGGACGAGCCTTATCTGTGCATCAGAAAGGTTCCGAAGTCGTTCCCGCTCCTGACAGATCTTGTGGCCAGGGGGATGCTGAGCGAGAAATGCGCGAGGATCCTCACTTTAAGATTCCGCATGGGTTCCACTCTCATCTGCGGAGGAAATTCTTCGGGCAAGACCACGCTTCTCAATGCACTGAAGGAGACGATACCGGATGATGTTGCGGTGATGGTGGTGCAGCAGGCGGATGAGCTGACGACCATGTATCATCCCGATATGATGTTTCTCCATTCCGTTCCGCCAAGCGCCGAGAGCAAGGCATCCTATGATCTTGAAAACATAAGCATAGCGGGACTTACGATGGATGTTGATTTTTTTATAGTCGGTGAGATAAAGGGGGCCGAGGCGCTGTACATACTGAACGCAGCCTGTACCGGACAGATATGTGCGGGGACGATACATTCCACTTCCGCCATGAGGGCTCCGGATAAGCTGGTGGATTATGCGATGTACGAGAGCAGGTATTCGAGGAACGAGCTCATGAGGATGATGGACTGCTTCAAGACACTTGTTTTCATGAAGGATTATAAGGTCGAAAATGTCTATTCCTGCAGGGGATGGAACGAAGAGAGGAGGGAACTGGATTATGAACGTCTTATATGAGATCTGTATATTCATCCTTCTCTTTACGGGGATCTGCGGGATCCTGAGGCTTCTCAGAAAAGAGGATGCTTTAGGGAAGGCTGCCGGGGAGGTCTTAAGGAAGATCAACGAGTCCGGCAGAAGGTCTGCCCTTGAAAAGAGAGAGGCTCTAAAGCGCATGACGGAAGAGGAGGGCTTTATCGGAAGGATAGACAGAGCACTTGTCTACAGCACTTTAAAGCGCAGGTTCCCCGGACTGTTTGCGGAGAAGTTCCTGGCTCTTATGTGTGCTTTGGGGGCATTCATACTGATAGCTGCGGGAAGCATATTTTCCCCGGCGGGCGGACTGATATGCATGCTCTGCTTTTATGCCGCGGTTTATGTGGTTATCAGATGCATGGAGCTGTCAGCACTTAAGAAAACAGGCGAGGAGCTTCCGAGGCTCCTGGATCTTCTGAGTTCCTTTGCGGCGTCCGGGTCCGTATATTCGGGGATATTCGGTCAGATAAGCATATACATGAACGAGCCCTTAAGGACCGTGTTCGAGGAATGTGCCGAGGAAGGGAGGGTCAGCGGGGATGTGTCCACGGCTCTTTTGTCCATGGCGGACAAGATCGAACATCCGCAGTTTAAACAGCTTATCCGGAATATGGAGATCACTTCGAGAAAGAGCGAGGACATAGAAGGTCTTGTCTCTGCAACCAGGAGAAGCCTAAGGGATTACATCAGGGAGGCGTCTGACAGAAAGTCCATGCTCAGGGAATCCGCCATCAATATGGGGCTTTTGCTTCTGATGAGCTTTGTGGTCCTGACCATCACCTCGACCCTGTCCGAGACGACGGTTGCCGTGATGCTGACGGGGACACTGCCCGGGAGGATAACCATAGGCGTTATGTGCGGCGTTGTCCTGATGTATTTCGGACAGGCGGCGTCTTTGTACAAATAAGGGGATGACTGCTAATAATGAGGAGGTGCGGATATGACATATGAGACCATATCCATTCTGGCCGCTCTTCTATGTGCGGCTCTTGCGGGGAGCGTATCCTTTAAACTTCTGGATCCTGCCTGCGGGCCTGTAGTTAAGGCGTGCACGGAATTTGCCGGAATGGTCCGGAAGAAGCAGCGTGAATCTCCGGGATATCACAGCATGGAAGCCTGGCTTAAGAAAAACGGTGCGGCATACCACATAGGTAAGAAGACAGATCCCGTAAGATTTGCGGTCATCTGTATAGTGCTCTTTTTTGCGGGCTTTGCGGCGGGGATCAGCATATCACCCGGAGCGGGGCTTCTCATCGGTGCTGCGCTGTCAGCGTTTTTTCCGCTGTGCGTTCCCGTTCTTAACAGGTCGGATAACCGTAAGATGCTTCCCGATATAAGGCTCATCTATCATTCTCTCGGAGTTCAGATAAAGAGCGGCATATATGTGACGGATGCGCTTGCGGAGTGTGCGACTTCGGTAAAGAATGCAAGACTTAAGGATGCTCTTTCCGGATTCTATGCGGATGTCATCATGAAGGCGGATATCTATTCATCGCTTGAGAAGTTCAGGTCTTCTTTTGACGACAGATATATTGATTCGCTGTGCATCACGGTAGTACAGGCACTCGAATCCGGTCAGGCGGTGGAGCTTTTGAGCGATATCTCGGAACAGATAAAGGATATGGAGGAAGAGGTGTTTGAAGCGAGGAAGGCATCTCTCGACAGGGTGCTGACGCTCAGTCAGCTCCTCATCCTCGGAGCGGTGCTGGGAACGGCACTTTATACCTGCGTCATCTATATGATGGGCAGGGCAACGGGTTTCAGAGGTTTTTGAATCTACTAAAGGAGGAAAAGGTCATGAATTTAAAAAATTTGAGAAACAGGATCATCGGACTTGCACTTAACAGGGAGGAAGGGCTTGACGGAATACTGGTCACCATCGGCCTTTGCATAATCGCGCTGCTTCTCTGCGTTGTCATGAGGGATTCCCTCACGACATTCATTCAGACGCTGGTAAGCGAAATGACCAAATCAGCCAAGAACATACTTAACTCTCCGGGAGCATTCATATTGCCGGACATCAGATTTTTCTGAGGGTGATGCCTATGAGAGTTAAATCCCTGCGGAAGCTGCCGGAAAAAGTGAAGTCCCTGCGGAAACTGCCGGAGAAAGATAAGTCCCAACGGAAACCTCCGGAGAATGTGAAGTCCTTAAGAGAAAAGGGCAGTATAGGTGATGTCATGCCCATGGGGATCTTCGTCATATGTATCGCATTTGTGATGATCTCCTTTGCGGACTGCGTAAGAGTTATAAATGTCAGGAGCAGCGTGTCACAGATCTCAAGGGAGTACATCCTGAAGATGGAGACTGACGGCTTTCTTACAGATGCCGACAAAGGAGAACTCCTTGCATCCCTTACGGATGCGGGGATCAGCGAAATAAGCCTCGGATCGACGGATATGTCGGAGGTCGGATACGGGAATGAGATCAGGCTCGAGATCAGGGGAAAGACGGAGGACGGATATGAGATCTCTGAATTCAGGACATCCACGGCAAAGTACTGACTTAAGTCCGGGGCTTTTGGACCGCAGAAGCCCCGGACAGGCGGAGTATGTGCTGGGCATGTATTCTCTGCTCCTTGTCATGGTGATCGCACTCGTATCTCTTCAGATCATGCAGTATAAGGCTGACTCGGATATCGCCGAAGATGCCCTTGCCGCATCGTGCCTTGCAGCTCTTGATGTGGATCCCTACAGATACGGCACAGACCACAGGCTTGTTATAAACGACCCCGTACATGCAAGGGATATCTTTGATAAGGCGCTCAGAGAGAATATGCAACTTAAAGACGACCACACCCCCGTCACGGAGAACGATCCTTACATATACGGAAAGGTATCCGTAGATGATTTCCGTGTATATGTGGTGGACGGTGATCTGGTGACGGAATACAGGGTGAGCGGAGGTCGTGTTTTCGAAGCAAGGGCTCCTTTCGGGGAGATGAAGACTCCTTCCGGCAAGACCGTATCATCGGCAGGTACCTACGCAAAGATATCTTTTGATACAAGGGGTTTTGCGGGAGTAAGGGTACCCGCCGTCAAGGAAGCCTATGCGGAGATGGTCTCCGGAAGAAACTAATGAAAGAGGGATATATGATGAAAAAAAGATTATCCGGACAAAAGAAAAGGGGATACGGGATTTATGCCGCGGCCCTTATCATGGCAGCGGGCGTATTTGCCGTAATGACATATCTTCAGAGGGAGGCACTTTCCGCATATGTGAAGAGGCCGGTATATATTGCGGCGGAAGTCATTCCGAGAGGAACGGTGATAGATGAAGGCAATATCGATGATTATCTGGTCCTTAGGGAGGTCGATGCGGGATGTGTCCCGGAAACGGCCCTGGGAACCGGAGCAGACATTGAGGGGCTGTCCCCCGTATTTGACATAGATCCGGGAACACTCATTTCCCCCGGTATGTTTTCGGACCGGGGTGATGTGCTGAGGGGCATGGATCATCCGGTCCTGGCGGGTTTTAAGACTGATGATCTCTCGAGGGCTGTGAGCGGCGTTCTCAGGGCGGGAGACAGGATAGATATCTATTCCTGCGATCCCGAAACAGAGGAAGGCATGCTCTTGTGCGATGATATCTACATCGAAAGGGGATATGACAGCTCCGGGAATGTGACGTATGACACCGGAGCCTCGGTCATGTTTAATATCTACCTGGAGTCTTCACAGGTAAGGGATTTTTACGAGGGCCTTAAGAGCGGCAGCCTGTACGTGGTCAAAAGGTGCTGATGCCGGGGCTACTGTGTCTTGCCGCCGCATCCGTATCCGATATCAGGACTAAAACGGTGCCTGATATCATCTGGTGGATCATGGGTGCGGAGGCACTTATACTGATGCTCCTTCGCCCCTCAGAGCTGTCTCCGGGGCCTTTATTTGAATGCCTCTTTGTGATATTTGTCCAGGAGCATATAATGAGCAGGTTTTACGGCATGGCTGACAGCCATGCCTTTTCCTGCTGCATGCTCATGATGGCGCTCCGGGGGATAGGTCTCGAGGGACATATAGCCCATATGACCCTGTCGCTTGTCCTTCTGACGGCTTCCCAGGCCGCATGCCGCAATATCGGTAGGGACGGAAAGCTAAAGAACCCTGTGCCCTTTATTCCGTATATCTCGGTGTCTTTTCTGTGCATCATGGCATTGTACGGATCCGCCTTCAGGGACTGCTTTTAAATACTTGTGTGAACTGCCTTTAAATGCTTGTGATTCTTGTTAATTCTCCGGCATGTGTGATAAAATAATATCCGTATATGCTTTATTACATGGTTATTGATATGTTTTTGGTCTTCGGGGAGGACTGCAGCTATGACAATATCCTGCGTAATGATAGTAAAAAATGAAGAGAACGTGCTTGCAAGATGCCTTGACAGCATAAAGGATCTCATGGATGAGATAGTGATCGTCGATACGGGATCTTCCGACAAGACGAAGGAAATCGCAGCCGGTTATACCGACCGCATCTATGATTTCAGCTGGACCGGCAATTTCTCCGATGCGAGGAATTTTGCCTTCTCCAAGGCGACCATGGATTATATATATTCGGCGGATGCCGATGAAGTCATCGATGAGGACAGCCGTATCAGGTTCATGGCCTTAAGGACAATGCTTCCCGATGATGTTGAGATCGTCCAGATGCACTATGCGAACCAGCTCCAGCATTCGACGGTCTGCAATTTTGACGATGAACTCAGACCCAAGATGTTCAAGCGTCTGAGACAGTTTGTATGGCAGGATCCCGTACATGAGATGGTCAGACTCGACCCTGTAGTGTACGACAGCGATATCGTAGTGAAGCATATGCCCGAGTCTTCGCACGGCGGCAGGGACCTTGAGATATTCTCAAAGGCAACTTCTGCAGGCGGAAAGCTCAGCAAGAGACTTTATGATATGTATGTCCGCGAGCTCTTCATCGTTGGAAGCGAAGATGATTTCAGGAATTCTCTTCCGTACTTTGTCTCCTGCGCAGGGGATACGGAACTCGATCCGGACAGCGTCAATAAAGCGTGCCTTGTGATAGCACATACTGCCAGGATACATGGCGATATAGTCATGTTCTTCAAATTTATCACCAAGCTTATGGCCAGCGATCCTTCATCGGAGGTTTGCCTTGAACTCGGGCTTTTCTACGAGAGGATACAGGATTTCGAAGAAGCTGCCATATGGTTTTACAATGCGGCGTTTGAAACAGTACCCGCTGTCGTGATCACATCCTCGGGACGTGATGCGGCTGAGGGATTAAAGAGAGTGTATGATCAAATGGGCATGCCTGAAGTGGGGATCGGGTTTGCCAAAGACATTGAGGCAAAATTATGAACTGGGAATCAAATGTAAGAAAAGTCGTACCGTACGTACCGGGTGAACAGCCCAAAGCAAAGGACATCATCAAGCTCAACACCAATGAAAATCCCTACCCTCCCGCACCGGGAGTGGAGGCACTTCTCAAAAACTACAGCACCGCACTTCTCAGAAAATATCCGGATCCCACCTGTTCCTCACTGGTGGAGGCTATTTCGGAGAAGTATAATGTAAAGCCTTCGCAGGTATTTGTCGGAGTCGGATCCGATGACGTTCTTGCGATGGCTTTTCTTACTTTTTTCAACTCAGGAAAAAAGATCCTTTTCCCGGATATCACTTATTCATTCTATGACGTGTGGGCTTCGCTGTTTAAGATCCCTTATGAGCAGATCCCGCTTGATGATGAATTCATGATTGATCCGGATGATTATGCAATCCCTAACGGAGGCGTGGTCATCGCAAACCCCAACGCTCCCACCGGAGTGTTTGAGGGACTTGACGGCATCAGAAAGATCCTTGATGCTAACCGTGACGTTGTCTGCATAGTTGATGAAGCCTATGTGGATTTCGGTGCGGAGAGTGCGCTCAGTCTTCTGGATGAGTATGACAATCTGCTCATCATCCAGACATTCAGCAAGTCCAGATCCATGGCGGGACTCAGGATCGGCTTCGCCATCGGAAGCGAGACCATGATAAAGTACTTAAGCGATGTCAAATATTCCTTCAATTCCTACACGATGAATTCCCTGACCCTTGAACTGGGAGCAGAGGCCGTAAGGGACGATGCTTACTTTAAGGAGACATGTGCGAAGATCGTAAAGACCCGTGAGCAGCTGAAAGTAAAGCTTAAGGAACTGGGATTTGAATTCCCCGATTCGAAGACGAATTTCATCTTTGCAAAGCATGCGACGGTACACGCGGAGTATATCTTCACCGAACTCAAGAAGAGAAACATATTTGTCAGATACTGGAACAAGCCACGTATAAATGAGTATCTGAGGATCAGTGTGGGAACGGATGAAGAATGTGACAAGCTTGTCACAAATCTTAAAGAGATAATAGCCGGGAGAGAAAATAATGATTAATTACCTTATCAGTTTTTTTATAGCAATGGTCCCTCTTGTGGAGATCAGACTCGCGATCCCCTACGGACTCGCAAAGGGACTCGATCCCATGATCCTTTATCCCGTGTGCATCCTGGGAAACATGCTCCCAGTTCCGCTTATCTTCTTTTTCGCAAGAAAGGTACTTGAGTGGGGCAAGGACAAGAAGATCATCGGCAAATTCTTTTCCTTCTGTCTCAATAAGGGACACAAGGGCGGTGCGAAGCTTCAGGAGAAAGCGGGACGCGGACTGTACTGGGCACTTTTCCTTTTCGTCGGAATACCCCTTCCCGGAACGGGCGCATGGACCGGAACTCTTGCATCGAGCATACTCGATATGGATTTTAAAAAGAGCGTACTTGCAGTCATGGCGGGTGTGGTGCTCGCCGGAACCATCATGGGACTCGGTACTGCGGGAGTTCTCAGCTTAATAGGCATCGGAGGCTGAATTGGATTCTTATCAGGCCTTTGCGGGCGTGTACGATATGCTGATGAAGGATGTTCCGTATGATGAGTGGACGGCAAGGATCGACCGTGACATCAAAAGGTTCGGCATCAGCAGGACAAAAGCAGAATATGCAGATGACCCTGAAAGCGAGGAGGCTCTCCTTGAGAGTGAGAGGAATCTCGTTGCGGATATCGGATGCGGAACAGGGGTCGTTACCCGTAAGCTTTTCGATATGGGATATGATGTGTTCGGGATAGATTCATCGCCTGAGATGCTCTCGAGAGCGGCGGATTCGGATGCCGGAAGAGGCATTCTGTATCTCAACCAGGATATGCGGGAGCTTGACCTTTACTCCACCATAGGAACAGCAGTGTGCATATGTGACAGCATCAATTATCTTCTTGATGACGAGGATCTTGATGAGGCATTTGCTGGGATATCGGAATTCATGTACCCCGGCGGGATCTTCATCTTTGACTGCAACACTTCTTACAAGTACAGAGAATCGATAGGCGAATCCACAATCGCGGAATCGGGTGATGAGGTATCGTTCATCTGGGAAAATTATTACGATACCGAAGAGAATATCAACGAGTACGATCTGACTCTTTTCATAAAACGGGAGGACGGACTCTACGAGCGTGCTGAGGAGACCCATCTGCAGAGAGGAATCGAAGTCCGTGACATAGAAAGGCTCTCCCGCGAGCACGGATTTAAGATCCTGTATATGGTTGATTCGGAAACGGAAAAAGGGGTCACGGAAAAGACAGGGAGGATCTATGCGGTCCTCGGAAAGACAGACAAATGTCAGGATCAGTAAATACAAACGATTATATAGTCACGGCAACGGCCGGCGACTACCACATAAGAGCCTTCGCCTGCACCACGAAGAATATGTGTGAAGAATCGAGAAGGCTTCACAACACAAGTCCCGTCATGAGCGCAGCCCTGGGAAGGACACTCACCGCAGCAGCGATGATGAGCATCATGATGAAGGGCGACGGCGACAAGCTCACCATCCGGATAGAATCCGACGGACCCTCCGGGGGACTTACGGTCTGTGCCGATTCACACGGCAATGTAAAAGGCTATACGCCCGTTCCGGATGTGATAGTCCCCGCAAAGAGCAACGGACATCTGAATGTTTCCGCCGCAATAGGAAACGGCGATCTGATCGTCATCAAAGATCTCGGTCTCAAGGAGCCTTATGTCGGAAGGATCGCACTTCAGACGGGTGAGATCGCAGAGGATATGACTTATTATTTTGCGGCATCGGAGCAGACACCCTCATCCGTGGGACTCGGCGTTTTGATGAACATGGATAATACCGTCAGATGCTCGGGCGGATTCATCATCCAGCTCATGCCCGATGCAAGCGAAGATGACATCTCTGTCATAGAGAACAATCTTAAAGGTTTAAAGAGCGTTACCGAGATGCTTGATTCCGGAATGAGTCCGGAGGATATGATCGAAGAGGTCCTTAAGGGCCTTGAGGTAAGGTTCAACGAAAGATACGATACGGCCTACAGATGCGACTGCTCTGAGGAAAGAGTCGAGAAGGCACTCATAAGCCTCGGAGAAAAAGAGATCGCAGCTCTGATAAAGGAAAACAAAGACGCGGAGATCCACTGTGATTTCTGCGAGAAAAATTATCTGTTCGGTCCTGAAAGATTAAAAGAGATCCTGATAAAGAGCAGATCCGCAGCAAAGTAAATAAAGGGCTTTTTGCCCTCATATAAAGGAGATACAAATGGTCAAGGTAAATGATAATTATTTAAAGCTTCCCGGAAGCTATCTTTTTTCCACTATAGGAAAAAAAGTAAGAGAATACAGCGAAGCTCATCCCGAGGCTAAGATCATCAGACTCGGTATCGGCGATGTGACACAGCCTCTTGCTCCCGCCATCATCGATGCGCTTCACAAAGCAGTCGATGAGATGGGAAAAAAGGAGACCTTTAAGGGATATGCTCCGGATCTCGGATATGAATTCCTCAGAAATGTGATCGCAGATACTGATTACAAGGCAAGAGGATGCGATATCTCAGCTGACGAGATCTTTGTTTCCGACGGTGCAAAATCCGACTGTGCAAATATCCAGGAGATCTTCTCGGTAGATAATAAAATTGCGGTATGTGATCCCGTTTATCCCGTTTATGTGGATTCCAACGTAATGGCAGGAAGGACAGGAACCTACGATCCCGTGGCAGAGAACTGGTCTGATGTCATCTACATGCCCTGCCTTGAAGAGAACGGATTTGCTCCCGAGCTTCCTTCGGAGACTCCCGATCTTATCTATCTCTGCTTCCCCAACAATCCCACCGGTTCCGCGATCACCAGGGATCAGCTTCAGAAGTGGGTCGATTATGCAAATAAGGTCGGTGCCGTGATCCTCTACGATGCAGCATACGAAGCATATATCTCTGAGGAGAATATCCCTCACAGCATCTACGAGTGCGAAGGCGCAAGGACCTGTGCGATCGAGTTCAGATCTTTTTCCAAGAATGCAGGCTTTACCGGCGTAAGACTCGGATTCACCGTTATCCCCAAGGATCTCAAAGCGGGAGATACCCCTCTTCATCCCCTCTGGGCAAGACGTCACGGAACCAAGTACAACGGCGCTCCCTATATCATCCAGAGAGCGGGCGAGGCTGTTTATTCCGAGGAAGGAAAAAAGCAGCTTAAGGCTCAGGTTGCATATTATATGAACAACGCAAAGGTCATCTACGAAGGACTTAAGGATGCCGGATATCAGGTATCGGGCGGAGTGAATGCTCCCTACATCTGGCTCAAGGCTCCGGGTGGCATGACCAGCTGGGAGTTCTTCGATTTCCTTCTCGATAAGGCAAATGTCGTAGGAACACCCGGATCGGGCTTTGGTCCCAGCGGAGAGCACTATTTCAGACTTACCGCCTTCGGTACCTACGAAAATACTCTCGAGGCTATTGAAAGAATAAAGAAACTGTGATATATTCTGACCACGGTTTTTAAGGACCGCATCTTTTTCTAAAATGTTCAAATATGGAGACTTATGTTTTCCTAAGAGGAAGACATGGGTCTCCATTTTTATTTGCAAAAAAGGAGGTGTCTGCAGTTGAGATGTGTCGGTAACAAGGTGTGTAGGTTTATAAGGTATTTGAAAAAAGGAGTGTTTTTTGCGGGGATCGGGATCATGACGATCGTGTCATCTGTTTTCCCGGGACGTGATGCGGCAGCGGCTTCCATGCCGTCTCCGGATGCGGTATACGGAGAGTACAGAAATAATCCGTATATCAGATTCTATTCGGGAAGTAACGGGACAGCCTGGACTACGATACGGCCGGGTGAATGCAGCGTTTCGGAGTACGGCTCCTACGTTTATGATGATCCGCATCATTTTTTCAGAGGGGCAGGGGGCACGGAAGTCATTCCTGAGGGAGTCATCACAAGAAAAGAGCTGCAGGGTGAGCTCCTTCCGGGCCAGCACTATTATGCATCCGCGATAACAGATTCTGTGATACCTGTCGGAAAATGGGTGCTGGAGCATCCGGATGCCAGATGCGTCCACGGTCCTTTCTTAGCGGGAAGGGATTATGAATATTACGGATTCGACTCTCTTGTGAATCAAAAATGCGGTGAGCCGTATGATTCGGGATGGGTGGCATACTGCGCAGACTGCGGAGAGGAGATAACGGGATATGTTTATACAAATGACACGTGTGTCAGAAATATCAGATATATTTTTACGGGAACGGGAGAATTTGCAACACATTACCCGGTCGAGTATCTGTTCATCTGTCCTGTGAGGGGCGATAATCTTGAGAATGACATTTCTCTCCAGAGGCATATGTGCAAGTCTTTTGTTTCCTGGAACAGATATAACATCGTGTATGACGGAAACGGCGCGGAGTCCGGATATATGGATCCTTCCGTATGTTTTTTCGGAGGAAACCGCATATACGAGGGACGCGAGGTTACGGGTGAGACGACGCTCAAAGCAAATGCATTTTTGCGGCCGGGATATATGTTTGCGGGATGGAGCGATTCTCCAACCGGTCAGAAGATCTTTAATGACGGGGCATCATGCGGCAGTCTGGAGAATTTTTTCCCGTCTCTTCGGACAAAGGGCGACGGCTCTGATAACAGGACTGTAACTCTTTATGCCGTGTGGAAGAAGATAGATTCCGGTTTTAAAATATCCGCGGGATCGCTGGGATCGTCACGGGGAAGCTATAACGGTATATATGAAGGCACCTTCACTTCGGGATGTAACAGTTTTGAAAGAGGATACGGAGATACGACAGAAGTCAGCATATCACTGCTCGTTCCTCCCCATGGCTTCAGAGTGGATTTTGATCCCATGGGAGGAACAGCCGTGGCTTCAAGATATGCCGGAGCAGAGCTTTCGGGATGGACATTTGAAAGTACGGATCCCGCAGCGCGGAATATGGCATCGGTCCCTTCCGGGATGTTTTCTGCAGGCGGCAGGATCTCGGGCAGTGTTCCGGAGATAAGGTCAGACGGAGGTTTTACATATGTACATACCTCCGGAAAAAATAAAAACACAGATACCGCAAGGGCGGTATGGAAGAGTACATATGTGGTCCTTCCTTCGGCATACAGGCCCGGGTATGTATTCAAAGGCTGGTATACGAAACCGGGCAGCGATCCTTTATGCTATGCGGGGGCCGAAGGAGATCTTTTCAGGCCGGGGGCCGATACGGTCCTTTATGCGTACTATTCTGCCATGGAACTCAGTGCCTCGCCTGATTATGCGGGCAGCGCGGATTTCGGAGATAACAGATACAAGGGTATTTCGGATCTTTCCGTGAGCGGATCTTCCGGATGCGATATCTATAAGTATTTTATATCGGACGTAAGATATCCTTACGATTTCCGTGAAGCTGTAACTGAAGCTGCATCCTCTGTGACTGCGGGCGGCAGGGTGATCTGGTCCGTTCCCGGTGAATATAACGAATACAAGATACCTTTCGGAGGCATATATACTTTTGAACTCTGGGGAGCGGGAGGTTCCTCGTACGGTGAATATGAGGGTGAGAGCGGTGAGTATTCTTCATGCGGTCTTTATCTTGAAAAGGGCGATGTGGTCGGGATATACACGGGCAGACCAGGAGCCACCCGGACGGAAGGCGGCGATATCAGATGCGGAGGCGGAGAATGGTCATATGTAACAGTCAACGGAGTGACTGTCATGTCAGCATCCGGAGGCAGGGGCGCCGAGTACAGCTTAAATGTCAGCAGGACCTTTGAATGTACGGGAAGCATCAGGACATATACCGCAGAAGGCGAAGGCGATTACAGGCTTCAGGTCTGGGGCGCAAGAGGCGGATATACGACAAGGGGCGGAAGCGCTGCGGGAAACGGAGGATATGCCGAGGGTACGGTACATCTGCCCAAAGGGAGCATTCTGTATATATGCGCAGGCGGTACGGACGGATATAACGGCGGCGGAAGCGGAGGAAGGGATGCCTACGGCGAAAGAGGCGGTCCCGGAGGCGGTGCGACGCATATCGCATCAAAGGACGGACTCCTCAGCAGTCTTTCATCCGACAGGAGCTGTGTATATATCGTTGCAGGTGGCGGAGGCGGATCCGGCGGCTCCGGTTCGATACCCGGCATCGGAGGAGGACTTTCCGGAAGTGCGGGAATATCACCCTGGCCCGGCGGTGAAAATACCGCAACAGGCGGAACGCAGACCGCCGCGGGAAGCGGAGGTTTATATACCGCAGGTGGCTTCGGATACGGAGGAACGGGATATTCGTATGAAGATGACAATATTGATTCCGCAATGATCAATAACGGCGGAGGCGGAGGCGGCTGGTTCGGAGGCGGAGGCGGCGGAAGCAACCGGGGATCCTACGGCGCAGGCGGCGGTGGCGGAAGCGGATATATCGGAGGAGTGACGGATGGCAGGATGGAAAACGGCATCTGTGACGGAAACGGATATGCGGTCATTACCTGCAGAGTTGAGATTGACGGAGAGCCTGCAAAAGGTGACGGTACCGTCTTTTATCCCGGAGACATCCCGTACTGCGGCCATGTCGTAAAGGTTCACGAGGATACCTTTTATCCGGAAGGCGATGCTTCGGAAAACGGATACTGCGTAATGACCATACCTGATGAGAGATTTTATTCCGCATCCGACATTTCGGTATATTCGCCGGATCTTGCATCTCCCGATCCCGTTGAGAATATCGGTTTTACATATGACCCCGTAACAGGCAGGAGCATCATCACCTGGAGTATGCCGCATGATAACGGAAGCCGTTACTCTTTTATGGCAAAGGGGTACCGCATCGGGGATATTTACCGCGTGGGGGATGTTTTTTCCGGAACGGATGTAAGCTACGATACGGACGTAAAAGAACTGAATATCATGACCGGGATCTACAGATATTTTTATCTGATCGATGAAACCCCGGAGCGGAGCGCCGCCTATGTCCTTTCAAACGGGAGGGCTATGAATACCGCCTGGACTCCGATCTCTGGATCGTCAAAGAGTGCTGAGTTTGCCGCATGGTATGAGGGCGCTTCGGAAGATGAAAAGAAAAGTGCGGGGGTATACTTTACGCCCGAAGGAAGAGACAGGTATATACATGTCATCGCCGCGGACAGAGCCGGTAATATCAGCACGGTCAAAAATATGGCGGTGGACGGCAGGAATGCAAATATCCCATACCCTCTTGTGACCGAAAGCATGACAGTGCTTCCGGGTGAGGGAGTCTGCAGGGACGGATCATCTCCCTCAAGATTTTTTATAAGGTCTGACGGAGAGACGGTTTTTAAGATGGTCTATGCAGCTCACATAAACGGCCCCGCAAGACCCGGATATCAGATTGACCGGGCATCTGTATGCAGGTCGGGAAGCGAACGGGCGGAGTTTGTTTTTTCGCACGGTAATGTCTTAAGAGAAAGGGAGGATGCTGAATTATACGGCATTAATGTAACCTCCTCCTTTGATCTTATCCCCCGCGCGACCGGAGACTGTTTCAGGGAAGAACACTGTTCAAGGCTTACCTTTGTTCAGAGCTTTGTATCATCCCACTCCGGAGAAAGCTTCTATTATCCGCAGGCAGAGGCGGGGCTTGATGCGGGAGGGTATTCGTCTCCGGGCGGCCGTATCACCAGTGACCATGCCTGCGATATATTGAACGGCGTTACGCTGATAGGAGATCCGGATCCTCCGCTTTGCTATATTTCGGTCAACGGAGGGGAGTGGGAAAGGCTGGAAGGATGCGATATCTCAAATATCGTTTCCGGATATGTGATCGACAGGAGACTTGAGGATGTGAGTATATGCCTTAAGGCAGCGGATGAATGCTCCGGTCTTAAGGATGGCTTTGATATACTTGTGCGGAACAATGACAGCGGCCTCGAGGGAACGTACAGGAGCACCGGCGATACCTTTGTCATGGATATTAAGCCCGATGCGCAGAGCATGGAACCATCCTTTGAAAACAGACTCTTCAACGGGGATTTTTCCATCACCGTGACCGCCTTTGATAAAGTCGGGAATAAGGCTGAGGAGACATCGGGAGCGGTGCTTGAACTTGATGTGTCCGGAAGGATCGAAAGATGTCTGGATGAAGTCAGCGGACCTCTTACCGATGCTTACGGGAACCGCTATATGAAGAGAGGAGAGAGCGGCAGGGTCCTGTCTTTTGTATGGGGTTATCCGGATGCGGTATTTGTATCTTTTGACGACGATACCTTCAAAGGCAGCGATACCCTCTATGTCATGGGCGATATCCCTGATGAGCTTGCCGGTTTTTCCGGAAATACCGTCAGAGCGGAAGCCGGATATCTGCTCGAAGAAAGGACCGGTTTTACGGTGCCTCTTGATTATGAAGGGGATAAGATAAGCGCCCGTATAACGGCTTACAGAGGGGATGAATGCGTGACCTGGCATGCGGAATGTGCGATCGGATCGGGCGGCAGTGTGCTTGACGAACTCGCTACGGTACTCAGATAGGATATATGATATAATCTCTGTATGATTTATATTATCTGAACAGAGAGGGTGGATCATTCTATATGATGGCAAAAGCGATCAAAAAAATACTTGCCTTATTACTTGCGGTCATGACGGCTGTGACGGCGATGCCCATACAGGCACAGGCAGCTCCCGGAAGGGGTGCGGGATATGTTATTCCGTTTGAATATGTATCTGAGCCTCAGACCTACGTATCCAGCCAGAATGTGCTCCTGAACGGCATATATTTTACCGTTGATACATACAATGACAGGATCATATATAACGACACTCCGGATCCTACGCTCGGCATACTGTCCTGGAAGGTCATGGCAGATGATCTGAACAAGCCTCATTCCATCTGTTCTGACGGGCTCATCTATCTTGTGACCGACACCGATAACAACCGCGTTGTTACCTACGCCAGGCTTTTTACCGGAGAATTCGTTGAGGTTCAGAGCTTTGAGTCAGTGGGAGTAAGGCCTCATTACTGTGTGTATGATGCCGCCACATCTTCATTCTATGTATGGAGTTCATATACGGGTGAGATGTATATCTACAAGAGAAATAAGGATTTTACCATCAGGCTGGTGTCCGTTAAGAAGATCGATGCGCTGAGGGGACTTTATACCAGATCCTTTACCATCGACGGAAACAAGATCCTGTTATGCAGTCAGGGTGCCGGCGGGATCATAGTCGTCGATAAGAGGACCTTCAGGATCACAGCGGCATATCCTGTGCCCGATGAGATAGGAGGAGTGGTGCAGGTTTCGCATGTCGGAGCTCATTATTATCTGACGACCTCTTCCGACAGATACGGCAACATGAATTCCGCAAAGGTGGTACGCAGTGATTCCCTCGCAGGCTTTATGTTCCCTTCATACTATACGGATGTGACCGCGGAACTCGGAGGCTCCACAGGCCTGCTCGTTCCTTATTACATCACTGAAGCATACGGTATGTATTTTGTGAGATTCATTGGTATGGGTGCCGGTCAGCATGACTGCGGCTGCTGGTTCAATGAGGATATCTTCGGAAATATAGTCGTCTACGGAACGATATCCTGATATCAGGGCATCTCTCCTTCGGGGACTACATGTACGATACCGATGGTTCCGCTGAATGCGGGAGAGAAGATGTGCTCTCTTAAGCCTTCCCTGATCTCACCGTCCCACTCCGCATGGAGGTGTCCGGCGAGGACATATTCGCAGGGTGAATCTTCGTCATAGATAAGATTGAGATATTTCCACATATCGGTATCCGGTTCATATGTTGTGCAGTCCGGAGACCAGTAGTAGAGCCTGTTCCTTACAGCCATCGACAGCTCTTCGAGAGAAGGATCGACCTCGGAATAATAGGGAACATGGGTTGCCGCAATAACAGGAATACCACGTCCATAGAGCTCGGTGAGAACTTTCATCTGTTCCTCACCGGGCTTTTTTATTGAATTGTTGACGCCTGCTATTATCAGGTCGCCGAAGTCCAGATATTTGTGAGTGTTGTCATCGCCGTCTATCGCAGCATGCATCTCGTGAGCCAAGGCATCATTCAATCCGGTGGAGCCGTCGCTGTACCAGGTTCCGTAATCGTGATCGGCCCTCAGATAAAGGATACGGTCCGAAGGATATTTGAGACGGCCCATCTCCCACTGAAGGACGAACATATTTGAGGTGCTGCAGTAATCGAGGATATCGCCTCCGAAAATAACGGCGTCAAAATCGTTGTAATTGAGATAATCTATTATCTCCGGCCAGAGCTCTTCGGCATGCACTCCGTCCGGCGTTACGGAAAGATTCTCATATCTGTCGAGAACGGTGGGAAGGCTTTCGTAGTAAACGTCTCCGGGCTTTGAGTCTGTTATCAAATGGACGTCGGAAACCCAGGCGATCGTATAGGGATGATTGAGTCCTTCGACTTCGACATATACATCTTCCTCTTTGAAATCATAATCGGGAGCCGGATAGGCGATGACTGTATCGTCAGGGTCCTCCGGTTTGTCAGGTTCCGTGATATCTCCGGGTTTGTCCTGATCTGCCGGATCATCTGAAGGAAGAGGCTTATCTGTACCGCTCTCCGGAAGTGCTGAGGGCTGAATGTCCGACACCTCGATGGGAACAGGCTTTACGGACTCGGGATCGGGCATGATAAAGAAAAGAATGAGCCCTGCAATGGTCAGAAGGAGAAGTACGATCGACAGGAACATGGTTATCTCTCTGTCATGATCCCTTGCTATGCTTTTCTTCGACTTTTTTCCCTCTGATTTTACTCCCTCTGCATTTTCTGCGGGCGGAAGATCGGTTTCTTTTATATCATGGGAAGCTTCCGGTGAGATGCCGCCGGAAGTATTTTTTTTCGTATGTGAAGATACGGACCCTGTTTTTACAGTCACAGAGTCTTTGGATTTTGATGATCCGGATTTTGAATCTTCGGATTTTGAGTCTCCGG
>CAMNEB010000028.1 GCA_946536155.1 uncultured Lachnospiraceae bacterium | reverse complement strand
ATAGACCTGCGTATACTTTTTTATCACCAGAAAGGTCTGAAACAGATATCCATGTCCACATCCCCGCTTATGCCCTTCACGCTTCCTGTTGCAGAATACTGAAGGATATCGATGTCATAGGGATAGAAGAAATCGGATGAATACGACGCATACCACTTGGGGATGTTCTCAAGTCTTGCAAGATCCACGTAGAGGATGCTCATCTCTGTGTTGTAGTAGATGTAAGGCTTGTAGCCCGCATTCTGTACGACCTCACAGAATTTGAGGATCATGTCGGTCCTCTCGGAGGGAGTAAGATCGTCCATTCTTCCAGCTGCTCCGGAGATCCTCTCAACGTCTATGATGATGGGGCATCCGGTCGTGTAGGGGGAAAGCTTTTCTATGGCGATATTGGCTTCCTCTATGGCTTCCTCTTCGGTTATGGCCTGTGAGAAGACGTATGCTCCGACATGGATTCCTGCCTGCGCTGCGCCCGTGATGTTCGTATCGAATCTCTCATCCTCAACGAGTCTTCCGGTGCCGTAGCCTCTTAAGGCAACTCTTATGATGGCAAATTCCACACCGTCCACAGCAACGCTGTTCCAGTCTATATCACCCTGGTACTGGGAGATGTCGATGCCCTTGTGGGAGATCTTCTCTCCATTCGCATAATATTCCATTATGCCGTCCACATCGGTGGTAAAGCCCGCGGGATCGATATCTGTGAGTTTGAGGGATTTATCTACGTCAACGAAGTTAAACTGTCCCTGGCTCACTACTATGACCTTGTCGGGATAGAAAGGTCGCAGGCTTGTGATGCTGGATCCCGTTGCGATGAGGTTCTCCATGAGAGCGGTGAGGGTGCTGCGTCTTCCTTCTTCATATCCGGAATCGAAAGCATCGGTCACTCTCTGGTCAGCCGCGATCCTTGCTGCCTGGATCTCTTCATCCATCTGTTCCTGCGTATATATGGGCTTGTCGCTCCCCACGCTGTTCTGATCGAACTTGGTGAAAAAAAGAAGGTAGATTGCAGCTCCCATCGCAAACATCACTGCGGCTACGAGAAGTATCATCACGAAGATGAATCCGCCTCTTCCTTTTTTTCTCTTCTTTCCGGATGAAGATTCCTTATGCTCGGGCTCGTAAGTCTCTTCGCTCTCCTCATCCAGAAATTCTATATCATCGTAATCCTTTAAATTCATCCGCCTAATCCCTCAAGTTGGTTAAGAGCCTGGGTACTCATGGCCTCGATATAAGTGCCGGGATATGTATCCACTATGAATTCGTAGATCTCTTTGGCCTTTATCTTGTCTCCGGCATTGCTGTATGAAACGGCCGCAAAATAGATTGCATCGCCGTTATTGGGATTATAGAAATATGCCTTCTCGAAAAGCAGCGCGCTGTTCTCGTAATCAGCCTGATTGTATGCGCCGTACGCAGCGTTGTATGTGGTGTCCGCAAGATAGGGACTGACGGCTGCAAGGAGCGAATCATAAAGACCTGAACAGCTCTCTGACATCTTGTCGGGATCGATGCTCTCTTTAATGTCCCAGAGCTCTTCTCCGACGCTTGCCATATCGCCTCCCGCAAGATATATTCCTGCCGCATCAAGGAGCCTGTCTATGTCTGCGAGAGTTCCCTCTTCACCGGTATATCCGGCAAGCTCCTCGGCAAGGCGCTGTCTCTCTGCGTTAACTTCATTAAGGTTCTGCTGCAGTGCATCGTAATCAGCATTCTTCTTATCCAGGGATTCCTGCAAAAGAGCGATCTCCTGGCGGGACTCTTCACGCACTGAAACTATCCTTGTGGGAAGAACGAGGAAATACATTGCTGCAAGCCCCAGCACTATTCCTATCAGGATGTTGAATACCGTGCCCACGCTTCCGTATCTATTCTCACGTACGCCTGCGGGCTGGATGATGAGCTCGTTGTCCACTATCTTCCTGATGGGCTCTTCATCGCTTTTGAAGATGCTGTGTCTGTCGTTCTCCGCAGCATCCGCATTTTCCTGTATCATCCTGAGATATCTGAGGCTCAGGGTATTGGTCTTATCAATCGAAAGGGCGCGCGAAATCTCCCTCTCAGCCTTATCGTACTGGGAGAGATCCATATACAGAAGAGCAAGGAGCTGATATGCCTTTACGAATCTGCCGTTGGCGGAAACAAGCTTCTTGAGGCGGATCATGGCAAGGTCCTTGTTGCCCTGTCTGCAGCTCTCAAGAGCGATATTGTAGTCCTTGACGGATCTTTTGAGCATATCCAATTCGGCATGATTATCCTGGATCATGCCGATATACTCGCTCGCCATATTTCCCTCTTCGCGGTAATTGGAGCTGATGACCCATTCTCCGAGAGCCTGCGCGGTCTCGCCCATTTCAAAATAGACAAGGCCGAGAAGATTTCTGGCATCGATATTTTCTTTGTTAAGCCTGAGGCTTTGTCTGAGGCTCTTTACAGCACCGGACAGATCTCTTACCTGCGCCTTTTCAAGACCGTCGTTGTAGAGGCGGTTTGAGGTGCAGATGATCTTTTTATAAAGAGTTACATCTCTCTTACAATTGGTGCAGAAAGAAACCTCGGAAAGCTCGGCTCCGCAATTGTAACATTTCATAAATAAATCCTAGTAATGCCTGCCGGGACGCATGTCACGTACAGGCTGAACCTGCGAGGCAGGCGTCTGGGCATTATCCTTTCCCAGCTTAACATAAAGATCGACAGCGTCCGTAAGCTCTGCTCCGGACAGTGCTTCTTCAAGATCTTCTATCTCAAGGCTGGGATAAAATTTTTTAAGTTCTTCTTCGAAATCTATCATTAGGGTACTCCGTGGTGAAAAGTAAATTCATCAAAGGGAATTCAGACGGCTCTCAACCTGTTCCATCATCTGTCTGTATTTTTCCTGCTTTGCCTTTTCCTCATCGATCTTGGCCTGGGGAGCCTTGGAGAGGAACTTCTCATTGGAGAGCATGCTCTCGGATCTCTTGAGTTCTCCCTCGAGGCGCTTCTTTTCCTTCTCCAGTCTCTCACGCTCAGCCGCAATGTCGACCAGCTCTGCAAACGGGATGTAGAGAGTCGCGCCGGGGATCACGACGGAAACCGCATCGGGAGCGATACCGGTCTTATCCGCAGCAGTCTTTACATCGGATGCGTATGCAAGGCTTGCAAAGAAGAGCCTGCCCTCTTCGAATATATCGAGTATTCCCTTATCCTCGGAGACGACGAAGACCTCAGCCTTTCTGGAAGGTGCAACGTTCATCTCGGAACGGATATTTCTGATGCCCTTTACAGCGGTCTTGATGAGCTCAACGGCTCTCTCCTCTTCGGGATAATCCCACTCGGAGGTAAATACAGGCCAGCTGCTGATCATGATGGATTCTTCCTCATCCTGAATGTTGCAGAAGATCTCCTCTGTGATGAACGGCATATAAGGATGAAGGAGCTTGAGTGCATTTATGAGCACGGTCTTAAGAGTCCAGAGTGCCGCATTCTGTCCTGCTTCGTCATCGGTGGAATACAGTCTGGGCTTGACCATCTCGATATACCAGTCGCAGAATTCCTCCCAGAGGAAATCATAAACCTTCTGGACTGCGATACCAAGCTCAAAGCGGTCCATATTGTCGGTCATATCCTTAATAAGAGTATTGAGTCTTGATATGATCCACTTATCAACGGGAAGGAGCTCTCCGTTCTCAGGCTTTCTGATCTCCTTGCCTGTCTTCTCAAGGTACTGGTCCGCGTTCATCATGATAAATCTCGAAGCGTTCCAGATCTTGTTTGCGAAGTTCCTGCTGTTCTCCACCCTTTCATAGTAAAAACGCATGTCGTTGCCGGGTGCGTTTCCGGTGATGAGTGTGAGTCTGAGCGCATCCGCTCCGTACTTGTCGATGACTTCGAGGGGATCGATGCCGTTTCCGAGTGATTTGCTCATCTTGCGGCCCTGGGAGTCTCTTACAAGACCATGGAAAAATACGGTCTTGAAGGGTTTCTCTCCCATCTGCTCATATCCGGAGAAGATCATCCTGATAACCCAGAAGAATATAATATCATATCCTGTCACCAGTACGTCAGTGGGATAGAAATATTTAAGGTCTTCGGTCTGATCGGGCCATCCGAGAGTCTCAAAAGGCCAGAGTGCCGATGAGAACCAGGTATCGAGTGTATCGGGATCCTGTGTGAAATGTGTGCATCCGCACTTAGGGCACTTTTCGGGAGCCTTAAGTCCGACAACGGTCTCTCCGCACTCATCGCAGTAGTAAGCGGGGATCCTGTGTCCCCACCAGAGCTGTCTTGAGATACACCAGTCACGGATATTGTCGGTCCAGTTGTAATAGATCTTGTCCATCCTCTCGGGAACAAGCTTGATGGAACCATCTTCAACAGCCTTTCTTGCAGGCTTAATGAGCTCGTCCATCTTGACGAACCACTGCTTCTTGACAAGGGGCTCGATGGTGGTGCCGCATCTGTCGTGAGTTCCGACATTATGCGTATAATCCTCGATCCTCACAAGGAGCCCGAGCTTATCGAGGTCTTCAACGATCCTCTTTCTTGCCTCGTATCTCTCAAGTCCGGCATACTCGCCGCCGTTCTCATTGATGGTGGCATCATCGTTCATGATGTTAATGATATCGAGACCATGACGCTTTCCGACCTCAAAGTCGTTGGGGTCGTGTGCGGGAGTGATCTTAACGACACCGGTTCCGAACTCCACATCAACATAGGAATCCTCTACGATGGGGATTTCCTTGTTAACAAGGGGAAGCCATACGCTCCTGCCCTTGAGATGTGTATATCTCTCGTCATCGGGATTGATGGCAACAGCGGTATCTCCGAGCATTGTCTCGGGACGTGTTGTGGCAAACTCAAGGAATTCGGTCGTCGAAGGCTTTCCGGTCTCCTTATCCATAAGGGGATACTTGATATGCCAGAGATGTCCTGCCTGCTCCTGGTACTCAACCTCAGCATCGGAGATGGATGTATCACAGACGGGGCACCAGTTGATGATCCTGGATCCCTGATAGATATAGCCCTTGTTGTACATCTTCACGAAGACTTCGTTGACCGCCCTGTTGCAGCCCTCGTCCATCGTAAAGCGCTCTCTGTCCCAGTCGCATGAGGAACCGAGCTTCTTGAGCTGGCTGATGATCCTTCCGCCATATTCTTTTTTCCAGTCCCATGCTCTCTCGAGGAATTTCTCTCTTCCGAGATCCTGCTTGTCGATCCCTTCTTCCTTGAGAGCCTTGATGATCCTGACCTCGGTGGCGATGGAGGCATGGTCTGTTCCGGGCTGCCAAAGGGCGTTGAAACCCTGCATCCTCTTCCATCTGATGAGGATATCCTGCATGGTATTATCAAGGGCATGTCCCATGTGGAGCTGTCCGGTGATGTTCGGAGGCGGAATGACTATGGTAAAAGGTGTCTTGGAATGATCCACCTCTGCGTGAAAATATTTTTTATCCAGCCATTTCTGATAAATACGATCCTCTATTCCTTTGGGATCATAGGTTTTTGCAAGTTCCCTTGCCATGATCTTTCTCCTTTCGATTCTCCGGAAATTGCAATTTCTGCGATATAAAAAGCCCCTTACACTCCTGTCGGAATGCAAAGGGCGTATAATACGCGTTACCACCTTTGTTCACAGAAAATACGCTCTCTCGCAATCGCCGTTTTCTGCCTCATTACACCGTTTCGTGGATTGACGGGATGACTACACAGTTTATATGCATAAAGCCTTCGCCATCCGGCTCGGAAGCGACCTTCCGGGATCCTGCCTGCGGAAGCTCTCAGCCTTTAATGCTTCCTTCTCTGTCGGGCGGTCATCACGTACTCCTCTTCGTCACAGCCATATAAATATATGTACGCAGTTTATTGCTATAATTGTGTCAATGATAAGTGATAGCCACTGTTTTGTCAAGAAAACCATGGTTTAAGAATTCATTAATTATGGTATCATATTATTTGATCTTCACATGTAAAGGAGACATTTTATGTGGGCATTTGAAAGTGTTTTTTATCAGATCTATCCTCTCGGTTTCTGCGGGGCACCTTTTGAGAATGACGGAGTGCCGGTAAACCGCATCAAAAAGGTGACGGAATGGATACCGCATCTCAAAAAACTGGGCATCACGGCTGTCTACTTCTCTCCGGTCTTCGAATCGGACACTCACGGATACAACACCAGGGATTATAACCGCATAGACACAAGACTCGGAACAAACGAGGATTTTGCGGAGGTCTGCAAGGCCCTTCACAACGAAGGGATAAAGATCGTGCTGGACGGAGTCTTTAACCATGTGGGTCGCGGCTTCTGGGCATTTAAGGATGTCCTGGAAAAAAGAGAAGCTTCACCCTATGTTTCATGGTTTTCAAGGATCGCCTTCGACGGCAATTCCAATTACAACGACGGGCTCTGGTATGAAGGCTGGGAAGGCAATTACGACCTGGTCAAGTTAAACCTCTGGAATCCGGATGTGGTGAACCATCTGATGGATGCCGTTTCGGGCTGGATAAGGGATTACGATATCGACGGACTCAGGCTGGATGTGGCCTACTGTCTGCCCGAGGACTTCATCAGAAGGCTCAGGTCCCATGTGGACGGTATCAAAAAGGATTTCTTCCTGGCCGGAGAGCTTCTCCACGGTGATTACAATAAGTGGCTGAACGCAGGCCTTGACAGCGCCACCAATTACGAATGCTACAAGGGGATCTTCTCCAGCATGAACAGCTACAACTGCTTCGAGATAGTACATTCCCTGCTCAGGCAGTTCGGCCCCGAGAACTGGACCCTCTACAAGGGAAAGCACCTCTGGTCATTTGTGGACAATCACGATGTCACAAGAGCTGCCAGTGTCGTGAACAACGAAAGGCACCTTCCGCTAATGTACGGATTCATCTTCGGAATGCCAGGGATTCCCATGATCTACTACGGCAGCGAGTGGGGTGAGAAGGCTAACAAGTCGGAGGGAGACCCTGCTCTGAGGAAATGCTTTGATTCACCACAGTGGAATTCTCTGACTGACCTCATAAGGGATATGGCTTCCGCCAAAAAGAATTCAGAGGCACTCAACTACGGTGATTTCAGATCACTGGTACTCACCAACAGACAGTGCATCTTCCAGAGATGTTCCGAGCATGAACGCGTCCTTGTCGCCATTAACATCGATGAGAACGAATATACCGCTCACTTCGACGCCGGCTGCGGCAAAGCCGTCGACCTGATCACCGGAAAAGATTTCGATTTCGGCGGAGGCACAAAGCTCGAACCCTACAGCGTCAAATTCCTCAAGTGCGAGAGGTAAGGCCGGGGAAAAACAGTCTGCAGCCGCCTGAAAAAATAAATGATAAATCGTACTGTGATCTATAGTGCACGAATTAATTAATTGCACTTTCGCGGACTGCAAATGGCTTAGATGATACATTTTCAGCCCGCGATACGGCAATTACTAAATTCGTTGACTATAATGTTTTATCGCCCTGTGATTGAAAACGACCGCTATTAAATTTTCTGAGCGGTTTTGCCTTCATCACAGGGCGATTTTTTTTGTCCTTTTTTCGGGCGGATTTTATGAGTTTATGTCAACCGCATTTAAACGGGCAAATAGGGTTGTTTTAGTTTACATAATGCACGAACAGACCATCGAGTTGTTAAGCTCCGGAGTTAGTCTGAAGAATGAAATCTTTCAAAATAGCAGGTGGAATGTGACACGTTGTTCATTGTACAAAGTGTCACAAAACCTTGTATACTAAACCTTTTCAAACTCTTTCCACACTATCCACCGACTTATCCACATCCGCCACCGACGTCATTTCCGCAGGATAACGCATGTAATATCATAAAATTTTGAATGTGATAAAATCATTTTGTTTCGACATAATTTCGCAGATCAGACTTCCGGATTCTCTTTATATATCACCTGCTATCATTCATTATGTTAACCTCTGCCCCGAAATTGACCGATTTACAGGTTAAATAGGCAATAAAAAACGACACTTCCGTCAGTTGACGTCAGTGTCGTCATTTTAGGCATTTTGGCCCATAACATACGTATTTTGCCTGAAATCAGGTTCCGGAACCGCTCTATTCTTCGTTCCAGAAATCCTCTATATCATTTCTGATGTGGGCAAGATCCGTTACCTTTACGTTCGTCCATTCTCTGGGAAAAAGCTTCCTGTAGCCGGAGCTTAAGAACCTGCTGTCGAGGAGAACGATGATCCCCTTGTCCTCTTCCGTCCTTATGACTCTTCCCGCTGCCTGAAGAACCTTATTCATTCCCGGATACATATAGGCATACTCATATCCCGTCCTGTCGCCGGCATCGTAATATTCCCTCAGGATATCGTGCTCCAGGTCTACTCCGGGAATGCCCGGTCCCACGCATATCGCACCTATCAGGGAATCCCCTTTAAGATCTATGCCTTCCGAGAATATCCCGCCCATAACGCAGAAGCCTATGAGCGCCCCGTCATTATCCCTGTTTTCCTCAAATCCTGCGAGGAATGCTTCTTTATCCTCTTCCGTCATGCTCTCCTGCTGGACCATGATCTCATCGCCCGGTGCAAGGAAAGCTTCTTCGTATATCCCGCATACCTTGTGCATATAGGCATAGGACGGGAAAAACACCATATAATTGCCCTTTTTGGGCCTTATTATCCTCGATATGTGATCGGCAGTCCTGACATAGAGGTCTTCTGACCTGTCACGGTATCTCGTGGTCACATCGGATGCTATGAATATTCCGCGCCTTTTCGGGTCAAAGACAGACTCCGCATATACCTCATAATCCTTCTCGGTTCCGCCCAAAAGCCCTTTATAATACTGTACGGGCAGCATCGTTGCGGAAAACAGTACAGATGCCCTTCCAAGGCCCAGATTCTCGGATATCTTTCTCCTCGGATCCGTGCAGAACAGGTGCACATTATAGCCGTTTTCTTCATCTGCGGTATCGTAAATGACATAATCATTGCCCATATCCTCAAATACCGTGAGAAAATCAGAAATCCCGAAATAGATATCCAGTATCCTGTCCCTCAGAGCATGGGCGATCTCTCCGGGCTTTTCCCTTTCCTCAAGGTAATCGGACATGACCGTATGGAGTCTCTCAAGGCTCCTTACCAGCTCTTCAAGCCCCGTCTCGTACTTAAACCAGTCCTCATCAAAGCCCGCGATCACCGTGTTTACACCGAATCTTTCCCTGACAGCCTTAAGCTTTGACAGCACGCTTCCTATGCGGGATACCATCTTGCCGGAGTATTCTTTTTTCAGGAAGATGCTCCCTGCAGGGCCTCCGAGTGATGCCTTTATCAGGTTTCTGAAGCTCTTTAAGTCTTTTTCTGACAGCACCGCGCTGTACATCTCTCTTGCCCTGGAAGGCAGGTTGTGCGCCTCGTCTATGAGGAAAATGAACTCATCGGGATTTGTTCCGTCAAAGAATCTCCTGAGCCTTGCATGGGGATCAAAAAGGTAATTGTAATCGCATATGACTCCGTCCGCAAAAAGAGATGCATCCAGAGACAGCTCAAAAGGACACACCTTAAAGCGTGCTGCATATTCAAAGATCTTCTCCCTTGAGAGAGAGTCACTCTCCGTAACAAGCGCATACAGCGCATCGTTTACCCTGTCATAATGCCCCTTGGCATATGCGCATCCTATGGGGTTGCAGTCGGGTTTTTCAAGAATGCAGATCTTTTCCTTGGCCGTAAGGGTCACGGTCTTGAACTGAAGCCCTTCGGACCTGAGTATGTCAAAAGCCTCTTCAGGAGCGGTCCTCGTAATGGTCTTGGCCGTCAGATAGAAGATCTTGTCTGCAAGCCGCTCCCCGACTGCTTTTACGGAAGGGAAAACAACGGACATCGTCTTTCCGCATCCCGTAGGGGCTTCAAGATAGAGCTTTTTCTTTTCATAAAGGGTCTGATATACGCTGACCGCCAGATTCTTCTGGCCCTTTCTGTATTCGAAGGGAAACTGCGTATTTTTTATAGATTTCTGCCTGATCTCCTTCCACTCGGTCTGAAGATCCGCCCATCTCTTGTACTGCATGATCAGGTCGTCAAACCACGCAAAAATCTCCTCAGCGGTGAATTCCTCTTCAAAGCTTCTTATCAGCTCGGTATCGAGGTTCACATATGTCATTCTGACTCCGATGCGGCGGCATATGTCAACGCCGGATTCCTCTGCACCCGATCTCAGATACATGCAGGCATAACATTTGGCCTGGGCCAGATGAACCGGCACAGGCTCTTTCATTTTTTCGATATTACGATATGTTCCCTTGATCTCTTCAATGACAGGCCCGGACTTCTCCGAACCCTTGATGATGCCGTCTGCACGGCCTTCGACTGTGATGATGTATTTATCGAACGGAATGCTCGTCTTAAGCGGGACCTCGGCCATATATTCCGCACCGCCCGCCTTCTGGAGCTTACGGTGGATCCTGCTGCCCTCGAGCATTACCTCAACGCCGAAGGGACCGCCGCCGGTATTGTCGATATCGCCGCTCCTTAAGATAAAGCCCACCAGCTCACGTACGGATACAACTATCTCCTCTTTGATAAGGTCATCACCCATTTCCTGTGACCTCATCCCTTAGTGCCCGCAGAACCGTTAAAAACGGAATCAGCCTTGGAAAAAGCTGCGGTCAGCTTATTAAAAACGCCTGTTTTCTTTGCCGCATTTATCAAAATACGGGCTGCGGAGCTTCCCAGAAAATCAATCAGGACGCCTGCCGCAAATACGATGATTCCGGCAAAAACAGGGAATAGAACAGTTTGAATAACACCCGTCACTTGTCCGCTGAACAGCACAGGCTCCCAGGCATATCTGACAGAAAGATTCTCGTGGAGAAGATAGACTCCGAGAGAATATTTTCCGAGGAATGCAAATACCTTCCCCGCCTTTTCGGGGACCTTCACACACAGGAAAGCGGTAAAAAGAGCCACCGACGAGGCAAGAACCAGAAGATGATTGTATGAATAGCTGATATCCAGTATGTATGACAGACTTCCCGTCTTAAGATACACAAGCCTGAGTATATACGCCTCAGCAAATATGAGCAGTGTAAAGAGGATATAAGCGGCGAAGAAGAATCCCGCAGGACGTTTTTTTCCTGATGCAGTTTTACCGTCTGAAGTGCCGACTGATGCGGTCTTATCATCCGAAGCAGTCCTGCAGCCGGATACAGTGCCTGATACCGGTCTCCCTGCCTGAGACATATCCCCGTAAGGCGTGAATTTCCTGATATATGCAGCGACAAAGAAGAGGATGATGTACCACATGGCATCCATTCCGCCTGCATCCCCTGTAAGCTGTGCGGGGACAACGGTCTTGATGATCACGTGGAAAAATATCAGGCATCCGAGAAGGAGCTTCATTCCTGCCTTATCCATCCTGTCTGCGGCGATGCTGAGCACGGGAACCAGGATGTAGAAGAATATATAAGCCGTCATGAACCAGTATGTGTTCATGGATATGGGGAATATCAGTCTTAAGATGAAATAGGTGTCCACGGGCTCTGCAGGGGTATTTAAAGCTATCCCGATAAAGCCAACGATGACGGAATAAAGCCACACCTTGCAGACAAGTCCGGCAAGGCGGCTGAGCTTAAATGATGACCTGCTGAGGAGATATCCGCTCAGAAGCATGTAGAGATTGACCGCAACAATGGAAAGAGCCTCCATTATCCACGCTGCGCAATCTGCCGCGGAAAAACTGCCCTCATCCGATAACGATCTGAGGATGCCTCCTTTATCAAGATAATGCAGTATGACCACCATGACCATGGCGATGCATCTGAGGACATCCAGGGAATAGCTGCGTATTCTGTTGTCTTTTCCTGCGTTAGAAGCCATATCTTACTTATTTTTCCGTATGCACACGCAATAATCATATCTTCTGCATATGCATAGCCCGCCCCGTCCTGAGCCGGTTTATTTGATCAGTTCATTCAGCTGATTTTATCAGCCGGTTTATTCGTACAGTGCGAACATGTCGTCGCTGTAGGTCATATGATATCCTTCTTTTTCAATAAAATCATAGATGATATCCCACTTTGCGCTGTCCGTGCTGTGGTCTGTGGCATTTTCGGATATGCATAAAAGGATCAGGGGACGCTCATAGTATTCGCCGACCTCTGCGCCGCTCTCCGACTCTTCTATCTTAACACTTATCTCGTCGATCCTCGATGTGAGTTTTTCGGCGGTATAGCTCTGAAGATCAGGCCAGGTGTTGAATGCGGGCGGCATCTGCAGATAGAATGACATGCCCGGAATATATCCGTATGTGATCACCTCTCTGTCCGTCAGAGAGTACTCCTGAATGTATGCGGAGAGCCTTTCCAGACTGTAGGCCTTATCATAGCTCATCCTGATGTTCTTAAGGACTCTGTTGTCCGTGACGATATATCCTCTTCTGTCTTCCGAACCCTCGCAGCCTTCGGTGAATGCGAAGTTTGATCCGAAGATTGTGGACTGGATCATGAAAAACAGCACCACAGCGCCCATGACATACTTAAGTCCGTATGACCATTTATAGTTCGTGCATTTGATGAATCTTACAAAGATCATCAGCATGAAAGGAAACCACAGGAACATGTTGTTATATGTGCTGTAGGCCCCGTTATTGCTGCCTATTGCGGAGATCAGAAGTGCAAAGACGGCAAGCACGGAAAGGAGTCTTTCGGACGCAGGAGCTTTTCTGTTGAAGAAGACCACAAGTCCCATGATGAGCGCAAATCCCGTCATCAGGGATGCAACGCCGAATACGCACCAGTATGTCCTGTAGTTAAAATCAACTATCCTTCTGTCTTCATTGGTAACGGTTATGAATGCGATGGAAAAAACAGCGATCGCAGCAGCGGCCAGATGCGCGATCCTCATCACTGACTTATATACACTGCCGGCTTTGTCTCCCGCATTTTTGAACCTGGTTTCGCACAGGTAATAAAGACCGTAAAAGATCCCGCCCGCAACAACCGCGAAAAAGAGCAATCTGAGCATCCAGTATATCTGTCCCGTGTAGGATCTTATAAGGGCCCTTATCATATCTATGGGGCTGTATCCCGCAGCTGTATCGGGTATGTTCATGAGCTCTGTGATACTCTCAAGGTACTCGG
The DNA here is from genome assembly GCA_946536155.1 of uncultured Lachnospiraceae bacterium. GTDB lineage: Bacteria > Bacillota > Clostridia > Lachnospirales > Lachnospiraceae > AC2028. Next base: position 5,546 of record CAMNEB010000028.1, on the reverse strand, counting down.
ACAGACCGTATCTGATGCCGAGGTATGTTATGAAGACGACGAATGATGCCATGTATCCGACCAGATACCACATGCATCTCGTAAAGGTCTTCATAAAATATTCGACGCGGGAAGGCTTTTTGATGCTGTCAGATGCCGAGTATGCTTCCCTGAATTCAAAGATACCGTACAGCCATATGGCAAGGATCAGGGAGACCTGGGGAAGGTTTGAGAACCTTATGAACACTCCCAGTCCCAGCAATGCGCCGGATGCGATGAGTGTAAGGGGCTCATCCTCCGTAAGTCCTCTGTAAAGGAGCATGGCTCCCATATCTATGACAAAGTATGTAAGGTAATGATAAAGGCTTCCCGTAGGCGCCCAGCACATTGAAAGAGCGGCGAACTCTCCGATGAATGCAATGTACTCGGGAACCTTGAGGATCCTGGTAAAAAACAGATAGGAAATAAACGCCGTCAGCGCGGGCACGAAGGAGGTATAGAAGTTCATACCCAGAAGTGTGTGTCCGTAAGGCAGAAGGGTCATCACATGGCCTATAGCGGTCGAGAGGTACGTGGAGAAGAGCCACATGGGATCCATGTGCTCAAGACCCATATATTCAAAATTGGCATAGCTGTACGCCGTATCCCAGAGATCGAGTCCGTGATGGATGTTTCTGAAAGGATACAGGCACAGGATTATGATAGCCGCAGAATCAAAAAGCGCACGGATGAGAGCCTCATTTTTCTTAAGGCTCATACGTGCGTTTTCCGGTATGCCGGTATTTGTTGTTTTCTTATTATCTGACCTGTCAGTCATCTGCTAATATCAATTCCCGTGATAGGTAATCAGGCTGCGTCCTTCTTTTTTGCATTTTTTCCGATCATAAGATAATAGCATCCCGCAAGCACCGCAAACGAGACGATGGCGATGATCCACATGCCGTTTGAGGATATCGAGGCGTAGACATACGTAAGGATGTAGGCCGTAAGATTGCACGCCATATGGATCAGGAAAGCGGATCTTAAGTCTCCGGAAAGGTCGTATATGAGCACGATGAATGCCGATACGAGAAATCCGTAAAACGCCTGTACTCCGTTGCCGTGATAAAGACCGAATATGGCGGCGGATATGAACATTGCCGAATTCGGATTAAAGAATCTCTTAAGTCCGTTGTAGAGTATCCCGCGGAACATCAGCTCCTCTGAAACAGGTGAGATGAATCCGTACATGATCAGTCCCACGATAAAAGAGCATGAATACTGGGATGCGGCAACTTCCGTGTAAGTCTCTGAATAGGCCGTAACACCGCTCTTTGAGATGATGATGTTCAAAAACAGTGCAAGTCCCACGGAAGCGGCTGCGGTAAGCACCCAGAAAAGGGGCTTGTTTTCTTTTTTCTCATTGAATTTTTTGTCGTACTCGAATGCCTTGCGGCGGATCATGATCCCGGACATAACATATCCTATTCCGGCAATGATCACCTGCATGTCACCTGTGAGCCTGTACCCGCCGTCGCCGTCGGACATGAGCATGAAGTTCTTAAGTCCTTCGGTAAAGGAAGGTCCGAGGGTCAGGGTCGAGAGGGTGAACATCGTCTCCACCACAAGCCTGAAAATAATGTATAAGAGGAAAAACAGAAAGAGTCTCCAGATATTTTTCATATCCGGTTTTCCGTTGTTTCCCACCGCTTTATTTGCCGTATTATCAGAAAGACCTGATCTTGTCTCCTTCATCATCAGTATTCTCCAAACCGATTATCTTGACGTCATATTCCACGGAATCGTTTACCTTAACATGGCACACATCTCCCACATGCTTGTGGAGAAGGGCTTTTCCGAGGGGCGATTCGTTGGTGATCATGCCGTTTAAGGAATCACCTCTGACGGTGGTCACTATCTTGAATTTCTGAACCAGTCCGTCCTCGACAAATTCGACGGTAACGGTATTGTTCAGTCCGACTTCGTTCTCATCGGAGGAATCGTCGATGATGGTCGCGGTACGGATCATCTTCTCGAGGTAATTGATGCGGGAATTATTCTGCCTGTTGAATTTCTTGGCGGCATAATATTCAAAGTTCTCGGATCTGTCGCCCTGGGCAGCGGCTTCACGCACATCCTCAACAGCCTTGGGACGGACCACCAGCTTGCGGTACTCGATCTCCTCTTCCATTTTCCTGATGTCGGATTTTGTAAGTTTATCGTACATTTATTTCACCATCCCCAGTGCTATCAGCGATATCAGCACCTGTAATATAAGCATCCTGTTTACTACCTGAGTGTTGGACCATCCCCTCTTTTTACGGAGATGATCATGGATCGGTGTCCTGACATTCTTAAGAAAGCTTTTCCACTTAAAGACTCTGATAACGGTCAGCTTGAGCAGTCCGAGGCCGCCGTCCAGAAGTATGATCAGGCACATGAGAAGATACATGAAAGGTGCGCCGGTCAGGAGGGCCGCTATTGCAAGGAACGCGCCTATAGCCCTGGATCCCGCATCTCCCATGAGAACCCTCGAGGGGGTTGAATTGTACCAGAGGTAAGCAAGAAGGACCATTATCATGAACAGGACATTTGCGCCCAGTTCGACGGATCTTCCCAGCATAAGAGCCAGTGCGTAGATTGAGACCACACTTGCGATAGAAACGGTTCCGCAGAGTCCGTCCACACCGTCGCAGCAGTTGGTGACATTAATGCTCACCCATACAAGTGCTATGGCAAAGAGAGCAAATACCACGGGGTGGAAATGAACATCTATTCCTGCAAGCGCAAAATGCACATCCGAGCCGTTATAACGGATATATGCAAAAGCAGTCATGACAGCTACGGCAAGATCCAGGATCCCTTTTTTCAGCTCGCCCCAGGGTGATGATGAAGCATCATCCATATAGCCGGTGAGCATGCACAGGATAACTATCAGAAAATAAATAAGATATTCTACGCTGAACTTTCCGAAAATGATCGAAATGACCGTGAATACAATGATAAATATGATGCCCGCGCCTCTGGGCTTGCCGATCGATTTGGACCCGTCAACGGCAAACTCTCTTCCGCCGTCTCTCGGGAGCTTATTCTCAAATACCCTGAGCCCGATGAATGTGAAGACGAAGGCAAGAATGGAACCGATCAGGACAACGGTATTTCTCGTTTCATCATCAAGTATGAATTGATAAAGCATAGGCACCTCATTATACAAAAAAATCCTCTGCATCTAAGCCTGCAGAGGATGAAGAAAATGGGACCAACAGGGTTCGAACCTGTGACCTCCCGCACGTCAAGCGGACGCTCATCCCAGCTGAGCTATGATCCCATCTGCTCCGGAAAGACATGTCTGCATTAGACGATATGCTCTTTCCAGCCACTCGAATATTATACAAAAAACATACTCTTTATGCAAGGAAAAAATACTATAAATTTGCTTTTTATTTCCCCTTCCGGAGGTCTGTTCATATGCCCCCCAAACAAATGACGCCCCGCTTTCGCGGAGCGCCACTTTAGGAAAGTTTATGAACCTTAAGCAAGCTTAAGATCAGTCGAGCATGGTCTTGTCACCGTAGAGAGCTTCCCAAGCTGCGGTACGCTCATCAATGATGGCCTGTCCGCCTGCTGCGAGATACTCGCTCATGTTTGTATCCCAAACGGAATCAAACTGATCAACGGGAGCGGTTACTGAAAGTGCCCATGCCTGGTCTCTCTTAGCGTTAAGTCCTTCGCCCATTCCGGTTTCAGCCTCGATTGAGGTGATCTTGGAGTTCTTGGCAGGCTTCTTGCCGTTGTTAGCAACATCGTTAGCCTGTGCAACATCTTCAGGGTTGCAAGGAGGATAGTTGTTAGCAAGTGAAAGCTCGGTAAGCTCAGGAGTTGAGAGGCAAAGTCCGTTACAGGTAATGGTCATATCGATGTTCTGTCCGGAGTTCATGATAGCAGCGCCGGTAGCAGCCATGAATGAGAATGATCCATCAGCGTTAACGGTGTGGGTAACACCTTCGTCACCACACTGGAGATACTGAATGTGAGCAGGATCAGAGATCCAGTCAAGGTAAAGAAGTGATGCAAGAGGCTCATCGTTGGTGGTAGGGAAGAAGATCTTTCTGTCACCTGCGGTGGAGTCACAGTACTTGATGTACTGGCCGTTGGAAGCTTCGAAGCAGTCAACAGCTACGAATCTTGCGTCAGGTCCGATAAGTCTGGAAAGGTTAGCATTGATGGAATCTTCACCGTTTCTGAAAGGATAATCCCAGTTGTGGATGAAAGCTCCGACATAGCCGGCCTTCATGTAGCTGTCCTCATCAGATGACTCGGTAAGTGCAAAACCTTCCATCATGAGGCCTTCGTTGTACCACTGGTTAAGGATTCTTCCTGCTTCCTTAACACCGTTCTGAGTGTACTTTCTGTCATCGAAACCGTTGACATAGTACTCTTTATCGGTGATATTGGGATCCATGCAGGACTCGATAAGGAGTGATGCTCTCCAGCCGATATCGGATGAGCATGAGAAGGGGATCATCTTCTTAGCGTCAGCGCCAAGGAGAGTATCAGCATTGTCTCTGAATGCACAGAGCATCTCATAGAACTCCTGCTTGGTGGTGGGCTCTTTGAGTCCGAGTGCATCAAGCCAATCCTTACGTACGAAAGTAACAACACGGTTGTTGTTAGCGCGCTTTCCTTCAAGTGCCCAAAGGGTACCGTCGGTTACGCTCTTGTCCCAATACATATTGGTTGTTCCGAGCCACTCCCAAAGGTGAGTAAGATCGTTCTTGTTGTCAACAACAAGGTTCTGAAGATCGAGCACACCGCCCATGTCAGCATAAGTCTGAATGGTGGGATAAGAATATGTAAGGCAGATATCAGGAGCTGTTCCTGCAGCAAGGAGGTTATTGATCTCCTCAACCTCGGTCCAACGGGGAACTGCTACGAACTCAACTTCAACGTTGTGATCCTCGAGCATTCCCTTCTTGATGTAATCTGTGTACATATTGTTGGTGGGATCGGATCCACCGTCATTACCGCGGTCGTAAACCTCAACGGTAATGTGTCTTGTCTCGGCGAACTTGCCGTCGACGAGTTCAGAGCTGCTTCCGCCGATGATCTCGGACTGATCTTCAGTATAAGTGCTCTGAGTTACAGGCTCGGTAGGAACTCCGACAGGAGTGTCAGCGCCTGTATTGTCTCCGCAGGCAGCGATGGAAAGGACCATTGTGCCGGCCAGAATTAATGACAAAGCTTTCTTTTTCATTTTTTCCTCCTTTAATTATATATTTTAGCGGCATGATGCCGTTAAAACCCTCAAAAAGAAATCATTCTTTGACTGCACCGAGAGTAACACCGGAGATGAAGTACTTCTGCAGGAAAGGATAGATGCAGAGGATGGGGATCGTCGAGAACATGACGATGGCAGCCTTGAGCGAATCCTGAAGTCCCGGTGCGGAGAAGCCTTCCTGTGTGGCAACTTCTACCTGGTTGATGTTGTTCAATATGTTGTACAGAAGAAGCTGGAGGGGATAAAAGTCCTTATTCTTCATGTACATAAGTGCATCAGAGTATCCGTTCCATCTTCCTACTGCGTAGAA
>CAMNEB010000027.1 GCA_946536155.1 uncultured Lachnospiraceae bacterium | reverse complement strand
AATCTTGTGAATATCTACAAGATAAAACAGCTTAAGCCGGACATCAATATGAAGGTATATCTGTCGTTTGATAACGGCGAGAGAATATGCATCAACAGAAGTTATAAGAAAAGTTTTAATGATTACTTACAGAAGATGAGGAGGATGGGCAAATGAAAGAATTTATAAAGAGCTATCTCCTTGAACTGTGCTGTTCCTACACAATAATCTCTGTCGCAGGTGCCGTCATAAACATGATCATGGGCAACCAGACGAATAACGCCAATGTCGTGATGATGTTCATCTTCTGTAACATTGCGGTATTTGTTCTGTCGATCCACAAGTTCTTCGAAAAGCTCAGTCCTCTTGCAATGATAATAATCCAGTACGTAATGGCACTGGCTCTCTGCACCGGTGCAATTCTTATAGCTACACTTTTCTGGGGACCTGTCACGCCCAGAGGATGGTTCGAATTCTTCAGATCGTTCACCATTCCGTATATCATCGGAGCCGCATTATATTATTACAGACTGTGGGATGATGCGAAGAAGCAGCAGGAGATGCTCAAAGAGATACAGGAAAAGAAAAAGCAGGTATCACACTGATCTATTGAGTTTACAGTTTAACTCCCCCTCTCCGAAACCGGAGAAGGGGAGTTTTTTTGTTCCTGCGCCGAAAAAAGAAACTGATAAAAATATTTTATGTTTAAAGATTTTTTAAGGATTGGGTTGTTAGTATGATATCAGTTCAGTGGCGGATGTCTGAGAGCGTCAGTCCGCCAAAACGGAAAATGAGGTAGAAAATGGCAAAAATATGTTTGGAAGCAAAGGATCTGTGTAAGACATACATAGTCGACGGATACAGCAACAATGTACTTCAGAATATCAATCTCACCATCTGTGAGGGAGAGTTTGTTTCGATAATGGGTCCAAGCGGTTCGGGTAAATCAACCCTTCTTTACACCATAAGCGGCATGGATGACATGACAGCCGGCAAAGTCATATTTGACGGAACCGACCTGTCCGGGATGAACGACAGACAGCTTGCAAGGATGAGACTTCTCAAGATGGGATTTGTATTCCAGCAGATGTACATGATGAAGAAATTATCGATCATGGACAATATACTGCTGCCGGGTTATCAGGCAAAGCTGGCGTCCAGGGAAGAGGTAAACAAAAAGGCCGAAGAACTCATGAGAAGGCTTGGGATAATAGAAACGGCAGACAGAGAGATAACCGAAGTGTCCGGAGGTCAGCTCCAGAGGGCATGTCTTGCAAGAGCCCTGATCAATTCTCCGAAGGTGCTGTTTGCGGATGAACCCACCGGAGCACTCAATTCCAAAGCATCCATGGAGGTTCTCGGAGAAATGGTAAAGGCCAATGAAATGGGAACTACGATCCTGATGGTCACCCACAGTGAGAAGGTTGCGGCAAGCTCCGACAGGATCATCTACCTTATGGACGGAGATATTCAGGGAGAGCTGGCACTTGGCAAGATAGGTGCATCGGACGATGAGCATGATGAGAAGAGCGCAGCGGAGATCCTTCAGATAAGAGAAAGAAAAGTCAGGAAATGGCTTGAGGAGATGGGGTGGTAAATTGTATTTCAGAATGCTGAAAAAAGATCTTAAAGACAAGATCGCACTGAACACGGTTTTATGTATTTTTATGCTGATCGCCGCAACCCTCATAGTTACGGGGGCAGGATTTATATATACTTTCATAGCCGGGATGAATGATACTTATAAGAGGTGCAATACTTCAGATGTCATCATGCTGGTGGACAGAAGCTTTTCCGACTCCGGGCATCAGATGGAGGTGATCGAAGGGATCTTAAGGCAATACCCCGAGATAGGCGACATATCCGTTTCCGAAAGGATGTATGCGGAAAACTCCAGACTTCAGTTCGAAGGAATAGATAAGAGAAGTGTGACCAATCTTTATACGGGAAACTTTATGCTGTCTCCGGTCAGCAGGGATCAGAATATTCCTTATGACATGAAAAATGAGCTTTTCACCCTGGAGTCCGGCTGTGTGGCGATACCGCAGGTGATGGCCAATAATTCCGGCGCTCATATCGGAGATAAGATCACGGTCACCACGGACCTCGGTAATATCTATGAATTCACCATAGCATATTTTTTTAAGGATCCCAGTACTTCATCGATAAATAAGATCCTTTTTTCGGACTCCGATCTGGAGAGACTGAAAGAGGAGTTCACCTGTCCGATGAATCTCTATGAAATAACTCTCATTACGCCTTTTTCGAATGTTAAAGAGCTTATGGAATGGGGTTGGGAGATTAATGATGAACTTCACCGTATAAGCGACGAAGGGCTCATAACCGGAAGGGTGCATACTGTCACTACCGGCAAGAGTAATGCATATACCGATGAAGCGATGGCGACTCTTATCATCAGCATCTTCATGGGACTCATCGGTCTCTCGCTCATTCTGCTGATCTTTATGACGATAGTGTTTTCACTGCATGCAACGGTAAAAAGGGAAGAAAAAGAGATCGGGACCATGAAAGCGATCGGTGTGGATTCCCTGTCTTATAAAACACTCTTCATAATCAAATATATTGCTTTTGCGGTCCTCGGCGGAGCAGTTGGTCTTATAGCCGGGATCCCGCTTCAGAAGGAACTGGTCGGCAGGTTTGTCATCAATACCCTCAGTCCTGACAGAAGTGTCATGATCATGCTGGGCATTTCGGGAAGCGTTATCTTTGTCCTGCTCATGATAGCTTTTTCCTTTATATCTCTCAGACGGATGAATAAGATCTCCGTTATGGATACCATCCACGGAGAAAACCGTGGTGAAAGATTCAGCAGTATCCCCGGAATATCCTTGACCCGCTGCCTGCGTATGTCTGTCCCCTCATATCTTGCGGTTCAGGATATAATCCGCAAGCTCAGGAGATATATGTTCCTGATAGTCAGTTATGTCCTCGGAATGCTCATACTCTTTCTGGTGTTTCAGCTTAAGAGAACCCTTATCAGCGATGATTACAGGAGAACATATTGGGGTATTGCGGAAAGGGAGGTGATGATAAGGCCCGAGGATGAGCTTTTGAACAAGCTCCTCAATCAGACGGGCAGCTACAGAAATTACTATCACTATATTGAAGATTATTACAACGATCACGGAATACCGCTCAACATACAGCTTTCCGATCAACAGGTCATCAGTCTGATAAACGGCACGGAAAAAAACGGAGCGATCATGATATTCGGTGATTATGATCTGAGCAGCATGAAGATAGTAGAGGGCGGTCATTCTCCCAAATTGCCCAATGAAGCCGTGATATCGCATTTTGCACAGGATGCTTACGGCATTGATATAGGAGATGTGATAACACTTGAATATAAGGTTTATGCCGAAAACGGTTTTGATATAGAAACTGTGCACCGGGATTTTATCGTTACCGCATTCGTGGAGTCGCTGGGAAATTCCCAGAGTCCGAGCGTTTTTACGCTTTTAAGCGACAAAAATATCGTGATACACGATTTCGATATATTCAATGAAGGTCTGGACTGCCCGGACAGCGAATATGATGCATATATAGAGAAAATGCGTGAAGTGAATGATGAGATCATGATATGGGATTTTGATCAGGTCATGGATTATGAACTCGGAAACACTTACGGAAGATTACTGGATCTCCTTGCCATCGTTATCGGATTCATTATGGCAGTCACTCTGTTTTCGATGTCTTTCCTGTATCAGCAGATCTTTATTGAAGAGGAGACCTCGGATATCGCTCTGCTGAAGAGTCTGGGATTCGATTCGTCCTGTATCAGGAAATGGCATTTTGCAAGGTTTGTACTTCTTGTACTGATAGCAGCTCTTGTTTCAGTCATTCTTTCATTTACATTGAACAGGTTTGTGCTCGACATGGCAGGAAGGGCAGCGCTGTACGTATCATCCTTTAAGATTGCCTTTCCTCCCGCACCTGCTGTGGTCCTGCTTCCCGCTTTGCTGGTCGCACTCATCACCGCAGTCATGGCTGCATCATTTAAAGCCATGGACCGTATACAGATTTGGAGAATACGTGATGAATAAGATTTATAAAATAAAGACTTTAAAAAAATATATATCTGCCCTATGTACTCTGTGCATCCTGACCGGTATATGCGGATGCGGTGCTTCGCCCGTTACGGTTTCGTCAGCCGGGATGGTGAAGACCGGTTCTCTGAATGTTGAAACGGATCCCGGATATACGAACGAGAGCCCGCGTCAGACGGTGACGGACAGTTTTGTTTCGGATGACGGATCATGCAGGATCGATAAATATGATTTTTACTATGATGTTTCTCTTGATTACTTAAACGCCTCGCCTGCCGAAGTGGGTGCCGCATATGCCGAGACGATACTTAAGGCTGTTCCGGATTATGAAGAATTGTTCGAGCCATATCTTTACGAGAACATCAGGGGGCTTTTTGACGGAAGAGAGCTGAATTATGAAGCTCTTGAGGACAGGATCATGACTCTTGAAGCTTCGATACGCGATGAGTACAGGAGTGAGATAGAAGCCTTCGCGCGCACTATCGGAAAGGGTTCCGAAGGGTATCTGGAAGACGGAAAGATCAGTTATATAGAAGCCGTGACCATGCAGATGATCCCCGATGCGTTAAGACCTACCGCATGCAGCGCGCTCACAGTGGGCGGTTCGATAACGGAAACGGGAGAGAGGATCTCCCTCAGGAACCTGGAGTGGAACCTGGGAAGCACATCCCAGATGACCCGGATCCATTCCGTGACGCATATGTTAAAAGGGGATAAGACCATAACCTCCATAAGCATACTCGGTCTTCTGGATATGATCACGGCGGTGAATGATGACGGTGTCATGATAGGTATCCTCGATGTCGGGACCGTAAATGAGATGCCGTTTGTCTACGATGGTAAAAAATGTTATACATATGAAATAAGATATGCACTTGAGAGATTTGACAATGCGTATGATGCGGCCGTTTTTTTGAACGGGGAATGCGGAGACTTTACATGGTGTCACAATCTTCTTGTGGCGGATGCCGCAGATGCCTTCTGCTGTGAAGACCCCACAAGTGAGGCGGTGGAAGCGGGAAGAGCCGTTCCTGTGATCAGAACCTGTGATTCACCCCTTATGGAAGGGCTTATCTGGGATACTCCGGACGCACTCTGTATAGTAAATACTTATGCCACCGCGGGAAATCAGGATGGTTTTACGGGAAATCCCGGTGAGACGATCCGTTTTGCGAAGTATAATAAATGGGTAAAAGAAACCGGGATCTTCTCGGTGGCTGATATGAAGGCCATCATGGCCCGGGAGATCGTGGATCAGTATGAGGTTGCCAATGTTCATAACAGCGGAACGGTACATACTGTGATAGTCGATCATGCAACGGGAGATATCCATGTGGCATTCACCGCCGGCAGATGTGCGGATGATATTCCCGAATACATACTGGTCGGTAATTATGGAGATTAAGCTATGACGGATATTCTCATCATTGAGGATAATGAAGAACTCGGACAGCTCATCAGGGATTTTCTCATACGCGAGGGATATTCCGTCGCCTGGGAAAAGAATGCGGAAAAAGGTCTGAAGCTTATGGGAGAAGCAGCATTTAAAATGCTGCTTCTTGACGTTATGCTGCCCGGAATGGACGGATACGAAGCTCTTCAGGAAATCAGGAAGGATCAGAAGATCCCGGTCCTCATGATGAGTGCCAGAACCGACGAGCAGAGCAAGATACTGGGATTCGAAGTCGGAGCGGATGATTACATAGACAAACCCTTTTCGTTCAGGGTTCTGGGGCTTAAGATAAAGGCCCTGATGAAACGCACGTACGATCTGGCGGAAGACAGACAGATCCTTGCTTTTGAGAATATATCACTGGATGTGGGTGCCAAGACCGTCTTCAAAGGGGATGTACAGATCCAGATCACAGGCAAGGAATTTGAACTTCTTGAATATATGATGAGACATCCGGGACAGGTGCTCGGGAAAGAAAAGCTCTTCAATGAGATCTGGGGAGTTGACTGCTTCAGCGATCCGGGAAGCCTGAACGTTCATATAAGGTGGCTTCGGGAGAAGCTTGAAGAAGATCCCAGAAATCCTGCGCTGATCAGGACTGTCTGGGGAGTGGGATACATATTCGGAGGCACGGAATGATGAAAAGGGCGGGAAAACTCTGCATCATAACGGTGTCTCTTTTTGCTGTTATCTTTACGGTATCGAACCTGATCTTTTCATATGCGGTGAAGCAAAGGGAAGATAACATATATGTCCTGATGAACCGGGTGTATGCGGAGATCACAGGCAGGATGGCGGCTTTGGGAGAGGAGATGACGCCTGATGCCCCGAACGTCCTGATAAGTGATGTTTTCGATTCGCACAGAAGTGAGTTTATATCGGAATACGGCGCGGGAAATGTTCCGGACAGAGTATTTTTTCTCTCGGCCGGAAGCGGAGAGAGCGATGTGAATCTCCTGAACAGAGGCAGAGCTGAGGCAAAGATCTGGGTGCTGTATTCAGAGGATGGTCCTGCGGGATTTCTGGTATTTGAGTTTGGATCTTCACGATACGGGGATCTCCGGATACTCATGAACCTATGCCTTGCCGCAGCATTTATCATCACCATGACGATATGCATCTATATAAATATCGGTGTTCTGAAGCCCTTTGACAGATTCGCGTCATATCCCGAAAGATTATCCAGAAACCAGATCACCGAGAAGCTTCCGGAGACCGGAAACAGGCTGTTCGGACGCTTTGCCTGGGGGCTGAATATGCTGGGCGACAGGCTTGCGGGAGACAGGGAGAAGATAAACGAACTGAGCAGGGAACATCTGACCATGCTGACGAACATTGCCCATGGTATCAAGACCCCTGTGGCAAATATAAAGCTGTATTCGGATGCCATTGAAACCGGTCTGTATCAGCCGGACGGAACGCCGAATGAAAGTGACGCTGATGTCGCTTCCAGGATAAGCAGGAATGCGGATGACATAACAAAACTGGTTGAGGAACTGATAGAGAAGGCCTCCGGAGGAGTCGTGGGCTTTGATCCGAAGCCCGAAAACTTCTACCTCAGCGAACTGGTGGATTTCCTGAACGAGGAATACAAAAAACGTCTGGAGCTTTTGAGGATCCCGTATGAATTTAATCTCTCCTCAAATGCGATCATAAAGAGCGATAAGGAAGGAATATGCAGGATCCTGTCGCAGTTTATGGAGAATGCGGTCAAATACGGAAACGGAGAGGGCATCTTTGTCAGGATTGAAAAAGAAGATGACGGATATCATCTGTCCGTAAGGAATAAGGGACAGGTTCTTGATAAGAGGGAGCTTCCGTTTGTCTTCGGAGGTTTCTGGAGAGGATCCAATTCCGCCGGAATAGAAGGCAGCGGCATAGGCCTTTTTGAAAGCTATGAGATAACCCGCAGGCTTGAAGGCGAGATCTACGCAAGATCCCATGAGGATGCCGGGGAGATGGAGTTTGAGGTGATCCTGCCCCTTTGATGATCATATTGCCGAGAAACATAAATAATGTGACTGTTAAGAAACAGGGGACGGTTCTGCCTTTTTTGCCCATTAAACGCGGGGGGGAAGCAGGACCGTCCCTTTGCTCAGTGTAGAGAAAATTACCCATGATTTATGATATTATTATAAGAGTGAAATAAGCGTGTGATACGGATCGGAAGATCACTTTCTGCACTATGCAAAAAGCCTGATCGGAAAGGAAAAAATGAGCAAGACAGAATTCGATAAACCCGGTAATTTTCTGTATCCCCTTCCCGCAGTCATGGTAACCTGCGGAGATGATAAAGGGAATAGCAATATAATAACCATCGCCTGGACAGGCACTGTATGTTCGGACCCGCCCATGGTCTATATCTCGGTCAGGAAAGAGAGATATTCCTATAACATGATAAAAGAAAGCGGTGAGTTCGTTATCAATCTCCCTTCCGAGGACCTGACCTATGCCCTGGACAGAGCGGGCTGCACGACGGGGGCGAAGGTTGATAAATTTGAGGACTGCGGTCTGACAAGGGCAGAGAGCTTTAAGGTGAGCGCGCCGTCGATCGCGGAGGCTCCCGTATGTATAGAGTGCAGGGTCAGACAGATCCTGGAACTTGGAACCCATGATATGTTCCTCGCTGATGTTGTCAGTGTCAGCGTGGATGAAAAGTATCTGGATGAAAAGGGGGCATTCCACATGGACAGATGCAATCTTGTGGCCTATGAACACGGAGCATACCGCAAGATGGCAGATACCATAGGAACCTTCGGCTATTCTGTCAGAAAGAAGAAATGATCCTGTATTCAATTCAGTAGTCAACGAATTTAGTAATTGCCGTATCGCGGGCTGAAAATGTATCATATAAGCCATTTGCAGCTCGCGAAAGTGCAATTAATTAATTCGTGCACTAAGTAACTTTACGGAGAAAAATAAATGAGTCTTCTCAGACTGGTCACGGGTCCGTCCGGATCCGGCAAGAGCAGGAAACTTTATAATGAGATCCTGGAAAGGGCGGATAAAGACAGGAACAGAAATTACTTCTTCATAGTCCCCGACCAGTCGGCCATGAGTGTGCAGAAGGCTCTTGTGACCGCATCACCTGCCCGCGGCATTCTCAACATTGATGTTCTCGGTTTCGGGAGGCTCTCACACAGGATACTGGAGGAGACCGGACAGGAGGAGACCCCTGTTCTTGATGATACCGGCATGAACCTTATCCTCAGGAAAGTTGCCGCGGATATTTCGGATGATCTTCCGGTTCTGGGTTCAAAGCTTTCATCCCCCGGGTATATCGCGGAAGTAAAAAGTGCGATCTCCGAATTCATGCAGTACGGGATCACGCCCGTGTCCATGGATGCTCTCATAGATGAATCCATCTTAAGGGGAGCTTTAAAGGGTAAACTCAAAGACCTTAAACTCCTTTATACCAAATTCGAAGAATATATTTCCGGAAATTATATAACCCGTGAGGAAGAGCTGGACATTCTCTGCAAAGCCATTCCCTCGTCTTCGATACTTCCCGATTCTGTCATGGTCTTTGACGGGTTCACGGGATTTACCCCTGTTCAGATGAAGGTCATCGATGCACTGATGGGCAGATGCTCCGAGATGATCTTTGCCCTGGAAAGCTCGGTATCTGAGGATGTCAGGGTGCCTGTTTCCGAAGACGAGCTTTTTTACCTGAGTCATAAGACTGCGGTCAAATTGACCGAGATGGCGAAGAACGCAGGGCTGGAGACACCGGATCCCGAACAGATGTCGGGCCTTCTGCCTGACCGTGACATAGCGCTTCTGGAAGCGAATCTCTTCAGGAAAAAGAGGACGGCTTTTGCCTGTGAACATTCCCGCAGCGTATCTGTCTCCGAGATGACGGATCCTGCCTCTGAGGTTCACTGCATCGGCGTCAGACTGCGGGATCTTATAAGGACAAAGGGATATGCATACAGGGATTTTGCCATAGTCTGCGGAGATGCGGAGGGGTATGCGCCATATTTTCAAAGGGAATTTACCGACATGGGTATTCCCTTCTTTATCGATTCCGTAAACGGACTGTCTCTAAATCCTCTTCCCGAGACTGTGCGTGCATTGCTTGATATCGAGAAGACGGATTATTCCGCAGCTTCGGTGATCAGGTTCCTTAAAGCGGGGCTGACAGGGATCCCGGCATGGGATACGGATCTTCTGGACAACTATATCAGACAGACGGGTATCAGAGGCTATAAGGCGTGGCATTCGGTATTTGCGAGGAAGATAAAAAGACGCCGCGCCGACGAAGACTATATGAAGCGCATCAATGAGATCAGGGAGAAGATCGTTGCCCTGACAGCGCCGTTTGAAGAAGCGGGAAAAGGTGCGAAGAAAAAAGATACCACCGAAGAGTATGTGAAGAGGCTTTACGATACTCTCATCGGAATGGAGGCGCCTGAGAAGATCAGGACCATTAAGAGGAGCTTCGAGGACAAAGGTGATGCTCTCAGGAAGAGAGAGTATGAAAATGTCTGGAAGCTGTTTGTTGAGCTTTTTGACAAGATGTATCT
This sequence comes from uncultured Lachnospiraceae bacterium, assembly GCA_946536155.1. Lineage (GTDB taxonomy): Bacteria > Bacillota > Clostridia > Lachnospirales > Lachnospiraceae > AC2028. The sequence continues at coordinate 8,869 of CAMNEB010000027.1, read as the reverse complement.
GCTCTGCGGAAGCAGCGAGGTGAGCCTTGAAACTTTTTCCGATATGGTCTCATCCGGCATTTCGGAGATGCGTGTTCCCCAGATCCCTTTGAGTGTTGACAGAGTCCTGATAGGCGACATCGTAAGGAGCAGGCTGGACAGAGTCAGAGTCCTGTTTTTTGCGGGAGTAAACGACGGAAATATCCCCCGCGCCGCATCGGGAAAGGGGATCATCTCGGACCTTGACAGGGAGTTTTTGCTTGATAAGGGAGTGGAGCTCTCGCCTGTTCCGAGACAGCAGATGTATATCCAGAGGCAGTATCTGTACATGAATATCTGCAAGCCTTCGGATGAACTGCTCATTTCATACTGCAGGGTCAGACCGGACGGAAAGAGCGCAAGACCCTCATATATCATCCCTCTCGTTAAGAAGATACTTCCCTATACCTATCCTCCCCTCAGGCCGGAATCTGAAAGCGTCTCATCCAGAGTCAGCACGGAAAGGGATTCCCTGGGCGTTCTTGCGGGACTGATGAGGGACTATTCGGATCTTAAGGGAAATATGGAGTCCGCCGGGGAGGTGTTCGCACTTTATGCCGCATTGTCCGATGAGGACGGATATAAGAGCCTTATAAGGGATTCCGTATTCAGAAGGTATCAGAGCCTTCCTCTCAGACATGAGATCGTAAAGCTGATGTATACGGATGAACTGTCCGGAAGTGTAAGCTCTCTGGAAACGTATGCAGGATGCCCATACAGATATTTCCTGAACTTCGGGCTTGATCTCATCCCCGTTGAAGCCTTTGAGATTCGCACCTCTGACAGGGGTGAGCTGGCTCATGATATCTTAAAACGCTTTACGGACAGACTGAAAGATGACGGGCTTGACTGGGGATCTTCGGACCACGGAAAAGCCTTTGATGACGATTATGCCCGCAGGGTGATACCGGAGCTTGCGATGGTTTCTGCAGTGGAGAGATCGGGCGAGCTGTATCGTGACAGTAAGAGGAATGAATACAATATCGAAAGACTTGCCAGGCTGGTGATCAGATCGGTTCTTTTTATAAGAGACCAGCTTTCGGCCGGATCCTTCAGGCCTGCGTATTCGGAGAAGGCTTTCGATATGGATATGGCCCTTCCGGACAAAAAAGGCTTAAAGCTCCGCGGTTTTATTGACCGTATAGATATGGCCTCCGATTCAGGAAAAGAATATGTGCAGATGGTCGATTACAAATCCGGCGATAAGGATATCGACCTTTCTATGCTGCTTGACGGAAGACAGATCCAGCTCCCCCTTTATATGTACTGGGGCAGGGAAGTGCGCGGCTGGATCCCTGCCTCCATGCTCTATTTTCACATTCAGGATCCCTTTGAGGATCTCAGTGAAGAAAGTGAAGAGGAGTCTGCGGAGGATGCGATCAGGGCCATGATGAAGCCATCAGGGGAGATACTTTCTTCGGAGAAGGCCCTTGCGCTGCTGGACAGATCCTTTGAAGGAATGCCGCCGCAGACGACATCAAAATACCTGCATGTCTCTACAAAGAAGGACGGTGAATTCACTTCATCAAGCAGGGTCCTGGATGAAAAGAGCATGAACAGGATACTCGATGAATCGATATCGGTAGTCAGACGGGAGGCGTGCGAGATCTTAGACGGAAATATCTCCCTTACTCCTTTTTCCGGAACATGCAGATACTGTCCCTACAGCGCCGCATGCGGATTCGACAAGAAGATCCCCGGATATGTGATGCGTACCGAAAATAAAAAGAAACGTGACGAGGTGCTTGAAGAGTTGACAAAGGATCGCTCTGAAGAGGGAGGTGACACGGATGTCATTTAAACCCTCACCCGAACAGGAGAAGATAATAAATGCAAGGAAGACGAGTCTCCTTGTAAGCGCTGCTGCGGGAAGCGGCAAGACATCGGTCCTTGTGGAGAGGATCGTTTCACTCGTGTGCGACGAAAAAGAACCCGCCGATATAGACCGCATCCTGGTCGTTACTTTTACAAAGGCTGCGGCCGCGGAGATGAAGGAGAGGATCCTTAAGAGGATAAACGAGAAGCTGGAGGAGGATCCGGACAACGAGCATCTTCAGAGACAGATAACCCTTGTGCATCAGGCACTGATCACAACGATAGATTCCTTCTGCCTGGAGGTCATCAGGAATCACTATCAGGAGACCGGCATTGAACCCGATTTCAGAGTTGCCGATGAAGGAGAGGCGCATCTTATAGAAACGGACGTGCTGTCTGAGGTGCTGGAGGAAGCATATGCAAAGGCTGATCCGTCTTTTATAAAGTGCGTGGAGAGTTTCTGTCCCGGCAATAACGATAAGATACTCGAAGAACTGATACTCGATCTGAGCCGCACGGCCGACTCTTATCCATGGCCTCTTGACTATCTTGAGGAGCGCAGGTCCGATCATCATATCGATCCTGATAAAGGTATAAGCGGGAGCAGGCTTGAAAAAGAGATACTCATGTCCTGCAGGGGATATGCGGAGAATGCTCTTTGCATCATAGAGACCGCGATAGAACTCTGCGAGGATCATCCGGTACTGGGTCCCATCCTTGAAACCTTTTCGGAGGACAGGGAATTTTTTGAAGAGCTGACGGATACCTGCGAAAACGGAGATTACAAAGCAGTATACGATCTTTTCTGCGGCGATGACAAACCGAAGAAAAGGCTTAAATCCCTGCCGAGAAAAAGAACTCCGGAAGAGAGTGAAATATGCGAGACCGTGGGAGCCCGTGCCAAAAAGCTCCGTGATATCGCATGGAAGGAAACGGAAAAACTTAAGAAGAAATATCTCTCTTTTCCCGTGGAAGACCAGCTCCGGTTTATATCCGGATGCAGTGAGAACATGAACGTCCTGATCGATCTTACCATCGCTTTCAGGAATGCGTTTGCCGAGGAAAAAAAGAAAAGACATGTGGTGGATTTTCCGGATCTGTCACATTTATCGCTTGATATACTCACAGACCACCGTTACAGAAACGGAGTGCTTGAGACCAGACCCACTGCGGCCGCCATGGAATACAGGGATAAGTTCGTACAGGTAATGACGGATGAGTACCAGGATTCCAACCTCATACAGGAAGTGATACTGTCTGCCGTATCCGCGGAGTCTATCGGAAGGTACAACAGGTTCATAGTAGGTGATGTCAAACAGAGTATCTACAGCTTCAGAAGAGCAAGGCCGGATCTTTTCATAGAAAAGCAGAAGGAATATACCCTTGCCCCTCCCCACATGGAGATAGATCTCTCCGGTAATTACAGGAGCAGGAGGGAAGTCATTGATTCGGTGAACAGAGTGTTTGAGAGGATAATGCATGAGGACACCGGACACATCGAATATGACGAAGCAAATGCGCTCATATGCAAAGCGGACTATCCGGATCTGAAGGGCTGCAGAACAGAACTTGTCCTGTATGACAACGGGCTTTTAGAGGGTACCGCTGCAGAGATGGCTGATGCGTATAACGCTGCGGATGATGAGGGCGGAGACATCTTTGCGGATGCGTCGGACCTTTTAGAGGATGCATCCGATAAGAGTGAGGTCGAGGCGGTCATCGTCGCAACGAAGATCCGTGAGCTTATGAAGTCCCATACGGTCACCGAGGGGACCGGAGAAAATGCCGTGCTCAGGAGTGTAAGATACAGCGATATCGTCATACTCAGGAGAAGCACGAGTTCGGTTACCGATACATACCGCAGGGTATTTGCCTCCATGGGAATACCTTTTTATGCCGAGGGCAAAAACGGATATTTCAAGACTCCGGAAGTGAGCATCGTGCTTCAGTATCTGAGGGTTCTGGTAAACCCTCTGGATGATGTTCCTTTTTATGCGGTGCTCCGTTCTGTTTTCGGCGGCTTTGATGAAAATGAGATCGCATCCGTCAGATGCAGATATAAGTCTCAGGACAGGCGGCTCTCGCTCTATGAATCTTTCTGCATGGCGGCAGGCAGGGAAATGCCGTTTGAAGAAGAGGATCTGCCTCCTTTATCCGGTGATGCGGATGATGGGACCTGCGCAGAGCTCTCCCGTAAGGCTGCGGAATTTCTCGACAGACTGGATTCATACCGTGAACTTGGCACATATATGACAGTCAGACAGCTCCTTGACCTGGTCTTATCAGATCACCGTTATATGGAGGTGTGCAGGGCGCTCCCCGGAGGACAGGGCAGAGAGGCCAATGTGAGGATGCTCCTTGTGATGGCATCTTCTTATGAAAGATCCAGTTATCTCGGGATAAACGATTTCATCAGATATATCGATAATATGGAGAAGTTCGAGGTGGACACCGGCGAGGTGGGATCCGCTTCGGAAAGTGCGGACGTCGTGCGCCTTATGACGATCCATAAATCCAAAGGACTTGAATTTCCCGTCGTCATACTTGCGGGATGCGGAAGGGGCTTTAACTTTAAGGATCTGAACAGCCCCGTTCTTACCGATGACGATCTTGGCATTGCATGCAGGTATGTCGATACCCAAAAGCGTATCAGGATCAAGACACTCAGGCACAGTGCCGTGGTGGATAAGAAAAGGAGGGACATCATCGCGGAAGAGATGAGACTCCTCTATGTTGCCATGACAAGAGCGCGTGAGAAGCTCATCATGATCGGCGGGCTTAAAAATGCCGAAGACGAGCTTGCAGATTCGGGAATGTTCTGCTCCCAGAAGCTTTCTTTCGGCGCCTTCCAGAGCGCGGGATGCTATCTGGATCTTCTGTTGCCCGTCGCAGGCTGCCCGGAGGTTCTTGAAGCCATAGATGTAAAGCTGCTCGATGCCGATTTCATAAAGCAGATCGAAAAGAAGAATCTCGAAGATACGGCGGACAGCATCACCGAATTTACGATCACGGAAAGCGGTGATATGAGATATGTGGACAGAAAAGAGTATGAGAAGCTAAAAGATAAATTCTCATATGTGTATCCTTACGGCTTTCTTGAGAATCTGTACACCAAGACCACTGTATCCGAACTGAAGATGGCTGCAATGGCGGAAAAAGACGAAGGCGCATATGACCTTATGGAGCACGGAGAGGACGAAACACCGGTTCCTGTTTTTGCCGGCGGCAGCAGGAGTCTCATATACGACGGGCCGGAAGCTGAAAAAAGCACGGAAGCGGAAAAAGTTTCTGAAGCAGGCAAAAGTTCGGGGTCTTCCGGCAAATTAAGCATCTCCGGAACAGAGAGAGGTAATGCATACCACAGGTTCATGCAGCTGATTTCCTGGGACAGGATCCTCGGGCCATTTGCGGATGCTTTTCCGGGCTCATATGCAGAATATTCCGAAATGCTGCGGAAGGGCGGCAATAAGATCAGAGAATCCATAAAGAAATTTTGGGCGGAGGAAAGAGCGCTCGGACATATTTCGGAAAAGACCCATGCTGCGGTTTCTGCCGATAAGATATTTGCATTTTTATACAGTGAGCTTTCATGGAGAATGTGGAGAGCGGACAGGGCAGGGCTTTTAAAGAGGGAACAGCCCTTTGTCTTCGGCATACCCGCTTCGAGGCTTTCAGATCCCGCACACAGCGGAAAAGGATCCTCTGCTCTCGATGACGAAATCCTCATGATACAGGGTATAATAGATGCATATTTTATCGAAGACGGCAGTATCATACTTCTTGATTACAAGACCGATGCCGTCTCTGAAATGGATGAACTCTGGAACAGATACGAGACCCAGATGGACTACTACAGGGAAGCTCTCGAAGCTCTTGAGGGAAGAAAGGTCAGGGAGAGATATCTCTATTCCTTCAAACTCGGGGAAGCCGGAGGGAAATAGTTACGCGGCGCAGGCATGAATGAATTTGAGGTGCATTCCGGAAATGTTTTGTGGTATGTGCGGGAAGTTACAAGGTACTTGCATGAAATGGTTTTTGCAGTGCAGGCAGATATAAATGAGAGGATATGAAAGGCGCGGAAAAAAGCACAGCAGGCTGCTCATATACACAGGAAGATTTTTCCTGTGGCTGTTTTCCACGCTCATCATACTGTGCGGTGGCTTATATACTTTTCTGTATCTGATCAATAAAGGGCCTTCCCCTCATGTGCGGGATCTGTTTGTTGTCTCTGTTATGGAGTCCAGCGCCGGAGGAATCCTTTCCGAGATGTTCCTGTCTGACGAAGAGATAGAAGAGATACTGACCAGAAACAGGACCGAAGAGACCGCGGAAATGACAGATGTGAGCATGATAAGCATCCCCGTATCCTATGAGGATGATACATCTGCCGAAGCGGACGAAGAAGCGGAAACCGCTGCGGATGAGCCTGATGAGACGGAAGAGTTTGTTCATGACGATCCCGACGGGGACGGCATTGAGATACATGAGGTCCACGGAGGCACTTATTCCGGGATCATGATGATAGTATACGATCCTTCCAGGGTCAGGGTGTCCTCCATCCCAAGGTATTCGCACGATAACAGGGGCTGGACTCTCCAGCAGCATGTGGAGCAGTCCGGAGCCGTGGCAGGTATAAACGGCGGAAAATACGAGGATGAGAGCGGCCTGGGAACAGGCGCATGGCCGGAGGGAGTTGTCATCTCAGACGGCGTTGTCAGGTGCGGCGATGACGGCGGGACCTACGGGGTCTACGGTTTTAACAAAGACAATGTCCTGATCGTGGGCAGGATGTCCGCAGGATATGCCGTCAGCATCGGAATGAGGGATGCCGTAACGTTCGGCCCTGCCCTTGTGGTGAACGGAAAAGGCGTAGCCATGGCAGGTGCGGGAGGCGGGCTTAATCCCCGTACAGCTATAGGACAGAGATCGGACGGAGCGGTGCTGATGCTTGTGATCGAGGGCAGAAAGTCTTCATCACTTGGTGCGACCATGGCCGATCTTTGCGAAGTCATGCTGGATTACGGAGCGGTGAATGCGGCAAATCTTGACGGAGGCATGTCTTCGTCCATGTTCTATAACGGCGAGAAGATAGTTGATAACTGTACTCTCAGAGTTGCCAGAAAGATACCTACCGCATTTGTTGTGATGCCTCTTGAAGAAGCTGTAGAGGAAGTTGATGAATAAACGGTGAGCTGCGAGAGATAATTAAAGAGTGACAGTAGACGAATGATGAATAACGGGCGATGGATATAGAGCGATCGCCGATGACAGGTAAACGAAGAACATAGAGCGATCATAGTCGAATGCTGATCGAAGAATATAGAGTGACCGTAGACGAATGATGACAGAAGAATAAAGAATGACTGTTAACGAGCGGTAATTGAAGAATATGAGCGATCATAGACGAGCAACGAGTAAGTGATGAGTGAGTCCGACGAGAAAAAGTTAAATACGGAAAGCGGACGAAACAAGGCCGGAGCAGGGAAGAGAGCCTATTATATCTTCCTGTTCTTCTGGTGCGCCACGCTCATCACGGTCGTAGGAGTCCTGCTCGGGAGGTTCAAGAGATTTCTTGAGGATTATGAGGCCGAATGCGTTGCGGCCTACGAGGCGTCACTCCCGGAAAGCGTCACCTCGGAGGTGGTGGACCTGATGTCCGGTCAGAATGCCGAGGCGCTCCTCAGACTTGTTGGTGACAAGCCGGAACTTTCCGGATATGAGGCGGATGAAGATATCTATCTGTACATGAGAAATGAGATGCAGAAAGGTCCCATATCGGTCAGGGAAGAGACCAAGACGGAGGATGAACCCAGGGTATTTGATTTTCTTGCCGGGGATTCGATGATCGCAAGGGGCGAATACAGCAAGGAAGACTTGCCCGAAGGAGAGAAGATCCCCAAATGGGATCTGGTTTCTTTTGCTTTTTATACTGATGCGGCCTTTGAAAGAGTCATAACCGCTCCGGAAAATGTAACGGTCTATGTAAACGGGGTAGAGCTGGACAAAGCGGACGGCATATGTGATGAGAGCATACCCGCAGCCCAGAGATTCTTTGACGGTTTCGCCGAAGTCCCGCATATGGAGACATATACGGTCAGCGGGCTTTATTACGATCCCGATATATCGGCGGTATCGGAGGAGGGTACTCCCCTCACCGTACACTTTGACGAAGGATCCGGAAAATGTACGGTGGATTATCCCGATGACTGCCCTTCAAGGGAAGAAATAGAAGAGATCACCGCAAAAGCGGTTAAGGCATATGCGACATTTGTTTCGGGCGACCTTTCCATGCAGGAACTCAGGCCGTATTTTACCCCGAACAATATCTATCTCTACTATATGGAACATGCCGAACTGAGATGGTTTACCAGGCACCGGGATTCATCCATCAAAAATGCCGAAGTCCTGAAATTCATCTCCTATACCCCCGATGCCTGCTTCTGCGAGGTCATGGTCGAGCAGCATCTTACCATGCAGTGGGGTTCCAGCGAGCCTGAGGTCATCATGACCGACGGAAGGTTCTATCTGGTGAAGCAGAACGGGGAGTGGAAGGTCTGTTCGATGGAGTTCTGACAGGAAAGGTCAGTTTTCGCAATTTATGATAATGTGCCCGCAACTTTTGGGTTTAATGTTTTGAAACGGTGTGATAAAATCGTTTTCGTAGGGTCCCCATTGAGGGGATGAAAGATGTACAGGAGGTACAATATGATCAATACACCCAAAGTTCGTGTAGGAATTGTGGCAGTAAGCCGCGATTGTTTCCCCGAGTCACTTGCAGTAAACCGCCGCAAGGCACTTGTAGAAGCATATACCAAGAAGTATGATGCAGCAGACATTTACGAATGCCCCATCTGCATCGTTGAGAGCGAGATCGACATGGTCAATGCTCTTGAAGACGTTAAGAAGGCAGGATGTGAGGCTCTTTGCGTATACCTCGGAAACTTCGGTCCCGAGATCTCCGAGACTCTTCTTGCAAAACATTTCGACGGACCTAAGATGTTCTGCGCAGCTGCAGAAGAGAGCCAGGCAGACCTTC
>CAMNEB010000026.1 GCA_946536155.1 uncultured Lachnospiraceae bacterium | reverse complement strand
GGACGGAGATATACGGTATTCTTTGCATCCTCGGTAACGCCCTGGAAGGTCTTGAACATAAGGTTGAACTGTCTGATGTCGGTGAAATTGTGCTTTCCGCATGTAGGGCAGGGAATGCTCTTTTCCTTAATGAAATCCATCATCTCCTGCTGTGAAAAAGCATCGATGGGCTTTTCGAGCTCAATGCCGTTCTCTGCGCAGAAGTCCTCGATAACCTTGTCAGCACGGAATCTCTCATGGCACTCTTTGCAATCCATGAGAGGATCGGAGAAGCCTGCAAGATGTCCCGAAGCGACCCAGGTCTGGGGATTCATAAGGATCGCACAGTCGACGCCTACATTGTGAGGGCTCTCCTGGACGAACTTCTGCCACCATGCTCTCTTTACATTGTTCTTTAACTCAACACCGAGATTTCCGTAATCCCAGGTATTCGCAAGTCCGCCGTATATATCAGAACCGGGATATATGAATCCTCTTCCTTTCGCAAGAGTAACGATCTTTTCCATTGTTTTTTCCATAGTATTTCCCTTTCACGCACTTGTCATGCCGGATCAACGTAAAAATACGAAGTCCCTAAGTTTCTACATACAGATTAAAATATTATCACAGCCTCCCCGCCACTTCAAGCAGAGCCTTGAGCATACCGGGCGGGCATTATCAGGGCATTATCAGAGCCTTACCATACCTCTCCCTGCTCTTCTTCGGAACCGGACCCTCCGTCTTCTGTGCCTTCATCAAAGTAATTCTCATACATCTGCTGGAGATCCGTTCTCTGTTCCTGGTTCTCATCCAGCTGGTCCATGATGTGTTCCATGATCTCATCTTCGTTCATTCCGTCATCTCCGTCTGACGGATCATCTTCGCTGTCATCTTCATCACCGTCATCATTATCATCACTGTCCTGATCTTCGCCGCTGTCCTGCTCTTCCTCCTGATCGTCACTGTCCTGCGGAAGGCTGCTGTTTTCAAGCAGTTCATCTATCTCGTCCTTGAGGGTCTGTGCGGCCCTGTCATGGCCGTCCTCGTCATCTTCGTGGGCGCACCCGTCCTCCGTAAGGATATCCCTTGCTTCAAGGAGAGTCTTCTCCACTTTCCGTGACTGAGCATTTATATCATCCGGTCCCTCGCAATCAAGAAAAGCTTCCCATTCCTCATCACTCAGGCGGTAAAGCATGGAAAGAGCAAGATTGACCTTGACGGGGCATTCGGACTCATAGGGGATCCCGCATTTTATGGCCTTTGAATATGCGATCTCTGCTTCCTTGTATCTTCCTTCTTCGTAATAATAATTTCCGAGGTTGTACCAGACGATATAACCCTCCGGTTCATTTAAAAGAGTGAGCGTTTTTTCAAGACCGGGATGATATATGCCCTTGCCGGCCTCCGAAACATAATAGGCGTTTATGCTCCATCTGAGTATGAAAAAAAGCGCACAGACCAGTGCCGCCACCCCCGCAATGAGGATCGCAGCCCAGGTAAACACTGATATCTGATACTTTGTCTTTTTAATTTTTTTCTTTGGAGTTCTTTTTCGTGCCATATATTTTGCGTGCTCTCACATTATCTCTTATTCCCATGGCCACCTCCGTAAAAAGAAGTACCGCAAGGAAGGGAACAAATCTGTGATATGTATCCGTCATATATTTGTATTCGCTGTTTCTCTCGGAGACCGTGCCGCTTTCATCCATGATGTCTTTGAGTATCCTGTTCAGGCGGTTCTCCTTCGTGCTGTGCAGATACTCTATACCCAGATCGTCAGCCAGCTTTTCAAGATTCTCCTCATCGATGCAGGATATGCCTCTTTCAAAGGATTCGGAGCTGTAGACATGATAGTGGTAATAATCCTCCATCTCCCCGCCCTCTTCGGTACCGTATCCGATCACCGCACCTCCGTCCACAAGGTATTCAAGAGATTCATAGCTGTAGGGCTCGGGACCAGGGTCCGTATCCTCACCGTCCGATAAAAAGAAAAGAATGGTGCAGCGGTTTTCTTTTCTGTCGGATGATATCAGCATATTCTCAACGTCATAGTACGGAACATCCATACGGCTTCCGGTCACGTAGGATTTATCGGGAGCGACTATGCTGTCAAGATATCTTAAGACCGCACCTGCATCCTGGGTAAAAGGTGAAAGCACAGTAGAACTGTTCCTGAAGGTGATCAGCCCAAAATTGGCGCCCGGCAGTGACTCCATGATATGGGATATATCCGACTTAGCCTCCCTCATCCTGGTGCCATGCGGTCCGTCATCAGCCCACATGCTCAAAGTGGTATCCAGCACAAAGAGGATATCCAGATTGCTCAGTTTTATATCCGTTCCGTATTCTTCTTTCATCGGCCTTAATGCAATGACGAAGGAAAGCGCGACTATCGCGATCCTTTCCGCCAGTGCAAAGGTACTTTTTATCCTGCTTTCCCTGCTCCTTATCCACGCGATGACAATGACAGATGCCGCGGCTGCGGCCATCGCGATCAGAACAGGTACCGGAAGGACCGGATTTAAATATCTCATCCTATCTTCCCTTCAAAAACAACAGACAGAGCTGTGAACATGCAAGACTTATAATGAGTGCCATAATAAAGGGGAAGGGCGTATCCACCTTAAGCTCCGTGACGATATCATCCACGGACATGGCCTCATGCGATCTTATCTCTTCAACGATCGAAGAGACTGTATCCTCGGTGCTCTGGACATACAGTTCGCCGCCGGTCTTTTCCACGGCATTCCTGAGTTCCTTCTTAAAGCCTTCATAATCTTCATTCGTATATTCGTAGTAATATGCATTCTCCGACGGGAAAATGGCAAATACCGTAACATCGTTTTTCTCGCAAAGTGCACCGGCACCCTTTAAGTCCGGCATCTCCGGAAGGAGGGATGCATCCGCATTGTCCGTCGCAAATATTATTATCCTCGTCCTCGATCCGTCTCCTATCGAGGGAAAACTGTAAAGGGCCGAGGCGAGACCCTCACCTATCAGAGAGCTTCCCCTTGTGCTGTTATTTACCAGGGTTCCCGCTTCGATACGTGCAAGCCTTGCATCCAGATCGTAATATGCATCCCATTCCTCCTCGGTTGGAAAAGAGATGTACGGTCCCTCGCCCACCATCTCCTCATATTCTTTCTGCATGACAAAATATTCCTTGAGTTCTTCGAGCCTTGTCACCACATATGAATAGTCATCGGTAAGCGGAACAAAGACCACCGAGGACGTATTGAAGATCGTAATGCCGAACCTGTCTCCTTTGAGCTGCGTAACGACTTCTTCGAGATAATCGGCAAGCTCATAATTCAGTTCATACAGGGAATACGATACATCCAGGCAGAGCATGATATCCCTCTTCTGGACTCCTATCTTGATCTTCTCCGACTTGTAGGGTCTTGCTGCGAGGACCAGAGCCGCCAGGATCGCAGTTATGATGAAAAACTCATATACAAAAGAAAGGATCCTGCTGCGCCTGTATATCTTCCTGTAGAGAGGAAGCGAGGTGACAAGGGAAAAAGCCCCGGTCCTGACGCCTCCGGTATAATCCTTCTTTCCCGGAACGGGGATGATATGAAGGAGGATCACCGCAAGTGCCAGCAGGGGGATTCCTGTCTTTATTACATTGGGATACATCAGTTCCACGTTTTTACCACTCTTTTTGCCTGTTCGGCATCATTTCTGAAATCTGCCTTTGTTTTCATTGCAAACTCAGGCGCATACCATTTCTCAACAAGTTTAACGAACCTTTTGTCACCGGCCATCTTCAGTTCGGAAAGCGTGAGCGAAGTGACGTCCTTTCCGGTATAATCCGTGACAAAGTTCCTCATGATCATACTGAGTCTCTGATAACTCTCTCTTATGTCGATATCCGACCTGGAAAGATCGAAAAGGATCTTATCTATGGCCTGAACAGTCCTTGCCTTTATAAGTTCCCGGGGCTGTCTGCCGGCAGGAGGCGTGTGCTGTACCTTTGCTTTATTCGTATGCTTTATCTTAAGTCCGGGCAGCATCACAAAAAAGACCGCGGAAACGGCCAGGAGTATGGCACCTGTCAAAAGCCATACCGGATCCATCATAAGCTCAGGCTGTCTGTTAACCGTAAATTCCACTGTGGCCCCTCTCAAACATATTTATTATGCCGTCCGTCACGCCGGACATAGAATCCATCTTCTCAAAAACAACACGGTTTCTGAGAGCAATGTTCTTAAACCTGTCCAGGATATCCTTCCTCTGAGCCTCTTCCGCTTTTCTCAGGGCTCTGTTTCCTGATAAAAATCCGTCGATGTAATTTCCTCCGATGCGGTCATATACTCTTCCGCCCGTAACGTATGCATCATCTATGCACACAAAATACACATCGTTTCTGTCGCTCATCCGAAGGAGTGTCTCACTTTCTACGGACGAAAGACCTAAGATATCCGTGATGACAAAGATTATCATCCTCCGCACGGAAAAAGTACGAAGAGCATCCATTGCCAGATCGTTCAGAGAAGATAAAGGCTCTTCAAAGATCGCCTCTCCGTATGTGTGCAGGAGCTTTTCGGTGCCGAAACCTCCGGATCTGAAAGGGACATATGTCTCACCCTTCTGCCCGGAGCATACAAAACCAACATCCGCGCCCTGCCTGCCCAGAAGATGATCAAGCACTCCCGCGCACATCAGCGCGATGTCGCATTTATGATCCCCGGAAGAAGTATCGGCGTCCATTTTTGCGCCGGTATCTCCGATGATCAGCACACTGTGTTTTTTTTCTGCTATATATCTTCTGACAAGTATGGAATCGGTTCTCGAAGAGCACTTCCAGTCGATGGATGAGATATCGTCTCCCGGTGTGTAATCCTTGAGGTCGTGGAATTCGAGGCTTTTTCCCATATATACGGAACCGTATCCGCCGTCTAAGATATTAGTCGTCTTTCGCTTTGTATAAAGCACGGCATCTTTGCTGATACCGGCCAGATAATCGTAATCTATTTCCATATCAGGGTGCCTTTAATGCGGATGTGATCGCATCGATGATCATCTCAACGCTGACTTTGTCGGCAATTGCGGAATAATTGAGTGCGATGCGGTGGCGGAGTACGGAGCGGGCCATCTGCTTTACATCGTCCGGAACAACATAGGTCCTTCCGTTCAAAAGAGCGGTCGCCTTGGCGGTTCTCAAAAATGCTATTGAGGCTCTGGGGCTCGCTCCCATCTTGACGTATGAAGCCATCTTCTCACCGAGAAGTCTCTCCGGTCCTCTGGTAGCGGTAACGATGGCGGATATATACCATTTGATGCTCTCGTCGACATAGACTTTGGAAGCGATCTTCTGAAGCCTGTCTATATCCTTTATGCCCATGACCGCGGGTCTTTTTACAAATGCATTGTTCTCGATCCTGTTGAGTATCTCCACCTCCTCGGCAGCGATGGGATATGATATGACCTCTTTGATCATGAATCTGTCCGTCTGCGCCTCCGAAAGAGGATAGGTTCCTTCCTGTTCGATGGGGTTCTGGGTCGCGATGACTATGAACACATCCTCCGGCATGTTATAGGACTGAGTTCCTATCGTCACCTGATGCTCCTGCATGGCTTCGAGCATTGCGGACTGTGTCTTTGCAGAGGACCTGTTGACCTCATCGAGAAGTACAAAGTTGGCAAATACCGGTCCCAAAACGGTATCAAACTTCGAAGTCTCTCTGTTAAAGATCTGGGTTCCTATGATGTCTCCGGGAAGCAGGTCCGGAGTACACTGGATCCTGGAAAACTTTCCGTCGACCGCATCGGCGATGGCCTTGGCTGCCGTTGTCTTGGCAAGACCGGGCACGGACTCTATCAGGACATGTCCGTCCGCCAGTACCGCCGTAAGAAGCGATGTCTCAAGACTCTTCTGTCCGACCACCACATGCTCGAAGTAATCGGCCAAAAGCCCGATCATCTTACAGCTGTAATCAAATTCCTCCTTAGTCACCTGAGACTGTAAAGTATCGTAACCCATTCTTTTTTCCTTTCAAAAAACATTTACTTATAGTCAACGAATTTAGTAATTGCCGTATCGCGGGCTGAAAATGTATCATCTAAGCCATTTGCAGTCCGCGAAAGTGCAATTAATTAATTCGTGCACTATATATCACTCCCGAAGATACCGCAAAGAGCCGGATCACGCGGCCTTTGTGAAATGAACCTCACATGGTCACAGCATGCTCAGCACTTCAAGAGATTTAAAATGCCTGTCCATGAACTTCTTCTCATACTCGGTTGTGAGTCTGAAGAGTTCTTCCTCCGCAGATTCCGTAAGCTTGAAGGTATACAGATGCCTGAGGTCGGAATTTTCTATCCTGTCAACCGCGGCAATGACTGCATCGTTGAAAGTCCTGCCCCGAGGAAGCCCGGGAAATTCTCCGTTTATGACTATCGCCCTGAGCACATATATGCATCTTACCAGTCTGTACGAAAAAGAGGGACTGGTAAGTGCAAGGAGCGATGCGTACAAAAGCCCCAGCATGGGTGATGCGTCGTCTCCTTCAACGCAGTAATAATCCGCTATCTCCGCAAAATACGATGCGTAGGAAAGCAGCTCAAGATCCGTGCGGAATTCCTCAAAATAATTTTGTATATCAGCATCCTGAAGATAGTATGCGGTCCTGCCCCTTGCTATGGTGAACCTGCCGAAGGAGAAGGCCTCGGAAGACGCAGCAAAGCGCGAGGAGGGTTTCCTCGCGCCTCTTACAAATACATTTATCTTACCGGAAGTGCCTGTAAGTAAAGTGATCAGTCTGTCATTTTCGCCGGCAGGAACAGCCTTGAGTATCATGCCGGTGTGGATTTCGAGATCGTTCATAATTGTGATTTGTCAAAACCGAAATTCTTGAGCTGAATATCGGAATCTCTCCAGTCTTTTTTCACCTTTACCCAGAGCTTTAAAAACACCTTGCTCTCACAGAGTTCCTCTATCTCGGGGCGCGCTTTGGAGCCGATCTCCCCTAGCTTGCTGCCGCCCTTTCCTATGATCATTCCCTTATGGGAGTCCTTCTCGCAGTAGATCGTGGCATCGATGCGGTACATATTGCCCTCATACTTCATCGAATCAACCGCAACGGCGAGTCCGTGAGGGATCTCCTCACCGAGACACATCAGTGCCTTTTCCCTGATGATCTCCGCAGCTATCTGTTTTACGGGCTGATCGGTGACCGTATCTTCATCGTAGAAGGGCTCGCCTTCCGGAAGATATTTAAATACAGTATCCACCAGGTCGTCAACATTTTTTCCTTTGAGCGCGGAGATGGGCACGACTTCCTTAAAATCCATATGGGTACTGTATGAAGATATGAATTCAAGGAGCTTCTCGGGAGTTACTGTGTCAGTCTTGTTTATCACCAGTATCACCGGACAATCGAGAGTTCCGAGTTTAGTACAGATGAGTTCTTCGGTATCCGTGAAAACATCCGAAGGTTCAACCATCCACAGCACCGCATCGGCATCGGCAAAGGTGCTCCACGCACTGGACATCATATAATCTCCAAGCTTGCTCCTGGATCTGTGTATTCCGGGAGTATCGAGAAAGACTATCTGTCCTCTGTCATCCGTAAATACCGCCCTTGCTTTCTTCCGCGTTGTCTGCGGCTTCGGGGAAGTGATGGCTATCTTCTGTCCCACTATTTTATTGACCAGTGTGGATTTGCCGACATTAGCCTTGCCGATCACTCCCACAAAACCCGATTTTTTTGACATATCTGTTTTACTCTTTTCAGGATTATTTCTTTTCAGCCTTCTCTGCCCCGGTCTTATCTCCGGCAACACTTTCCACGGAAGTCATGGCGTTCATTGCCTTCTGATATGCTTCCTGCTGCGCCGCCTGCTTCTTTGCACGCTTTGCTGCTTTCTTTGCGGCTCTTTTATCGGATGCAAGATAAAGGATGGTCCTTACTATCGCGAAGATCACTGCTGCCCAGATGATAATGTAGATGATATTCGATACGAACCAGACTGCGAAATCCTCCAGCCAGTCCCTGATATCCTCAAGGGTATCGGTAAAGCCTTCCTTCATCCTGTCGGCAAGAGTGGGCTCTTCGTAAACCACCGGTGTATAATCGACCACTTCGTTGATGTTCATATAGACGGTCGAATAGTTAACCTTGTTGTCATATACGCGAAGCTGGCTCTGAATGCTCTCTATCTGATATCTGACCTCTGCGAGCTTGTCCTCGAGTACGATCATATATTCAAGATCATATGCATCCTTCAGCATCTCGAGGAGTCTGTCCTCCTCTTCACGCAGGGTCTTCTCGTGAGCCTGCATATCCACGTAGGTAAGAGTTATGTCATCTACGCTCTGGGACCTGTTGGTGATATTGCCGCCGTTTCCGACTACCTCAAGGAAACCGTCAAGCTTATCTGCGGGGATCCTTACGGTAAGAGAAGCATTTCTCTCAACAACATAGCTGTTATAGCGGCTTCCGTAATAGGTATTTATGGACTCGAGATAACCGCCCTCAGACTGTGCATAATTCTGCACATCCGCAAGGAGCTTGTCAAATTCCTTGGTCTCAACGTCAAGATTTGCGGTGGTAATGAGCTTACGGTTTGTATCCGTCACCCTGGGAGTCTGCGTCCCGGTGCTCGAAGATCCGGCATAAGAGTATTCCTCCATGGCTTCGTCAGCATAATCCATATCATAACCGTAGGCATATTCCTCGGGGGCCACGGCGGCCGTAGTATAAGCCTGATCGGAATTATAATATGCCCCGTTTACCGAATAATCTGCGGCCTCTGACGAACCGCATCCTGCCATGAGCATAAGTCCTGCCATACATACGATGATCTGTTTCTTTATGTTTTTTCTTTTCATAATGCTCCTCCGTTCACACGGACATCCGGTGCCCGTTTAATATGTTTTCAGAGCAGGCTTTCGACGGTTCCGAAGAGATCTGAATTATCTCTTATCATCTTCTCGTTTCCGACAACAAAAAGCTTCTTATCGGACATGAATTCGCTGATGTAGTCCGCGCATTTACGGATATCCTCAGGCGTGCAGTCAAGCACACCGTCTCTCTGTATCTGAATATCTTCCTCCGTAATGCCCGTCATGTAATAAGAAAAGCTTCTCGCTCCCTTTGCCGCAGGACTCAGAGGCACATCCATGTTGCTGACGGTTCCGATTATCAGCTTGGTCATCTCTCTTTCGTCCGCATCGAAGGCTCTCACGTCTTCCGCTGCCCCTTCAAACACATCGACGGTCTTTGTGAGGTTCGGGTCACGGTATGAAACAAAAAATGCACATCCGGTGGTTGAAAAAGAATTCATGACGCCGTAGGCACCGCCTTTGACCCTGACATTCACCCATAGATAATTATAGCTGAGATATGTCTTAAGTACCGAAAGGGCCGAGGTATATTCAAGTCCGTGCCTGTTATACATTCCTGCCCTGCAGACAAATGCCACGCGTCCGGAAGTGGTAAGTCCCTCATTTTTGCTGATAAGGCGGATAGTCCTGTCTGCGGCGCGGTGCTTTTCGGTATAAAGCTCATCTCTGAGCGCCGCTGCCTTAGCCTTGAACTTCTCAGCCTGTTCCTCATCTCCCGTAAAATCCACGGAGAAGTTTTCGGGTCTGAATATCAGTCCCAGGACATATTTTAGATTTGCGGTGATATTACCCGCCTGCGCATCGAAATCATCCAGCAGGCCGCAGATGAACCTGTAATAATCCAGCCCTGAGACTATCTCGGCATATGCAGCCTCCTCGGAAACGGATGCAAGTGCCCTTCCGACCGCAACGGAATGACCGCCCGAGAGGAAGTTTGACTGGCAGGAACTCTTTATCTCGGCAAGGATCTCTTTGATCCTTTTTGTATCGCTGAACTTAGAATTGAGCATTATCTCTTTTATAAGATCAAAGGCTTCATCCGCCCTTTCAAAGAAGAACTTGCTCTTTATCTCAAATGTGGTCTTGTATTTTCCGGGCTTATGATAAAGAGGATAATGCTCTGTGGATACAGAAAATCCTCCCATGCACAGATCTATCGCAGGGCTCAGATCCTCATAACGGTAAAGATCGGTATCCACCATTCCGAGGATATCCCTGCAAAGCCCCATATAGGGCAGATGGTCGGTGCCCAGCTTGTCAGTATCAAAAACAAGTCTCAGATATCCTATGCGCCTTGTATCGATATTGTGGAAGATAAAAGGCACTCCGTTCGCATCCGTGATCTCATTGATGATGGGATCAGCCTCTCTCTTAAGGTCGGATCTCTTCAGCATGGGGAGCGATCTTATGGCGGCATCGGTATCGGGAGTATCGCGGAACTTCTCAAGCCCCGCCACGATATAGTCTATACTGCTTTTCTCCGCCTCAGACAGAGATGCCTGCAGAGAATCCAGTTTTTTGCGGAGCTCCTTTTCCTTCCTCTCGAGCACTCCTTCCGTGGGTCTTACGCATACATAGCTTCTGTGCTTGTTGCCGATAAAATACTTGCGGAGGAGCTTTTCAAAATAGCCCGTATCGATATTTTCACGAAGGAAGGCAAAGCTTTCGGATGCCTCCACATAGTCAAATATCCTCTCATCGTTATACAGCCAGGAATCAAACATATTGAGTCCGTACATGAGACCCTTGGGATATCTACCGAAATCGGCCTCCCTGTAACGGAATTCCTCGGAATCGATGGCGGCTCTGAGTGCATTTCTGTCAAAGCCCTTTTTGGCTACGCTCTCTATGGTCTCGGTGACTATCTGTCCGAACCTGGTCTCCATGCTCATGGGAGCATCCTTGCCGTATATCGAATACATGGGCTGCCTGAGAGACGTCTCAAAGCGTCCGTACACATCCTTGACTACTCCCTGCTCTATCAGTATCTTGCGGAGAGGTGCTCCGGGATGGGCAACAAGTGCATAATCCATTGCATCGAAGGCGAGCCTCGTAACAAGATCGAGACCGTCCTCAAATGCATAGTTTACAGAGAAAAATGTGTTCTCATCGGCATTTTCACCCTCAGAGAGCGGGCACTGCTTCATCACCCTTACAGGCTGCGAAAAAGGAGCCTGGAGCTTTATCTCGGAATCGATCTCAAGAGGCTCGAAAGCGGAGAGATATTTTTTGTCGATAAACTCAAGATCCTCAGCCATATTACCGTTTCCGTAAAGATAGATATAGCTGTTTGAAGGATGATAATACCTTCTGTGGAAATCAAGGAATGCCTCATAAGTAAGACCGGGGATGAAATCGGGATCACCGCCGGAATCAACTCCGTATGATGTATCCGGGAAAAGAGAATACAGAGACTCTGAAGATATGATATCCTCAGCCGAAGACCTGGCTCCCTTCATCTCGTTATAGACGACACCGTTTATGACGAGCTTTCCCTCCTCGTCATACTCATAATGCCATCCTTCCTGTCTGAAGATGCTCTCGTTCCTGTAGACATTGGGGTAGAAAACCGCATCCAGGTAAACATGCATGAGATTCCTGAAATCCGCATCGTTTGTGGAGGCGATGGGGTAAACGGTCTTGTCGGGGAATGTCATTGCATTTAAGAATGTATTGAGCGATCCCTTTGCAAGTTCGATGAACGGATCCTTCAGGGGAAACTCCTTCGAACCGCACAGCACGGAATGTTCCAGGATATGGGCAACACCCGTCGAATCGTAAGGTGGTGTCCTGAATGCGATGGAAAAGACCTTGTTCTCATCATCGTTTGCGATGACGGCAACCTTTGCTCCGGTCTTTTTGTGTCTCATGCGGTAACCTGTTGAAGCAATATCCTTCAGGTCGTATTTTTCCAATATCTCATAGCTTTTAAGCTGTTCAAGTTCCATAAAAGATCTCCTTATGATCACACTGTAAGAAGCGCCAGTTTACTGCCTTTGAGTTCCTGTACCAGCACTCCTCTTTTTTCCTTTTCTTCGGGAGTCATCCCTGCAAATTCCGTTATTTTAACGTATTTTGTCCTGTATACCTCTTCGCTGCCTCCGAAGAGCTTTTTCTTCTCTTCTTTGACGCTTATCCTGACTTCCGCATTCATCTGCTTAAAGATCTGGAAAACAAAATTCTCTTTATCAAGGTAGTACAGAACGGTCTCGAGGGTATCATCCGGTGAAAAATGGGGGATGACACTCTCGGATATCACTTTCCTGAATTTGAAAAGAATATCTTCGTTCGATGTTATCTCCTTCAGCGAATACTTGGAGCCCACAAAAAACGACCCCGCATCCTGAAGGAAATACTTATAATCTTCATATATCTGTCTGGTCACGATTCTCTGTAATCCTCTATGACTTCGATTCGGTATCCGCTGATCTCCATGGCTTCTTTGACCGCCTTCTCGGAGATACCGGCAAATTCCGCAACCTCTTTTACCGTTACTCTTCTCTCGAGGGACTCGGCAAGCTCCATGGCCTTGTCATAGACCTTGTTCGTCTTCTCGAGGATCTTGTCCTGGGTGCCCTCAGCTTTGGAGGCATCTCCTATGAGCTCCTCCATCGCATCCATCGCAAGTTTTATCAGAAACCCTTCGCAGTCTTCGGGCTTTTCCTGGGAATCGAGCAGTGTAACGCCTCTTACCAGAGCTTCATTGCCTTCTCCGATGAGGTCTTCTATCAGGACTCCCTGTCCCGTATATATCCTTGCGATCTGGGCGATATCTTTAAGATAGATATTTATCAGTTTCTCGCAGGAGGACTTATCCCCCGCCATGGCCGATATGGTAAATGCTCTTTTTTCTCCGTCGGAATACTCGGGAAGCGCATCCAGCTCATCCATATACATGCTGAGATAGTCCGTATCGGTCTCATCAAGGGCAAATTCCGAAAGGACCGCCTCCTTCTCGGAAAGGGTCACTCCGCCGTCATCTGCGATCTCGCCGGCGCCTATTCCGTTTTCGGAGATCCTGATCTCCCATCTGATGCCCCTGCCCTTCAGATAGTCGTAGACCATTGCGGTCTTCTCCTCATCGAGCTCAAGAGGAGCGAGCATCTCGTCTATATCATTCTTATCTATGAATCCCCCCTGAAGAGCTGCTTTCCTTCGAAGCTCCTCGAGAGTCTTTCCGAACAGTACTTCTTTATCCATTGTTTATCCCTTTACGTGAGTGTGCTGGAACAGGTGAACCTGGCAGTACTCATAATTGCCGGCACACTTGGAACAATATCTGAATGTCATATCGGGATCCGTTATATCGGTCTTCCCGCATATGCAGCATTTATGTCTGGGTTTTTCCTGAAAATGTCCCATCTTAGGTGCTTTGGAAGGATCGGCTTCACGGAAGGCATGACCCTGATACGATCCGTTCATGCCGCTCTTGTAGCTCTTGTTGAACTGGTTCTTCCTGTGGATCTGCTTCGGTGAAAGAGCGATGCCCCTGATATTTGCCAGATAAAAGATCAGGCAGTTAAGAAGAGCTCCCACCACAGCAAATCTGTCCACGGTGCCTCCGAAGATGAGGATATATCCCATATAGATGAGGTCGATGACGGCAAGCCACTTCATCTTGATGGGGATGATGAAATACAGCCTGACTATATCGTTCGGATAGGTAAGGGCAAAGACTATATAGATCGATACATTGATGTAGTAGGTGCTGAAGCCATACCAGAGGTATCCGCTGAAGATATAGCCGCCGTTTTCATAGGCTTCTATCATATCTGCGGGATTTGTCAGGTACATAAATCCCAGGCACGCAAAAGACATGACCGCGGTTATGACGATACCTGTAAGGATGAACAGGTTATATCTGTAGGTACCCCACGTCCTCTCAAGGACATTTCCTATCATGTAGCAGCACCACAGCATCAGCAGTACGAACAGAAGACTGCTCGATGAAGGAGGGATGATGATCCAGGTGATCAGCCTCCAGATCTGCCCGTGAAGGATCTTGTAGGGATCCAGGGCAAGGTAATACAGAAAGGTGTCGTTCGTCATCTGTATGATATAACCTATCGCATATCCCAGGATAAGCCAGAGCGTAAGGTTAGGCACCGCATACTTGCGGAATCTCTTCTCAAAATTACTCAAAATATAAATCTCCTTAAAAAACTCCAAAATCCTGTATATTTTAGCATTTTTCCCCTTTCAAAACAAGGCGGGAGGGTCTGCCTGACATACCGTTTAAATCCTTATTTTTCGGGCTTTTGGGAACATTAATACAATATTAATAAAGCATTAATGAAAAAGGCTTAAATCTTTTGTCCGGAAATCTACCCGCATAATATTTTTAACCCCTGTTCCGGTTGCTTTTACCCCCCGGAGAATCTATAATTGTTTGGTTAAATGTATACCGGAATTTGAGGTTTTAAGATGACAGGTTCTAATATCACAGACAATAAGGCGGCGGGAAACAGCGCAAGACTCGGTATCGATATCGGATCCACCACTGTCAAAGTCGCTTTTATAGACGAAGAGGGAAAGCTGCTTTTCTCCGATTACAAAAGGCATTTTGCAAAGATCCGGGAGACTCTCTCTTCTCTTTTAAACGATGCTTACGGAAAACTTGGCAACAGGACCATTTATCCCATGATCACGGGATCCGGCGGTCTTACGCTTGCCAAACATTTAGGCGTACCCTTTACCCAGGAGGTCATAGCGGTCTCCACATCCCTGAGGATGCTCTGTCCCGGAACCGATGTAGCCATAGAGCTTGGCGGTGAGGATGCGAAGATCATCTATTTTGAAAACGGTAATGCCGAACAGAGGATGAACGGTATCTGTGCCGGGGGTACGGGATCATTCATCGATCAGATGGCTTCCCTTCTGCAGACGGATGCAGCAGGCCTCAACAAATACGCGGAAGGCTACACCTCTCTCTATACCATCGCCGCAAGATGCGGAGTTTTTGCAAAGACCGACATCCAGCCCCTGATCAACGAAGGCGCGACCAAGGAAGACCTTGCGGCTTCCATTTTCCAGGCCGTTGTCAATCAGACCATATCGGGTCTTGCATGCGGAAAGCCCATAAGAGGACATGTGGCATTTCTCGGCGGACCGCTCCACTTTTTACCCGAACTCAAAAAAGCGTTCATCAGGACCTTAAAACTTGATGATGAACATATAATGAACACAGAAAATTCCCACCTGTTTGCGGCTATCGGTTCCGCTCTCTGCACGGAGGGTGATGTTTCCTATTCCCTCGAAGAGATGAAGAACAAGCTCTCCGTCCCCATCAAGATGGAGTTCGAAGTTGCCAGGATGGAGCCTCTTTTTGCAGACACCAAAGATTATGACGAGTTCAGAGCGCGTCACGAAAAAGCCTGCGTCGTAAAAGGCGACCTCTCAAATGTGACAGGCCGCGTCTTTATGGGTATCGATGCCGGTTCCACCACCACCAAGATCGCACTTGTGGACTCGGAAGGCAAACTCGTCTATTCCTTCTATTCGGGAAATGACGGCAGCCCCTTAAAGACCGCAATAAGAGCCGTAAAAGAGATAAAAGAAAAACTCCCTGCGGGGACAAAAATCTCAAGAAGCTGCTCAACAGGCTACGGAGAGGCGCTCCTTAAATCGGCATTTCTCCTTGATGACGGTGAAGTTGAGACCGTCGCGCACTACAGAGCCGCAGCATTCTTCGATCCCGACGTCGACTGCATACTCGATATCGGCGGTCAGGACATGAAGTGCATCAAGATAAAAAACAATACAGTTGATTCTGTCCTTTTGAACGAAGCATGTTCATCGGGATGCGGATCCTTCATCGAGACCTTCGCCAAATCCCTGGACTACTCCGTTGTGGATTTTGCAAAGGAAGCTCTCTTTGCTCCCCATCCCATCGATCTCGGAACAAGGTGCACTGTCTTCATGAACTCCAAGGTAAAGCAGGCCCAGAAGGAAGGCGCTTCCGTTGCCGACATCTCCGCGGGACTTGCTTACTCCGTCATAAAGAATGCACTCTTTAAGGTCATCAAAGTATCCGATGCCGCAGAGCTTGGAAAGAACATCGTCGTACAGGGCGGCACATTCTACAACGATGCCGTTCTGAGAGCGTTTGAAAATATCGCGGGCTGCAAAGCCATAAGACCTGATATCGCAGGTATCATGGGTGCGTTCGGTGCCGCTCTCATAGCAAGGGACCGCTTCGAGGAAGGATATCTTTCCTCCATGCTCGAGCTTGACGACATCATTAATCTCGAGTTCACCACATCCATGACAAAGTGCAAGGGCTGTACCAACGCCTGCAGACTCACCATCAACAGATTCACCGGCGGCAGACAGTTCATCTCCGGCAACAGATGTGAAAGAGGCATCGGCGGAGTCAAGAACAAGACAGGTGTACCCAACCTTTACGATTACAAGCTAAAGAGAGTATTCGACTATACTCCTCTCGAATTAAACGATGCGCCCAGAGGCACCGTTGGAATCCCCAGAGTCCTCAACATGTATGAGGATTACCCTTTCTGGTTCACCTTCTTTACAAAGCTCGGATACAGAGTCGTTCTCTCTCCCGCATCAACAAGAGCGATCTACGAACTCGGTATCGAATCCATTCCTTCGGAGTCCGAGTGTTATCCCGCAAAGATATCACACGGTCATATCGAGTGGCTGATAAAGCAGAATGTGGACTTCATCTTCTATCCCGCTCTTTTCTATGAGAGAAAGGAATTCGAAGATGCGGGCAACCACTACAACTGCCCCATTGTCACTTCCTATTCCGAGAACATCAAGAACAATGTGGAATCCATCACATCGGGCGAAGTTGTTTTCAAGAATCCTTTCATGAACTTCTCCTCTAAGAAGACCATTTCCTATGCCCTCAGAAAAGAATTCGAGACCATCTCACACGAAGAGATAGACAGTGCCATCGATGCTGCATGGGATGAACTCGCAAAGACAAGGGAAGATGTCAGAAGAGAAGGCGAGAAAGCCCTCGAATACTTAAAAGAGACCGGAAAGCACGGCATAGTCCTCGCAGGACGTCCTTATCATATCGATCCCGAGATCAATCACGGAATCCCCGATCTCATCACATCCTATGACATAGCTGTTCTTTCCGAAGACTCCATCTCACATCTCGGAAAAGTGGACAGGCCTCTCATAGTAATGGATCAGTGGATGTACCACTCAAGACTGTATGCCGCCGCATCATATGTAAGGACCGTCGATAATCTCGATCTAATCCAGCTCTTCTCCTTCGGATGCGGACTCGATGCCGTTACGACGGACCAGGTAAATGACATACTCTCGGGTTCCGAGAAGATCTATACATGTCTCAAGATCGATGAGGTCAACAACTTAGGTGCCGCAAGGATCCGTATAAGATCCCTTCTCTCCGCCATCAAGGTAAGGGAGCAGCAGGGAAAGACCCATGTCACAAGACCCACAAACATCGAGAAGGTCAAGTTCACCGAGGAGATGAGGAAGAACTACACCATCCTCTGCCCGCAGATGTCACCCATCCATTTCGATGTGCTCGAGCCCGCATTCAGATCCGCAGGCTACAATTTCGTCGTACTAAACGACAGCGACAGACACGCCATCGACATCGGTCTCAAATATGTAAACAATGATGCCTGCTATCCTTCCCTTCTTGTTGTAGGGCAGCTCATGCAGGCCATGGAATCCGGAAAATATGATCCCGACAGGACCGCGCTCATCATCTCCCAGACAGGAGGCGGATGCAGGGCGACCAACTACATCGGATTTATCAGAAGAGCTCTCAGGAAAGCCGGAATGGAACAGATACCCGTCATCTCACTGAACTTAGGCGGCATAGAGGTGAATCCCGGATTTGTCATCAACGCCGATATGATCTACAGAGCAGCTCTCGGTGCGGTGTTTGGGGATACATTCATGAGATGCGTCTACAGGATGCGTCCCTACGAGCTTGAGAAAGGATCCGTCGATGCCGTCCATGCAAAATGGCTGAAGATTTGTCAGGATTTCCTTTCAACCAAAAAGAAGCCGAACATCTTCAAGTTCCATAAGATGTGCAGACAGATCATAAGGGATTTTGACAGCATCCCCATTGATGAAAAACTCGTAAAGCCCAGAGTCGGAATAGTCGGCGAGATACTCGTCAAATACTCTCCTTCCGGAAACAACCATCTGGTGGAACTGCTCGAAGCGGAAGGCGCCGAGGCAGTGGTACCGGATCTTATGGACTTCATGCTCTACTGCTTCTACAATCAGGTCTATAAGGCCGATGAGCTGGGAATGAGCAAGAAGACCAAGCGCATATGCAATCTCGGTATCTGGGCGGTCGAACATCCCTTAAGAGGCGTATGTGACAAAGAATACAGAAAGTCAAAGCACTTTGCTCCTTACGTACCCATAAAGACCATCGCAGAATATGCGAAGCCCATAGTATCCATAGGCAACCAGACCGGTGAGGGATGGTTTTTGACAGGCGAGATGATAGAGCTGATCCACAGCGGGGTTCCCAATATCGTATGCTGTCAGCCCTTTGCATGTCTCCCTAACCACGTTGTAGGAAAGGGCGTCATAAAAGCCATCAGACATGCCAATCCCGGAGCCAACATCGTAGCAATCGATTACGATCCCGGTGCATCCGAGGTCAACCAGTTAAACCGAATCAAGCTTATGCTCGAAGCGGCTAAACGCAAGATCAGGGAAGGCAGTGCGCAGTAAAAACGCAGGATCTTAAACAAAAGCCGCACATCGCAAATACACAGCACATAAATGTGGTATCCGTAAAACTGATATCACGATCAGGACAGCGAAAAAAACATTTTTAAGGAGGCTATCATGGCAGACAAAAAAAGTATTCTCGATCTTAACGGAGACGGAAAAGTAGATCTTAAGGACCTTGACGCAGCATCAAAGATCACCGGCATCAAATCGGTGGACGATCTTGCGAAAGCCGCAAAGGCTGCCGGCATCAACAACATAGAGGACCTTAAGAAGCTTGCAAAGGATAACGGTATAAACGATATCGACGATCTTAAAAAGGCAGCTTCAAAGCTCGGTCTCGGCGATAAGAAATAAACCGG
>CAMNEB010000025.1 GCA_946536155.1 uncultured Lachnospiraceae bacterium | reverse complement strand
AACTCCGCCCTGATTGCAGGTTTCATCGACGGTCTTATCAATATCCAGTTCTCTTTCGGGAGTATCAAGCCTCGAAGAAAACTGTCTGAGTCTTCTGAATGCCAGCTGGAACTGACGGTTCGTCATAACTCTGTCATCACGGAAATCACGGTATTTCCTTGCGCCTAAGACCGCAAATGCGGACTGGTATCCGGTCATTCCCCCGACTCTTACGCCGCCTATATTTCCGCCGGTATTTCCGAAGGAGGTCTTGCCCATGGTGCCTATCCAGAAAGAACCGCCGTTGTGCTCGGAATCCTGGTCCTTCAGACGCTGTTTGAACTTTTGCTCCACATCGTCCTTGTCAATGATGATGCCCTCACCCTCCATCTTGTTCAGGTGATCTCTCGCCTCCATCTCGGCAAGCTGCATAAGGTCCGATTTATCGAGCCATCTGAGCATCTCCGTTCCGATCTCGGTGTCTTTCTTTACTGCCTTGAAGCATTCTTCAAACGCTTCGTCGTACTTGTCAAAATCGGTCTCACTCTTTACAAGGATCATCCTTGCGCCATAGTAAAACCTGGATAGCTGGCCGCCAATGAGCCCGCTGTCCAGTGCATTTATCAGATCCAGCCACTCGCCGAGAGTGACATGGACCCCGTGTTTTCTTAAGCTTTCAAAAAAATTCAGAAACATCTCTAGGTGAAGTTATAGTGGGTAGTCTGCTCCAGGTCCTCGTCTTTTTTGACAACAACTCCTATAAAAGGAAGCCTTGCCTTGATCTGTCCGTAAGGAATCCCACCGATCTGAAGAGCGTTTATCCAGTCGATAAGTTCTGAGGTTGAAGGCTTTTTCCTGATATCCCTTATATCCCTTATCTGGTAGAACACATCCATGGCTTCATTAAGGAGATGTTCTTCGACATCCGGGAAGTGAACCCTTACGATCTCTTCCATGAGTTCTTTTCCGGGGAATTCTATGTAATGGAATATGCATCTTCTGAGGAATGCATCGGGAAGCTCCTTCTCGGCATTCGATGTGATGATGACGATGGGTCTGTGCTTCGCCTTTACGGTCCTCTTTGTCTCGTTTATATAGAATTCCATCTGATCAAGCTCCCAGAGAAGATCGTTGGGGAACTCAAGATCAGCTTTGTCTATCTCATCAATGAGCAGAACGACCTGATCGTCACTGTCAAAAGCCTCGCCCAGCTTGCCGAGCTTGATATAGTGAGCTATATCATCGACACCGCCCTCGCCGAACTGACCGTCATAGAGTCTCTGTATTGTATCGTACATATAGAGACCGTCCTGGGCCTTGGTGGTGGATTTGATATTCCAGATTATAAGCTTTTTGCCCAGAGCATCGGCAACGGACTGTGCCAGCATGGTCTTTCCCGTACCGGGCTCTCCCTTTATGAGGAGCGGCTTTTTAAGAGCTATGGCGATATTGACCGAGTCCATCAGTTCGGGACTTGCAACGTATCCTTTTGTACCTTCGAATTTATCCATCTAGTTCATCCTTCTTGTCTCTGAGCATAAGCTCCTTCACCGCATCACCCGCATTTTTTCCTTCGAAGAGGACCTGATTGACCTGCTCGATGATGGGAAGACATACATTGTATTTTTTACCGAGTTCAATTGCGGCTTTGGCACTGAAGATACCCTCAACGACCATTCCGACCTCAGCCTGTGCCTCTGCCAGAGTCTTGCCCTGCCCGAGGAGTATGCCGCATCTTCTGTTTCTCGAATGCATGCTCGCACAGGTGACGATAAGATCTCCCATTCCGGTAAGTCCGCTGAAGGTCTCGGGCCTGCATCCCATCTCGACACCGAGTCTTGAGATCTCCGCTATGCCTCTTGTTATGAGCGCGGCCTTGGCATTATCTCCGTATCCGAGTCCGTCCGCGATACCTGCGGCAAGAGCAACTACGTTTTTAAGAGAACCGCCGAGTTCCACACCCTTTACGTCAGAGCTTGTATAGACTCTGAAGGTATCGGTCATGAAAACATCCTGGATATACTTGGCGATCTCTTTTTTATGCGATGCCACAACGATGGTAGTGGGCATGAATCTGCTGACTTCTTCGGCATGGGTGGGTCCGGAAAGTACGCAGACCTCCGCAGAGGGGATCTCATCGAGGATCTGCTCCGAGAGAGTCTTTAACGTTCCCTCTTCTATGCCCTTTGCAACATCGACTATGATCTGTCCGTCTTTGATGAAGGGGGCAAGCCTTGCCGCTGTTTTCCTGGTAAAAGAACTGGCCACCGCCATCACCAGGATATCCCTGTCTGTAACGGCTTCTTTGTCATCAAGAGTGTACTTGACACTGTCAGGGATCTTTGCTCCGGGAAGCATCTTATGCTCATGGTTTTGTTCGAGCATTTCGATCTCGGAAGGAAGTGCGGACCAGACAGTGACATCGTTTCCGGAAGAAGCCAGCTGGATGGTGAGACCTATCCCCCAGGTTCCTCCGCCAAGTACTGTGATTTTAGCCATCAGCATTCTCCTTTTTATTTATATTGGGAACTCCGGAATCATTCTTTTTGCCGAGGTAGGTTTTCCTCTCCTCGCCTTTAATGAGCCTGACGATATTCGACCTGTGCTGCCAGTAAGCAAGCAGCATCAGCAGACCCGCGATGATATAGATCTCGTTAAGGGTTGCCTGTGAAACGCCGTCAAACACACCGAAGAGATTCATCTGACCTGTGATGACAAGCTGGATGAAAAATCCGGCATAGAGAATCAGAGAACCGAGACTGACATAATGCGTAAGCAGAAAGGGAACAAAGAAATACATAAGTCCCGTGAAAAAGAACGAAAAATCAAATCCGATTATGGTACCGCCGGTTGCGGCGATACCCTTCCCTCCCTTGAATTTCATATAGAAAGGAAAATCGTGTGCGAGAACGCATCCCGCTCCGCTGTATATGATGAGCAGATGCTTGAGTTCGGGATACATGCTGCCGAATGTCAAACGGACAATGACGGATGCGACAATCGCCTTGAGCATGTCTCCCGCAAAGACGATCAGCCCCGCCTTGGTGCCCAGGACTCTGAGCGCATTGGTGGTTCCGGAGTTGCCGCTTCCGTAATTCCTTATATCGATGCCGTTACATTTTCCGACTATGAATGCGGTCTGTATGAGACCGAGGGCATATCCTATCAAAAAACTCCATAAACGAGCCATGTTATTCCCCTTTTCTCTCCCTTATGATGAATTTAAGAGGCGTTCCCTTGAAGCCGAAGGTATCCCTTACCTGATTCTCTATATATCTGATATAGGAAAAATGGGCAAGTTCCTTGTCGTTTACAAAGATGACAAACGTCGGCGGCCTCGAAGCAACCTGAGTCATGTAATAGAGCTTCAAAAACTTTCCCTTATCGTTGGGCGGCTGCTGCATGGCAACGGCTTCCGCAAGTATCTCGTTCAAAGCACCGGTTCCGACCCTCTTATCCTGGCTCTCCCTTACGATATCTATGGTCTCATAGAGCTTGGAAAGTCTCAGTCCCGTCATAGCCGAGATAAAGACGATCTCCGCATAGGGCATAAAAGAAAGGGTGTTCCTGACACTTTCTGTAAACTTGTAAATGGTCTTGTCGTCTTTTTCAACGGCATCCCATTTGTTGACGGCAATGACGACGGCCTTGCCTCTGTCATGAGCGATGCCGGCGATCTTCGCATCCTGTTCCGTAACCCCCTCGGTTGCATCTATGACAAGAACAGCGATATCCGCTCTTTCAACGGCGCCGACAGTCCTGACTATCATATAGTGCTCAAGGTCGTCTTTTATCTTGTTCTTTCTGCGGAGTCCGGCAGTATCGATGAATATATATTCCTTATCGCCGAATCTGACCCTTGTATCCACCGCATCCCTGGTGGTGCCTGCGATATCCGATACTATTAGTCTGTTCTCACCCAGAAGCTTATTGATGAGCGAGGATTTTCCGGTATTGGGCTTTCCGATGACAGCGACCTTTGGAATATCCTCTTCTTCCTTCTCTGCGGTCTCTTCGGGGAAGAAGCTGACAACTCTGTCGAGAAGATCGCCGAATCCGAGAAGCTGCGTAGCGGAAACCGGATAGGGATCGCCTATGCCCAGGTTGTAGAATTCGTATATATCCGCTTCCTGCTTCTCGAAGGAGTCAACCTTGTTCACCACAAGAACAACGGGCTTTCCGGACTTTCTGAGCATGGAAGCAACACCGGAATCGGAATCCTGAAGTCCGGTCTTTACGTCTACGACAAACAAAATGACATCAGCCGTATCGATAGCTATCTGAGCCTGATCCCTCATGGAGCTTAAGAGGATATCCTTTGACTCGGGTTCGATACCGCCGGTGTCTATAAGTGTAAAATTATAATTCAGCCATGTAACGTCGGCATAGATCCTGTCACGCGTAACTCCCGGAGTATCCTTTACGATGGATATCCTCTCCCCCGCAAGAGCGTTGAAGAGCGTGGATTTTCCGACATTCGGCCTGCCTACAACGGCAACAATGGGTCTGGTACTCATATCATTCTCATTTCAAAAAATCAGCCGATACCTATGCAGGAATCAACAAAATCATAACCATTTGATTTTATCGTAACTACCTTTACTTGTAAAGCGCGTGAGATGTCCGAAACCGTGATGTCATCAAGCAAAATCTCGGTTCCTGCTCTTACACAGTTCTCCGGAAGCCGGACCTCTTCACCGAGGTCGAGTCCTTTTAACTGGGCTATTATATCCTGCCCCGTGATAAGGCCGGAAACGGTGATGGTAGGACCGAAAAAATCGTTTCTGATGGGTATGACATTTATTTCAAGCATTCCGCTTTCCCTGCAGATCAGGTTTACAATGGAGCAGATCGATGAAAAAGCAAGTTTGCCGGTGGCAAGGGTTATCTTTCTGTGATTTTTTAACGAGGAGAAAGTACCGTCCTTTTTTCTCTTCTCTATCTGTTCCGAAGCCTCGGTGAGAAAGGATCTCATCATCCCCACGCCGTTATCAAGCTGGAGATAACCGTCATATCTTTCCTCCTCCGGAAATTCCCTGCCGGCATTTATGTACCACTCGTCGCTCGCATGAACAAAATGGATCCCATACTTTTCAAAGCAGATCCTCTGGTATTTTTCGATTATATCGATGACCTCGCCGCTGTCCTCTTTTCCGTATGTCTTCATGGGATAGAGACCGTTCCTGAATTTGGTCAGACCCACAGGCACCACCGAAACGGAGCGGAAATGAGGTATGTATTTCATCAGCTCCTGGATGGTAAATTCAAGCTCTTTGCCGTCATTTATCCCTTTGCAGAGAACTATCTGACCGTTCATCTCAATGCCGCTCTCCGCAAGAAAATCCAGTTTCTTAAGGGAAGATCCGGAAAAGCGGTTCCCGAGCATCCTGCATCTGAGTTCAGGATTCATGGTATGTATCGAGATGTTGACCGGAGAAAGATTGTAAGTCCTGATCCTGTTCAGATCCTTTTCCGACAGATTGGTAAGAGTTATATAATTACCCTGCAGGAACGAAAGACGGGAATCATCATCCTTAAAATACAGGGTTTCCCTCATCCCGGGCGGCATCTGATCGATAAAACAGAAAATGCAGTTATTGGAGCATCTCCTGTAATTGTCCATCATGCCGTTCTCAAACACCAGACCAAGGTCTTCGTTCTCGCCTTTTTCTATCTCATACTCCCATTCCTCATCATCCCGGAGAACAGTCAGCACGAGATTATCCGTGAGCGTCAGGAACTGGTAATCAAAGATATCCTCTATCTCGCTGTCATCTATCTTAATTACAATATCGCCGGGCAAAATGCCCAGCGAATCTGCAATAGAACCTTTATTTACACTTTTGATCCGATGACCCTTTCCCACCGCGGTCTCCTACAGTTCGAAATTCTTTCTCGCATTATAATTCTCGAGTATGGCATGCATTTTCTGGGTATTGTCCATTACATTTGCCATGGAAGAATCATGATTGGTGAAATCTATGATGGAAGCTATGAATTTGCACATATCGGCTTCGATGAAATAAGGCCTGTCATAGATCTCGGGAGGAAGGTATGTGAGATTGGTGGTTATGACCCTGTCAAAATATCCCTTCTCATACGCTTCATCGAAAATACCCAGTCCCTCGGTGAAAAGACCGAAGGTGGTGCAGATAAACACGCGTCTCGCATTCATAGATTTGATCTTGCGCGCGGTATCTATGATGCTTCCGCCGGATGAGATCATGTCATCGATTATGACAACATCCTTGCGGTCGATATTATCTCCGAGGAATTCATGGGCAACTATGGGGTTCTTGCCGTTTACGATCTTCGTATAATCACGTCTCTTGTAGAATGTACCGGTATTGAGGCCGAGGACAGTCGCAAAATATATGGCACGGTCCAGTGCGCCCTCATCGGGAGAGATGACCACCATATGCTCTTCATCAACGATCAGGTCTTCTTCGTTCGTAAGAAGAGCCTTGATAAACTGATAAGGAGGCATGAAGTTGTCGAATCCGCTTAAAGGGATGGAATTCTGGACCCTGGGATCGTGTGCGTCAAAGGTTATGAAATTGACCATGCCCATATCATGGAGTTCCTTTAACATGTATGCGCAGTCCATGGACTCACGGCCGTTTCTCCTGTGCTGTCTTCCCTCATACATGAAGGGCATGATGACATTGATCCTGGCCGCTTTTCCGTCGATCGCCGCAATGATCCTCTTAAGATCCTGATAGATATCATCAGGAGACATATGGTTCTCATAACCGTTCATATTGTAGGTTATGGAGTGGTTGCATACATCCACGAGGATAAATACATCCTTGCCTCTTGCAGACTCATTCAGAACGCATTTTCCCTCTCCGCTTCCGAATCTGGGGATCTGGAAATCCAGCTTGTAATCATCCATCTGATAGCCCTGGAAAGCGGGATCGTTCTTTACCAGATCGTTATGGATATCCCTTCTGAAAAGAGCGAGATAGGAATTAATCTTCTCTCCCTTTCCAGCAAAAGAAGGGTGAACGATGAGCTTTAAGGGTGCAACGGGCATTGAGTTTTCAAGTTCTACGATATTGGGCATTTTTGTAAATCCTTTTAAAAAATTTTGATAAAGTCACATAAAGTATACGGACACGTCTATGCATTATACCACAGAAAGCAGATCAGTGTATCTGTCACGGTATAAGGTCGAAACTGAACTCGGGGATCCTGATCACAGTGCTGAAAGTATCACCGTCGACTACAACGTCAAAGGTTCCCCCGTTTGCCTCGGTAAGGTTCTTTGCGATGAAAAGTCCGAGACCCGAACCGTCCCCGGATCTGCTCTCATCACCCCTGATAAATCTCTCTGTAAGCTCGTTACCCTGGTATCTGGGCTTTACGGCGGAGACATTCTTGATGCTGATAACGCACATTCCCAGAGAGGAACTGAAATTCACATAGATCCTGGTGCCCTCGAGAGCGTATTTGCATATGTTTCCGAAGAGATTGTCAAATACCCTCCACATGCAGCCGGCATCCGCATATATGAATGTCCTGGGGAAATCGGAGCATATGATCTCGAGATTATTTGCCTCGAATCTGTCCTTGTACTCTCCGATTGCCTGATTCAAAAGCTCCGAAACATCCGTCTGTCTGAAACGAAGATCAACTTTTCCGGATGAAAGCCTCGATGCCTCCAGCAGATCCTCAAGGAGTTTCTTAAGTTTCTTGGACTTATCACTTATTATGGACAGATATTCTTTTTTCTTTTCCTCATCCACATTATCCCTCTTAAGGAGCTCGGAATAATTGATGATGGATGTGATGGGCGTCTTAAGGTCGTGAGAAACGTTTGTGATGAGCTCTGTGCGGAGCTGTTCCTCGGTTATGGAGGCTTCAAGAGCATTCTTGATACCTTCGCCTATATTGTTGATGCTCTCGGCAAGGTTTCTGTTTTCCGCCCTCAGGTCCGCTGCATCGATCTTGTAATCGGCATCTCCGGAACGGATCCTGGCGATACCGTCAAGGAGCTTCTTTTTCTCGGCTGTTATGAGAAACAGCGTTATTCCCACAAATATGTCAACTACGGTGATTATGGCGATCATCAGGATCGAAACCGGCTTGCTGACATTTAACATATACAGAGCAAGCGGGACTCCGATGCAGTTCAGCATAAGGAAAAGAATATAGGGGATGAGCACCGTTGCCGTTGCACCCGCTCCTCCGGAAAGAGTCAGAGCGAACCAGTCAAAGAGCTGTTTTATCCTCTTTGCCAGGGAATACTCATACAGGACGCCTGACCTGATCCTTCTTACTATGGTAAAGAAAAAGAATGACAGCAATATGCTCAGGTATAAACCGAACAGACCGAAGGCCAGATATGCCCAGATTCCGGCATTGCGGAAAGGTCCTCCGTCCGCAGCGGATACATGGCAGTAGTTTTCATCCACCAGTCTGAGCAGATATGTAAGGAAAAACCTGCCCACTACCGATGCCGCCAGAGCCAGGAGCACAATAAACTCAAGCCAGATCCTGTCCTGGGGGAAGATCCTGAACTCATCGCTTCCGTCGGTCTCGTTTACTCCCGTGACAAATGTCAGATATGCAAAGATCACGAGCCATACGATCACGAGCAGGGTGATGACTATGGTAAAAAATCTGGCAAGCTGTTTTACATCGTTGTAACTGTAGATCAGGTCATAATATATGTCCTCACCCACGGAACAGGTATTGTCCAGGCACATCCAGACACGAGTATAGTCGGGATAGATATCGGGATAGGATCTGATCACATCCGTAAGGACCGATTCAGGGATATCCGTCAGGGTGGAATATTCAAGATCGTCATAATAGCAGATCAGATAATACGAATGATCCGAATAATGCTCTGTCAGAGCCGTATCATCATACTGAAGGCTCTCGCTGTTGTTGGTATATACACGGGTCCTTCCTCTCGAATCCCTGGTCCTGATGGCATACAGAAGGTTGATCGGTTTTTCGTCATATATGCTGTACCCCCTGCGGTAAACCTCATAGGCTTCGGAATACATCTCCGATGCGGTCTTGAGCTCATCGATGAAGATGAAATACTCGTCCCAGTTGCCCGCAGGATATTTGATGCCGTTGGGATTGCCCGGTCTGGGTGCTATCTGCATGGGCTCCTTGAAGCTGACATTTACGATACCGTCTTCCCAGTATGAAAGGCGTACATATTCCGGATACTCCCTTATGCAGTATTCGACCACCATGTGGAGAAGATCCGCAAGATCATGATCGCTCATGGCGCTCTTTACGGTCTCTTCTCCTTCACCGATGATGACATCTTCAGGCAGGAGCGAATAAGGGTCAGAGGTCTGGGTCTTATTGACGCTCATAAATCCCTTAAAATAGAGATTTCCGTATTCATCAAGGGCAAAGTTCTGTGCGGAAATGGGATCTCCGAAATAATAAACGAAATCATTGATACTCACGTTCCGCTCATTATAGATGATCCCTCTTCTGCCCAGATTGATCAGATCCGAAAGAGAATATTTGACACTGACGGAATTCACGCCGTGATAGTAATCCGAAAGATCCACCATCTTGTTGACATTCAGATTCCTGCCGCTGCCACTTATCCCAAGGATCTCGCAGGAGGCATTGTATCTGAGCACATCCGAAGCCTGTCTGGAAAAGATATCCGTTATGATCTCGTCCATATCCGAATCATCGGAGGGAAAAGGATCCAGCGCATACCTGACGTCTCCCGACAGGGTATCAACGGAGATATAGCTGCAGAACATGATATCTGCCAGTATGAAAAGCGTAAGAAAACCGGTTACGTGCATGCATATATGCAGGATTATTTTACGAATGACATGTCTGTTCATAGATCTTCTATCTTATATCCGACTCCCCATACGACTTTAAGGAACATGGGCTGTCCGGGATTGATCTCTATCTTCTCCCTTATATGCCTGATATGGACGGCAACGGTGTTGTCCGTGGCGATCGGGGTCTCGTTCCATATCGCCTCGTAGATCCTGTCCGTCGAAAAAACAGTTCCCTTATTTTTGAGGAGCAGGAGCAGTATATTATATTCGATCGGTGTCAGCTTTACCTGTTCTCCGCCAACCGACACGGTCTTGGTCTCGTCATTTATGCTGAGATCTCCGGCACGGTATATATGTCCGTTATCTTCGGTGATGCTTCCCAGAAGTGTATATCTCCTGAGATTGGAACGCACCCTTGCCACAAGCTCTGCAGGCGAGAAAGGCTTTGTGACATAATCGTCTGCTCCGGCGTTCAGTCCCTGAATCTTGTCCGCTTCCTCAGATTTGGCGGACAGAAAGATTATGGGCACGGAGCTGTTGTTCCTGATCTCCACCGCAGTCTCGATGCCGTTCATCTCAGGCATCATGATATCGAGGATAACAAGCTGTATATCCTCTTTTTCAAGCACGGAAAGAGCATCCTTTCCGTTGTAAGCGCTGTATACGACATGTCCGTCCTCTTTGAGATAGATCTCTATAGCGCCCACTATGTCTTTGTCGTCATCACATACAAGTATATTTGCCATATTTACCCCACATAATAAAATGCATTTTCTATATGCGTAATCTCATCATCCCCGCATATCCCGATAACATCGAATCTCATTCTGTGATCTGAATACTGCCTGTGTCCGCTTATGTAATACGCGGCCACCTTGCTTATGTTTCTGATCTTGCCTGCTCCGACCGCTTCGAGAGGACTTCCTTTATCCGTGTTCTTACGGTATTTAACCTCGGCAAACACAAGGCAGTCATCAGGGGAAAGACATATGATATCGATCTCTCCGAACCTGTTCCTCACATTGCGGCCGATCACTCTGTACCCCTTTTGTTCGAGATAAGCGGCGGCTTTCATTTCATGTTCCGCACCAGTTTTCCGGTTATTTGTCATAAAAGCTTATTTTTGATCTTATCCATCGAATCAACAAAAATCAGTATCTCCGCCACAACCTCGTACAGTTCGGGCGGGATCAGGTCGCCGATCTCAAGTCTTGCGAGAGTATCGGCAAGCTTGTCGTCCCTGTGAATAGGGACATCGTTCTCCGAAGCCTTTTCGATTATCTTATCCGCAAGAACACCTCTTCCGGATGCGATGACTCTGGGGGCTTCATCATTCGGATCGTATTCGAGGGCTACCGCCGTTTTTACTTTTTTTCTCTCTTCAGCCATCATGCCCTCACATCAAAGGATTTCTGACCCGCAGTCACGGAGGAACCGATATTTCCGGACCTAAGAAGGAGCAGATTGACGCCTCCGTCATTTAAGGCTTCCTCTTCGGGAGTATCGTCTTCTCCTTTAAGCTTCATGGAACAGTTAAGCTCGTATCCGCGCTTTGCGAGCCTCTCATTGAGAAGATGTATATTGCTCCCGATAAGATCCAGCGTCTCATCGTCCGCAACCGTAAAAGCCGTGGAGACTCTGCCGCCTGAGCTCATATCCATCGAGACATATACATCCACGGGGCCCAAATGCTCCATGTCAAGATGCATGAATGCCGTTACGACGGAAGAATCGGAGGCAAGATTTTTTCTGTTTGAATACACATACAGGTCGCCGTGTGCATTCTCCCCTCCGGACAGTTTGAGCGGAAGCTGGATATATGCATACATCTGATTTATCTGCTGCAGGAAATCCACATTGGATCTGATGTTTTCCGCTGCATTAAAAGCAGGTGAACCGGATAATCCTCCTGCAGTGAGTCCGTCCGCGATCATCCTTATCTGGGAGGTGAGTCTCTTATAAAGAGATTCGACCTTGTCCTTGTCAGCAACCTCCGAGGGTGAGATGCTCCACTGATCCTTAAGCATGTCAAAAGCAAGCTTTCTTAAAGGGTCGGAGGAAAGAAGCTCTTTAAGTGCATCCGTTCCGCGGTTTAAGACATTGCCCGCAAGGCTGTTTATATCCCTGAGAAGAGACATGACGGAATCCGGCTTATAATCCGGATCCTGCGTTATCTCCCTGTACATAGAGATGACACGGTCCATGGCTTCTTCAGCGGTCAAAGTGCCCTGAGTATGAAGCGCGCTTTCCGAATTTACTCCGGAAAGGTCCGATCCCTGTGCTGCGGCCGCGTCCTGACCCTGCTGCATAGCTTTTAAAAGCTCAATAGCCTTTGATGCGGCATCCTGAGGTGCGCTCCCGGCAGCTGTGTTTTCAGCCTGTCCGGCTACCGCTGCATCTTCTGCAATAACGAC
The DNA here is from genome assembly GCA_946536155.1 of uncultured Lachnospiraceae bacterium. Taxonomy (GTDB): domain Bacteria; phylum Bacillota; class Clostridia; order Lachnospirales; family Lachnospiraceae; genus AC2028. The sequence goes on along the minus strand of CAMNEB010000025.1, from coordinate 7,698 downwards.
TCTTGAGGCATCCGTGCCATCACCCTGAAGAACGGAAGTAACATTCCCGCCTTCGGAACCTTCACCATAGCCCTCAATGGCAGCAGACAGGATACTGCTCATGATCTTTGCTGCATTATCAGTATCACCGCTCCTTACAAGGTCCATGAGAGCACTGCCTACTCTTGCCGCAAGGTCCTGCATTCCCTGATCTATCTGGTATGAAAGGTTCTTATAACTGTCTATATTTTTAAGATTGTCCTCATTAAGCTCAAGCCCAAGCCTTGAAAGGTCGACGATATCGGAAATATTTGCGGAAGGATGATTTCTGATACTGTCATACATTGCGAGAAGGGAGTTTTTGTCTATGGAAAGACCGGCCTTCATCATCTCGGAAGTCATATTCACGGTCGCATTGTTTGCCGGAAGAGATGCCTGTTCAAGAGCTTTCAGGACCGATATATCCGTCGCAGTATTTGTGAGAAGCGGTGAAATGGATATTGAAGATCCCGAGTTTTTGACCTCAAAGGACACAGTCTGACCTTCGGAGATGGCAATGTTTGACGACAGTCTGGCATTAACCGTCTCGCCTCCCGAAAGACGCAGTGTAACATCCGAGCCCGAAGCCCTTACGACCTTAGCAGAGAATGTCTCTCCGTTTTTCATGGAGGCAAGGATCTGCTCTCCGTCACCTGCAGATGGCATCTGCTGTCCGGCGGAGGTCACACTCTTTATGTTATTGAGGAAAACATCACCTATACCAGGCATTTAATCTCCGTATAAGGGCCCCAAATGCCCTTAACACCTCAAATATGATCGTGTATGAATGTTCTTCTGTGTATCGGACAGGGGCCAAGTTCCTTAAGAGCCTTTATATGCTCGGCTGTACCGTATCCGACATTTTTTGCAAATCCGTAACCGGGATAGATTCTGTCATATTCGACCATCATCCTGTCCCTTGTGACCTTTGCATAGATGCTGGCCGCACCGATGGATATGCTCTTTGCATCGCCCTTTATGATGGGAACCTGCTCGATATCCACACCGGGAATGGTCACGGCATCATTTAAAAGTATCTGCGGAACATGACTCAGAGCGGCGATAGCTTTTCTCATAGCCTCATATGTTGCCTGAAGGATATTTATCTCATCGATCCTTGCGGCATCAACGATACCGACGGCAGCGCTCACGGCCTTTTCCGATATCTCATCATAAAGTTTTTCCCTTACTTTTTCGGACAGTTTCTTGGAATCGTTTATATAGAGGATATCGCAGTTTTTCGGAAGTATGACCGCACCTGCAACCACCGGTCCCGCAAAGGGTCCTCTTCCGACTTCATCTATGCCGCAGATGAACTCAAGGTCCGGATATCTTCTCTCAAATTCACCGAGGGCATATATCCTCTTTTTCTCCGCAAGAAGCTTATCGTAGCGCTTTTGTGCATTTTCGAGAAGTTTTTTTACTCCGGCTCTTTCATCGCCAGCAAAGGATGCGATTACATCCGGAAGCTTCTCATCCGGAGTTTCAAGCAGTATTTCTTTTATACCGGATATGCTTTCCATCAGTAGATACCTCCGAATTTACTCAGGGGGAACAGGCGGAATACGGCTTTTCCCACAATGATGTCTTCGGAGATGTTTCCGACGTTGGGAAATCTTGAATCCATGGAATCGTTTCTGTTGTCACCCATGACGAAATACTCTCCTTCGCCCACGGTGATCTCTTCTGCCGCTATGCCCCTGTTCTCCGGTCTTATGACCTCAAGTCCGTAATCCTCTTTAAGTATCTCTCCGTTTATATAGATATTGCCTTCTTCATCTATCCTTACGGTCTCACCGGGAAGCCCGATTATACGCTTGATAAAGTATGTATTCTCCTGATATTTGTACGGAAAAACTATTATGTCGAATCTTTCGGGATCCGTAAATCTGTATCTGAATTTATTAACCCAAACGCTCTCTCCGTTATATAAAGTTCCTACCATCGAAGAGCCGTCAACAACGGATCTCTGTCCGACAAATTTAAGTACAAATGCGGTAACAGCCAGGACTGCAAGAAGATACAGCGCTGTGCTGAATGCCTCTTTTAATATCTTATTCCTCATATTTTTCGAAGTGCTCATTTAAACTAAGGTTCCTCCAAAGTGATTTTTCCGAGCTTGCCGCTCCTTAAGTCGCTGAGGACCAGTTCGGAAGCTCTCTGAACATCCACCTCACCGCCCTTTAAGATGAGGCCGTTCCTTACACCCGCACAGCGTATGATCTCCGCAGGTTCCGCATCCTCAGGAGCATTGTATTTCTCACTCAGACGGCCGGGATACAGTTTTTCGATGAGGATTATGCTCTCACCCGCAAGCTGTACCAGATTGATCACCTGATCGTTGACAGATCCGATCGATGCAAGCTTCATACCGACGGTCTTGTCCTCATACTTAGGCCACAAAAGTCCCGGAGTATCCAGCAGATCAATGCCCGCATTTGTCCTGACCCACTGATTGTTCCTTGTGACACCGGGCTTGTTGCCGGTCCTCACCGGTGCTTTTCCGGTGATGGTATTTATCAGAGTGGATTTACCCACATTCGGTATTCCGCATACCATTGCCCTGATGGGTCTTCCGACGATACCGCGCTTTTTATCTCTTTCGATCTTCTCCCTGCAGACTGATACGGCGGCTTTTTTCACAGCATCGGATGCTTTTTTATCCTTAGCGCAAAGAGAAAGCGTTTCGATACCCACAGATCTGAAATGATCAGACCAGGCCTTCGTCTTTGATTCATCCGCAAGATCGGATTTATTCATAACTATCAGCCTGAATTTATCCTTAGCCAGTCCGTCTATGTCGGGATTTCTGCTGGATAAGGGAACTCTTGCGTCTATGACCTCTATGCACAGGTCCACGAGCTTAAGTTCTTCCCTGATAGCTCTTATTGATTTTGTCATGTGGCCGGGATACCAGCCGTAATCATTTCCTGCCATTTTACAAAGGATGCATTTTGGAATCACCTTCCGAAAGTGCAATCCATACCTTTCCGAGAATATATTTGCTTTCAACCGGACCTATATTTGCATTTCTTGAATCATCGAACCCGAGGGTATCATCACTCATGACGAAAAATTCACCCTGTCCTATCGTGATCTCCGAAGATGCCATTCCGGGATCGGCAATGCGTCCGTTAACATATTCGGATGGACTGTCATTGACATACAGCACTCCGCCGTTTATATATACCCTGTCACCGGGAACGGCGACCACACGCTTTACCGAATAATTTGTATTAGTATTGCCGTTTGGAAGAAACAGCACAACGTCACCGGGTTTCGGCTGTGAGACCTTATACACGAACCTGTTCACCAGCACTCTCTGCCCGTCCGTTATCGCCGGCTCCATCGAATCACCGCACATTTCGGTACTCATCCCGAAAAAATATGTCAGGACAAAAGCCAGCAGGATACTTACAAATATCCCGATGAGCCAGTAAAGGAGTTCCCTGAAGCCTTCACCGGAATATCTTTTTCTTTTTTTGTAAAAATAATAACCGTCCTGTCTCAATTTACCGCCAACCTGTTACATGATCCTTATCCGCTGATCTTTGGGGACGTAATAAGGACTGCTTTCGTCTATATCGTATATCTCGTATAACTTATCACACATGGCGAGAGTGTAATCGATCCTGTATTTATCGGGCAGATAACCTTCCTCTAACGAATACAGCTCACCTTCAGAGTCTGTGAGCACCGCTCTTTCATATGCAAACTTCCTGAAAAAGGTGTCGTAATCGGGGTTTTCTTTTTCCGACAGGACCTTAAGGCAGAGCTGCATTCCCACAAGATCGGCGACAGCTTCACTCAGTACACCGCGTCCGTCTATGGTGTTGCCGTTTACGGTGGTCATACCGTCATAAAAATCCGCCAGCGCCAGGACCCGTGAATTGTATTCCTCGCTTTCTTCGGGAGAAAGCCATGGTTCGTAGTACCCGAGCCTGTCATAATTCATTGATTGCGGATCGTAGGCATGTCCTATCTCATGTGCGAGTATATGGGAAAGATAGCCCAGCTTTTCTTCATAGGATCCCGCATTCTGGAATGCATCATCGCAAAGATATGTGGCGGATAAAGTGATGGCATTCAGTTGCTGGTAATAGTAAGCATTTACTTCCAGCATGTTCATATAGGTGGGACACCTGGCCTCATCCCTGTATATGATCTGTTTTCTCTGAAACCTCTGGTAACAGGTCATAAGTGAGATAGCATTTTCAACACAGTTATCTGTCAGTTCCACATCCGAAAGATCGAAAGTTCTTTCGTTGCTGCCAAAGAAAAGATGCATCCTCTGAACCTTCAGCTTGGCTGTTGCCTTGCTTTCATCGGAAAGAAAATCATTTTCTTCAATTATGTCGACAGCGGCCTGTTTCAGTTCGTCATAGAGTGCTTTTGCTTCATCAAGTGTGCCTTCTTTTGCATATCTGTTAAGATACTCCGCAGAAATGACATCTGCTGCGGAATTGTTAAGGATCACAGTTGCATTGTAGCGTCTGATCTCATCCATATCCGCGGAAGGCTCTTCCAATCCCGAGAAAAAGAAGCAAAAAGATATTGCTCCGATCAGCAGCTCATCCCTCAGTATGGGAAGATTCTCCGGAGTATAAAGTTCACTTAAGAACTTCGGATAATCCCTGTAGCACAGGATCTCGGAGGAAGTCCCCAGTCCTCCGACGTTTCTGAGAATGTCCATAAGAGGCATACCGGGGCATTCTTCTTCAAATACCGGCTGCCGTAAAAACCACAGGGTTTCGGCGCTTTCGAAATCATTCATGCATCTGACCGCATATTCTCCGGCGATACGGGAATTTTCACAGATCTCTCTTACCCGTTCATCAGACAGTCCCAAAGCATCAAAATATTTCCCGACCAGTGCGGAATACGGATCATCCTCTTTATTATCCAGATAAGACAGGTACGAATCAGCTATAACAGAGACGTTCGATGGGTTCAAATATACAGAAGTATCACCGTAATCATCCGGTCTCCACTTGAAACGTAAGATATTGCTCAGATAAAAATATCTTTCATCACTGTATACCGCATAAAGATCATCAAGGGTCTCGATGTTCATTACAGGCTCAAGATAAGCCTTTATGTATTCCATCCTGTCTTCGGCACCGGTATTTTCCGTGATCTGTCTGTATATGACGATCACTTTATACAGGCCGTCACTTTCATCAAGAGTTGAAAGATCGGTATTTTGCAGCATATCTTCGACTCTATCATTTACCGCATCCTGGGAAATTCTTCTTACGGAATATGTATCGTTTCCGTTTTCGACAAAGCCGGCATAAATATCACGGTTTGCGAACTCATCGAAATCACTGATGGGCTTTCCGTTATCATCAATTTTCTCATAGATTACGGATACCGTATCACCCTGGGCTCCCTGAGGATCTGCGGTGACATCCGCAGTGATATCCGAAGTGACTTCTGTGCCGACATCCGCAGTGCCGCTGCCGCATGCGGTCACAGACAAAAGCAATGAAAGCGACAGTATGACAGCTACCGTTTTCAGCCCTTTTCTCATAAAAACTTTCCCCTCAAAAAAACGTTTTTTATGTTAGTGCATAATCTAAATTATTATACCACAAAAACAAAGAAACGTGGGCATCAATCCCACGTTTCGTATCACACCCACCTTTATTAATTTGCAACGCGGGGACGTCCCCGTGTCGCATCAGAGTTTTCCGAGTGCGTGCTTTGCGGCTATCATTCCGAAGGTATAGCAGCGCCCCAGAGAAAGCCCTGTCTGGTGGAAAGGATAATCGTTTCCTCCGTAGAAAGGACCGCCGAGATTGCCTGCGCAGTAAAGACCGGGTATGACCTCTCCGTTTTTGTCGAGAGCCTGGGCGTTTTCGTTTATCACAACGCCCGAAACCTCTGCGGATACACGGATATGCTTTCTTGCGCCCCAGAAAGGAGCTTTTTCGATCTTGTGCATGTACTTTGCGGGCTTTCCGAAATCCGTATCACAGCCTTTTTCACAGAGCTCATTGTATCTGTCCACGGATCTCTTCATTGCTTCGTAAGGGATATCAAGCTCTGCCGCAAGTTCTTCAAGGGTATCACATCTGTGGAGATCTATGAGATTCTTAAACACGCCCTTTGGATCTTCAACTGCTCCCGGTATGAACTTCTGCATAACTGCAGGCGGAACGGGCGAAGTGACATATTCATCCTTCGGCCAGTTCATATAGTCATCATCGTATATCGCACAGTACCAGCCCTTTGAGCCTGTTTCCCTGTGCTCGGCATCGAGCATTGAACCTTTATAGGAAGGCTGGAATTTAAGGATATTCCCCATATAGACAAAGCCCGTATACTCATTGGTAAATCGCTCGCCGTTCATGTTCAGATACAGGAAAGGCTCCTCCCACATGAGCGCGGAGTCGAAATCATGCATCATTTTGGTATGGCCGAGATTTTCCATCACGGCACCTGCACTTATCGCAAGCACATGTCCGTCTCCCGTCTTTCCGAACTGCTTTTTGTCAAAATCTGATATATCGGGGCAGAAATGCGAAACCATGGCGGGATTATTGGTATAGTCTCCCGTTGCCAGGATCACGGCCTTTGATGCGTTAAAACGGATATATTCTCCGGATGCATTTTTTCCTATGACGCCGGATACTCTGCCGTTTTCCTTAATGAGAGCCACGGCAGGCGTTGAAAAGAAAGTCTCAAGCCCGGGATTATCCTTCTTTACCCTGTCTAAGACCTTTCTTAAGGCATTGCCCACATTAAGAGGCTTGGGACCAAACCACGGAGCCCAGAAATAGCAGTGATCTTCGCCGTAATCATAACTGTTTTCACGGTCTTTCCAGATGCCTGTAAAATCTCCGCTGGTGGACATAAAAGCCCCGAATCCTTCTCCGTCATTCAAAAGACTGAAGCTTTCGGTATTGCTGTCTACTTTGCTCCCGTCACCGTAATCTGTCTCTCCGGTCATGCCTGCCCTGTTCCAGAGCCACATCATGGCTTCTTCGGAATGCTCGGCATAAGCCTTAAGCTGCGAAGTATCAGCTCTCCAGTCACACAGAGAGTTTGTATGATGTATCCACTTAGCTATACCGGCTTCGGTGGATCTCGATCTGATGATGGCGGATCCGCAATTACCCTGTGATACGACCGTGGACTCTTTCTGAAGAAGCGCAACCTTTGCCCCCAGTTCCGCAGCCCATCCCGCAGCAGGAACTCCCGCAGCACCGGCTCCTACGACAACAATGTCGTAATCCAGCGTCCTATCCGGCGTAATGTCACCGAATTCACATACGGTTCCTGAAACATCCTCCTGTGTTAACGATCCCAAAGACATTTTAATTTCCATATCATTCCCCCAAAATATGATCTGTGCATACACATTGTCTGCGCACGCCTTTTCCATTATAGTTTTTAGCGATCATCAAGTCAAAAAGCCGTGAAAATGGCATATCAGCGGGTGTACCACTTTTACCGGTTTATGCACAAAAAAGACAGGGCATAAAACCCTGTCTTTTTGATCGATCAGATTTATTTAACAACTTCCTTGACCTTAGCAGCCTTACCGACTCTGTCTCTGAGGTAGTTGAGCTTAGCTCTTCTTACTTTACCCTTTCTGACAACTTCGATCTTCTCAACATTGGGAGAATGAAGGGGCCAGGTCTTCTCAACGCCTACGCCGTTAGAGATCTTACG
>CAMNEB010000024.1 GCA_946536155.1 uncultured Lachnospiraceae bacterium | reverse complement strand
TTCGGGGACAAGCTCCGGATGCAGTGCATCGTACTCTTCCTGGCTTATGGGCTCAGGGTCCTTCTCTCCGAAAAAGGAATTGTAAAGCTTATGCGTGAGAGGCTGCATATACGCCGAAAGCTTCAGCGTCATGTAAGCCACAAAATACAAAACCGGGTTCAGCTTATCGGACAGGCAGAATATTGCGAGGGTGATGCCGAAAAAAACATATCTCTTGACGTAGCCGAGATAGATCACCTTTCTCGCTCCCGCCTCGGGAAGTTCCAAAGCCCTGTCCAAAACCCTGTACATATCGTTTGCGGCAAGTTCGGCCATGAGTATCCCCAGTATCCAGCTGAAGAGAAGCCACGGCGCATCAATCCCGGGCACTAATGAAAAGCATGCGGTCATGACTGTTCCGACAGCCCCCAGGATCAGGATCCCCGTACAGAGTTCCAAAAGAGTCCTGTTTCTATTTTTCAGAGCTGTCCGAAGACTCATCCTTACTATCCGCAGATCCCCTGCCCTCCGAAATGCTCATCGCATAACGGTATATATTCTGAAAGCCCGCAACGGCACCGATAAAAAAGAACAATATGGCTATCCATTTTGTCCCAAAACGCCTGTCCAGATAATACCCCAGAGCCCCCATTCCGCATATCGGCACGAGAAGGAACAGAGTAAACTGAAGGAGCATGGACAGAGCACGGATCACTTTGCGGTCTTCATGCTTTTTCACAACGAAAAAATTATATCGTAAATTTGCTGAAAAGTCTATTATCAGCAAGTCTTTTTATGCTATCATCTACCCAAACGAAAACATATTCTCTCACCTTTATTCTGTGAATATGTCACATATGAACGGAGGCATAATGGACATAGAAAAACTGTTCCGCAAAAGGATCATCCCCGCCGAATGCATTCTCCTTAAAGACGATGAGATCATCTATCACGACGAATCGGTTCTTGTGACAAAATGGAAAACCCTCCATCCGAAATCGGAATTCAGCCATGGCTCCAGCGTCTATGATTTTGAAAAAGGCGTCAAGATCAGCAAATTCTACCGTGAAGACAATTCTCTTCTGTACTGGTATGTGGATATCGTGGAATTCGGAATGGGTGCGGATAAATCGGAGCTCATAGTCACAGATCTCCTTGCAGATGTGATCCTGTATCCTTCGGGCAAGATGAAGGTGGTGGATCTGGACGAACTGGCCGAGGCGCTCGAAAAAGGCCTCATCTCACAGGAGCAGGCATCCAACTGTCTGAAGCAGTTGAACAGCCTCCTGGCCCTTATTTACAGGGATAAGTTCGATACCCTGACAGAGCCCCTGGATTCAAGGGGATTATAAATAGGAGCAAAAAACACCATATGACATAAAAAGACCGGAGCATGAAGCTCCGGTCTTTTTATGTTCATCCTTCAAATACTCTGGCGTTCTGGCAGGTGAAGTAGATGACCTGGTACTCGGAGGAGATCTTCGAGATAAAGGCATCCGCACCCTTGAGCTTCTCATCATCGAGATTTACGAAAGGATCGTCCAGAACGAGGAAGGGCTTTTCGGAAACATACATGGCATCTGCCATTGCAACTCTTCTGCAGAGACCGACGAGATCCTTGTAGCCTTCGGAAAGAGTTCCGGGATCTCTGGGTGCTCCGTGTGAAATATAAGTCACGTTAAGGTTGGCATCGATGGTATAGGGGGTATCGTCGCCGGTGAGCATGGTGTAATACTTCTCAAACGCAGCCTGGATGTCCTTGATGTATCTGGTATTGAAGCTGTCCCTTGCCGTAGCGAGATATTCCCTGGTCTTGGAGATGATCTCATAACGCTTTTTAAGGGCATTGAGCCTCTCTTCGCCCTCGTTGTAATCCTCTCTCGCACTTTCCATTGCCGTATATGTCTCTTCGGCTTCGGCAAGCTCCTTACGATAGGAGTCGAGCATATTCTCATCGTCCTTGAGGGTAAGCTCTGTCTTTTCGAGAGCTTCCTGGAGGATATCCACGGTTATGAACTCATCCTCGGGGCTCTTAAGATCCTTCAGTCCGCTTACATCATGATCGGTCTCAAATACCTGTACTCTCTTTGCCGCATCTCTTGCATCGGATTCCCTGACGGAGATCTGCTCGACTCTTGTTGCGATCTCACTGACGGGAAGACAGATCTCTGCGGCATCGGCTTCAGGGATCGAGGATCTTGTTCCGGAGACGGAGCACTTCTTGACATACTCCTTGACTGCGGCAAGTCTTCCGTCGTAATCGATCTCCTTGATCATATCCTCATGGCGCTTTTTCTTCGCCTTGAGAGCTTCATATTCACGGACCTGGTTTCTAAGGTTGAGAAGATCGCTGGTAGCGGATCTTCCGACAAATGTTATACCTACGTTTCCGAGCAGATCCTGAGCATCCATCTCGGTTCCTTCAACGAACTCCTCGTCTTCTGCGATCTTGCTCATCAGTTCATTGTAGCGCTTAGCTGTACCCTCACCGGTAGCACGGGTCTCGTCATCATGCTTTTTCTTGAGGATGAATCCGAATACTATGGCACCCGCGCCGAGTATCGCGATGAGTCCCAGGAGGGGATGTACGAATATCGCAAGGAGTACGCTTATGATAATGACAGCAAGGCCTGCGGCAAGGAGCGCCACGAAGGGCTTGTAAGTCTCTCTCTGTGCTTCCAGTGCGGAGTTCTTGATAGCCTCTGCCTGCTCTCTTCTGTCGGGAAGATCGTCCTTGATATCGGAGATCTTGTTCCACTGCTCGAGAAGCTTGTCGATCTCTGCGGATGAGGGAATGGACTTGCTGAACTTTTTGGTCTCTTCCTCAAGCCTCTCAGCCTCTGCCCTTGTGAGCTCGTGAGCCCTGAGTTCCTTCTCGTCCTCTCTGAGGAGGATAGCATCGTCAGCCCATTTCTTTGCGGTCTCCGCATCGGGGATCTCTCCCTCGAATATGCTCTTTGAGATCCTCAGATCGTCCTCAGCCTTTTCGCGTGCGGTCTTGAGATTCTCATAATTGTCCTTCTGAACCTTGAGATCGAGATATTTTCTGAGAGCATCGATCCTGCCTCTGAGATCCGTCTGCTTCTTTCTGTCAGTCTCGGATTTTTCTTCGGCTTCATCCGTCTTGGAGCCTATGTCATCCATCAGTTTCTTCTGGGAATCGATATTCCTGAACATATCCTTGAGTTTGGAAAGCTCGCCTTCCTCCTTGAAGATCAGGCCCGTTGCCCTGGTGGGAGAAAGTCTGTCGCTTTCCTTCTTCAGCGCTTCGTCTGCCGAAGCAAAATTCCTCATATCGTCATCACGCTCGGAAACTCCGCCGATCCTTGCGCTGATGTCGCCGGTCACGGTCGTTGCGCAGTCCTGCTGGGAAACATATGCGGTCTTTTCAAAAGAATCCACATCTATTCCGAACAGTGCAATACCGGGGACAGGTTCGAAATCATGTGTTGCCATTCCGGTCTCGGTGTTCATGACCTTCAGAACATCCTCGGATTCCTTGGTTCCGAAAGTCCTGTATATGCAATACTTTACTCCGTCCTTCTCGAAAGTAAGGTTTCCGCCGTAAGTGCCGCCCTGCCAGGGTTTGTAGAACCTTCTTTCATTATCTATATCATTTCTGATCTTCTCGCCGGAGAAGCCGTAGAGCATTACCTTTATGAAGGATGCAAGGGTAGATTTACCGCTTCCGTTATCACTGTAGATACAGTTAAGGCCTGTGGTGAATTCCCTGTCCTCCGAGCTCAGTTTTCCGAAATTTTCAACATGACACGAAACGAGTCTCATAAACCGATTTCCTCCCCCTTAAGTGCCTGGATGGCACATTTGACTATCAGTCCTCTCTCTTCTTCGCTTAGATCCTCCTCAGATTGAAGTAACCTTACAAGTTCTCCCTTGAGCGATGCTTCATGAAGATACTCATCATAATCGATGGCTATTTTACTCATATCCCTCACCTCACCGTAGAAAAATCTGTCTGTTACCGTACGACGAACATGTTCGATATCTTTTTCGGCCGTTACATCACACTCTCCCGTAAGGACTACCCTTACAAGGTCATCGCTGGTGGCATCGGAAGCTTTTATCGCATCGCCTACGCTCTTATCGATCTCGGGAGTGGTCATGCATTCCGAGATATCAACCTTTATCTCATAAACATTTCTCTTTGCGAAAGGTACAAAAGAATTGGTGAAGGTCAGTTTCTCATCATCGATATCGATCAGCACGAATCCGTGTTCTCCGCACTCATCGAATCCTCTTCCCTCGGGACATCCCGAGTAGCAGTACTTTCCTCTGGAAGGAAGTTCCCCACAGGTATAAGAATGATAATGGCCGAGCGCGAGGTAATCGATGTTCCTGTTCCTGAGCCTTGAAAGATCTATGTTCTCACTCTTGTCTTTCCCCTGATATTTGTCGGCGCTTCCGTGCATCATGACTATGTTCATGGAATCATAATCAAGATTGAGCTCGGTGTACGCCTTGTCAAAACCGTCCTCTCCGGGGACAATGCCGGTTATGACAACATTCTTGCCCTCTTTGGTCTTAAGAGTATATGTATCGATACCCACCTTGGTAAAGATCTTCAGATTTTCCGGCAGATCTCCTTCGCTGAAATAGGCGTCCTCATCGTGATTGCCCCTGAGGTAGTAGAAGACGACTCCGGGATGGGATGCGAATGCGGCCTTTACGCGGTTGACCGTTCCTACTCTTGCGTTCTTGGTATCGAAAAGGTCTCCTGCGATAAGCACGGCACTCACTCCGTTCTCATCCGCATAGTCTGCGATACTGCAGAATGTCGTGAGTATCTCATCCCTTCTTATGGACGCTTTGGCCTTGTCCAGTTTGGATTCCATCCTGGAGTCAAGATGAGCATCCGCGCAGTGAATAATCTTCATAACTCTTTCCTTTCAATAGAATATATGATTTCCTATCTGAATTCCCGTCAATCCTTCAATGGGAGTCCGGAAGTAAACACAGTTCCCGACATTGGTCACGCCGCTCATGGCCTGATCGGCGGCCTGATAACAGCTGGAGGTAGCCTTGTTCTGCGCGAGGGCTATGGCAAGCCTTCCGCTCCCCGCAGGTGAAAACTGACCTCTCTGATATATCACTCCCGTCACGGTATCGGGATAAACGGAACTGAGTACTCGGTTCATGACGACCGCCCCGACCGCCACCTGGCCTTCATAGGGCTCTCCGCCTGCTTCACAGTAGATGAGATTGGCGAGCAGATATCTGTCATTTTCTTCGAACACGACCTGGGATATATCCCTCCAGGTGCTGTTTGCAGCTCTTCTTGAAAGTGCCTGCTCTTCGGCAAGCTTTGCCCTCAGATACTTAAGGTCCGCTTCCTTCTGGGCAATAGCGGCTTCATACGCAAGGGCTGCGGCTTCGGCCACCTGTATCTGATCCGAATAAACATTTAAGGTGCTCCTGGTCTGGGCAATGATACCGGAGACCCTGTTCTGCTGGGCGGTCACTTCTTCATGAAGGCTCTCAAGTTCGGCTTCTTCCATCTCAAGCCTTGCCTTCTGCTCTTCGATAAATGCCCTGTTCTCCTTAAACTCCCTGAGCTTTCTCTGATCGTAATCTTCGATCTTCTCAAAAAACTCCGCTGCGTTCAGAAGTTCGGAAAGGCTTCCCGCTCCGAGGATTGCGGAAAGAGCATCCGTATTTCCTCTTTCGTACATGCTGCGCACTCTGGTGACCATGCACGCATACTGCCATTCTTCAACAGCGATCGCTTCCTCGAGTGTGACCCTGGTTGCTTCTATCTCGTCTTTTTTATCAGAGATATCCGACTCGAGCCCAGCAAGATTGTCTCCTATATCCTCAAGCTCGGTATTAAGCTCCGTAACCCTGAGCATGAGCTCGCCCTGTTCGGTCCTCAGATAGTCCAGTGCATCCTCATTGGCCTGCTGCTGATCCTCGAGCTGCTCTTTATCATGCTCCGCCTGATCTATCTGCTGCTGTGTAGTGGCATAGCTTTCGATATGCGGAAAAAATACAAGGGTCAGGACGAGGGAAAAAGTAAGAATGCCGGAAAGAGCAGCACGGATATTATCCGCGTTGCTCCTTTTGCCGTATCTTAACTTTCCGTACCTGTATTTTATCATAAAGATATTTCAATGGTCCTTCCGGATTCGACATACCGGGTATATTTTACGCCTGCTGCGTCAAACATCCTCTTTGCCGCCAGATTCGTATCGGTACCATTGTATTTGTCGCTGTGGTAGACCACTTCCCTGATGCCGGCCTGGATTATGGCTTTGGCACATTCATTGCAGGGAAAGAGAGATACATAGAGCACGGAATCCTCAAGGGTTCCTCCCCTGAAATTCAGGATGGCGTTCAATTCGCTGTGGGTGACATATGCGTATTTATTGGTGCCGGGATTGCCCTCCCTGCTCCAGGGGAACTCATCGTCACTGCATCCCTTGGGAAGTCCGTTATAGCCCATGGAAAGTATCTTGTGGTCGCGGCTGACTATGCAGCATCCGACCTGGGTGTTGGGATCCTTGCTCCGCATTCCGGACAGATGGGCCACTCCCATAAAATACTCATCCCAGCTGATATAATCTTCTCTCTTTTTTTCTTCCATCATTTGGTACCGAAAATCCTGTCTCCGGCATCTCCGAGTCCGGGCACGATGTAATTATGGTCATTGAGCTTCTCATCAACCGCACCGATGAATATGTCCACATCGGGATGTGCTTCCTTGAGAACCTCGATTCCTCTGGGAGCCGCTATTATGCAGAGGAAGTGGATGTTCTTGCATCCTCTGAGCTTGAGCATCGAGATTGCCTCAACAGCGCTTCCGCCGGTGGCGAGCATGGGATCGACCACAAAGATCTCCCTCTCTGCACAGTCTGCGGGTATCTTGCAATAATATTCAACGGGCTTCGAAGTATCAGGGTCCCTGTAAAGACCGATATGTCCGACCTTTGCCGTGGGGATCATGTTTAGCATTCCGTCGACCATTCCGAGTCCCGCCCTGAGAATCGGTATCACTGCCAGCTTCTTGCCGGCGAGCTGTTTAACGGTAGTCTTGCAGATGGGAGTCTCGATCTCGACGTCCTCGAGTCTGAGATCCCTTGTTGCCTCATAGCAGATGAGCATTGCGATCTCACTGATGGTCTCGCGGAATTCCTTGGTTCCGGTTTCCTTTCTTCTGATAAAACCTATCTTGTGTCTGATCAGCGGATGATCCATTACCACTACTTTTCCCATAGCGCATCTCCTTTATATTTTTTATCAGGGCTCGATCTGTCTGATCCTTCTTGCGTGACGCTGAGCCCCGGAAAACTCCGTTTCGACAAATGCATCGGTGATAGCCTCGGCAAGGTTGGGACCGACGATCCCCGCACCGAGAGCGAGCATGTTGGCATCATTGTGGAGCCTTGTCATCTTTGCGCTCAGAGGATCCGAGCAGAGAGCACATCTGATGCCCTTAACCTTGTTTGCGCAGATGCTGACTCCTATACCTGTGGTGCATACGACGATACCCTTTTCACACTCGCCGTTCTCCACAAGGCTTGCAGCGGCAAAAGCGAATTTGGGATAATCGCAGCTGTCCTTGGAATATGTTCCCACATCCTGGACCTCATGTCCCTTTTCGGTAAGGTACGCCTTAAGATGTTCCTTAAGGTCATATCCGCCGTGATCACATCCGATAGCTATCTTCATTTGTTACCTCCCGTTTAAGTCCGTGCGCCCGGCACATTTTTAAGACTTTGTCTGCAGTTCCAATACCCTCGATCCCGCGGATTTAAGGAGCCTGTTCCAGAGGGCTTCCCCAAAACCGAGATCCGTAAAATTCTCAACATAGATAATATCTATGTTCTCATCGTCCATATCCCTGAGAGCCGAATAGAAAATGTGTGCGGCGGCCTTTGCATCATCAAGTGCCCCGGCGCTCCTTATGACATCGGCGTCATATTCCGAGGCGTTTTCCATGCAGCAGATGACTCCGGTCCTTTTACCCGCATTCCGCGCTGCGGACAGTTCCCCTTTTATATATCCGAGCACCTCTTCGGGGCTTCCCTTTACCGGTATGACTTCTCCCTTCGGAGCGTAATGCCTGTATCTCATACCGGGTGCTTTGGGTCTTTCCTTACAGTTCGGGTCAAGGATCGCGGGATCCGTTATGACCTTTGTTCCGAGGGCATCCGAAAGATCGTCCGCCGTTATGAATCCGGGCCTTAGGATCATAGGCCTGTCGCCGCTCAAATCCACTATGGTGGACTCGAGTCCTATCTCGTTCGTACCGCCGTCTATCACGGCATCTATCCTGCCCCGCATGTCCTCCATCACGAAGACCGCTTTGGTGGGGCTGGGCTTTCCGGAGAGATTGGCACTGGGTGCCGCTATATACCCTCCCGATGCTCTTATAAACTCCAGCGCAACGGCATTTGCGGGCATCCTGACCGCCACGGTGTCAAGACCGCCTGTGGTCTTCCTCGGCACAGCATCCGATGCCTTAAGTATCATGGTAAGAGGACCGGGCCAGTATCTGCCGGCAAGGACATATGCTTCTTCCGGAATATCCTCTGTTATGAGCCTTAGGTCTTCAAGGTCACATATGTGCACAATGAGCGGGTTGTCCGAAGGGCGTCCCTTTGCCTCATATATCCTGGCCGATGAGCTTTCGTTCAGCGCATCCCCTCCGAGTCCGTAAACCGTCTCCGTGGGAAATGCCACAAGTCCGCCTCTTTTAATGATGTCACCGCAGGCATGTACCGCCTTAAGATCGTTTTCGGTGAGCGGACCGTCCGGATTTTCTATTGTATAAAGTACGGTCTCCAAGTTAAGCCTGTCTTACTGACCGTAGGTGTAGAGTCTCAAGAGATTCCATGCATCGGGGGTTCCGTAACCTATCCGCCATGCTCCGACTCCGCCCAGGTCCATTGTGTTCATAACATTCAGCTTGGCTGTGATGGACTGTGTATCCTCAAGCCAGATCTGATAAAGCGTTGTTCCTTCCCTCCACTCGGCATAATTCTGAGCGGTGGTATCGTCCCACACAGGGGTCTGTCCGACTCTGGACATAAAATCGTTCTGATTGACAAGGGTTATGTACTGTCCCTTTGTAGACCCGTTTTCGGTAGTCCAGAGAACAGTGTAGAAGGGAACCGCATTTATAACCTTCTGTGAAGGAACTTTTTCGAGGGTCATGTTGAGACCGTTTGATACATAGCCGATGCTGGCAACGCTTCCGGCCTCTCCTCCCGAAGGATAGTGCTCGTCATAGCCCATTATCAGGACATAATCCACAAACTGTCCCTGAAGGTCGAGTCTGTAGTAGGAATTGTAATTGAAGGGTACGTAGTTGTCCGTGGAAAGGCAGATACCGTTCTGCCTGCACAGTACCGACAGTTCTCTGAGGAACTGGACATAATACTCTCCGCTGCTCTCGGGCAGGTTCTCGAAGTCTATGTTGAGGCCGTCAGCTCCGGCGCCTGCGGTGATCCTGACCATGTCCGCCGCGAGCTGTCTTCTTCTCGGGGTATCGGAGAGAAGAGCCGTCTCATCTATGTCGAAGCCGTTCTCGTTCGCATAATTGAAATTGTCCGCAACTGCCCAGACCTTGACACCTTTTGCATGTGCCCTGGCCACATAATCCGCGGATGCAAAACTCCTGAGTCCTCCGTCCGCATCCGTAAGAGAGATCCAGGTGGGAGCTATGACATTGATGCCCTGTGCCTCGCCGAGAGCCTCTCCTATGGTATCGTTTCCTATCGTCCCGTATATGGGATGGAATCCGAGATTTACTTTGGTATCGAGCCTTACGGTCGTATATTCGGGAAGTGCGGGGGCGATGGGTGCGATATCGGTATAGGGATCCGCACTTGTCATCCTCTTGTTCTCGATATATCCGATGATGGCATCGGAAGTCTTGACCTTGCTCCAGTCCTCCATGGCCTCTATGAGCTCGACGGTCTCGCCCTCTTCCACCTCTCTGAGTATGGGACTCTTTATTCCGCCCCTCTCCCTTATCTGGGTGTCCTTCAGAACGGTGCGCATCTCATGGGTCTGTCCCCAAACGGTGCGGAGCTGGACATGTGCTTCATAAACGTCCGCGGTAAATGTCGAGAACATCCTGAGATAATCCGCAGCCACATAGAGTCTGTCATTTTCCCTGAGGGTAAGGGCATATCCGAGATCGGTGGTGACACCGGATACGCTGTAGGAGGTGGCTCCGTCCGTAACCTCATAAGTCTCCTTGGCCGTGGTGTACATGAGAGTACCGCCATTATAGGAAGGATCGTAGAAAAATCCTTCCGTGAGGTAAAGCTTTACAGTATCAAGATCAAAATAACATCTTCCGTCTCTGACAAGTGCCTGAAAAGGGATCTGATCGTTCTGGAGTATTATCGCAGACATGTCTCCCGACACACCGTAGTGCTCACCGAGATCGGCAGTCTCCTTGCCGTAAGAATACTTTTCATACAAAGGAATTCCCAGTGATACCGCAGCGATTATGAATATCAGAATGAGCGCCACGAGAACCACCAGAAAGCGGTTTTTTTTCTTCTTCATCATTTCATCCGATCAACATGATTTATATGGGGATCATGAATTCCCATACATAGTGATTTTATCACATGCGCCACTGTCCGTCATTACCAAATTCTTTCCTTAATCCATTAATCTGTGTCAAAAACGCACAAGTCCCGTGCCTTCCCCTTTCGGGACAGCACGGGACTGTATCATTACCGTCTGACTCCGCCGACAAATTATGTCAACTATGTTCTCTTTCGGAACCGAAAAGCAGTGGCGCCAAGGAATATCCGTGATATATTTCCCCCGGTTCCGGCATCTTCGATGACAGCTGATATGTAATGCTTTTTCTTTTCTTTTTTGCGTATGTATTCCCGAAAAGAATGACTATAACCACCTGATATGACAGTTTTATTAATTTGGAAACAGATTATTTGGATACATATGATTCAGTGGAGGAAATCTCCCGCGAAAGATAAGACCGGCGTGCAATGTGATCTGCTGACGGTTCTTTCTACCCGCGGATCTGATGCCGCGGATAAACATATGTGCTGATCCGGCAAAAGTGCCGGTTTACTATATCAGTCCGATATCATCCCCTTTCCGCTGTCCGGTTTTCGGAGATGCACTGTCATTATCTTTCAGGGAAGTTTTTTATTCAATCGGCATCTTTTACAAATATTTGGCGACACCCGTGTCAGAAAAATAAATATCCGGGCCCGATATGCCGATATAACATACATAAAAGTAAATTGTGCATTTATAAATACTTTATTCTTTTTTTATTGACGATAAAAATCAAAAAAGCTATTATAGGAAAATCTTACAGGGAGGGGGACGCATATGAATATCGAAGTCATCGGAAACCTTCGGGTTAAATGCACCCTTACAAGTGAATATCTGAAGTCACGCTGGATAGATCTGGCCGATCTTGCCTACGGAAGTGACGAAGCCACTGCTCTGTTCAGGGATATAATCGAGGAGACAAAGGAGCGCTTCGGCATCGATTTCGGTGCAAAGGAAAATCACCCCTTTATGATAGAAGCGATCCCCATGGGTGAGGGAGTCCTCGACATCATAATCAGCAAGGTCGAAGAAGCCGAAGAGCTGGATACCAGATTTTCCAGATTCACCCCGGGTATTGCGGACGGAAATGACGATGCAGATTACGGGGATGATTACGACGACGAAGAGGACGAGCCCGCATTCAGGGCACCCAAAGAGCATCCCAAGCCCGCTGTCAGAAAGGCCGCAACTTACGGAAAGCCCTTCTTTGAAGTGCTCGAGAAGGAAAAAGACAAGATCAGGGAATCCGGCTGCATAGTCACCATAAGCTTCAAAAAGCTGAGCGACCTTATGAAGATGGCGGAATCCGGTCCTGATTACAGCGGTCCTTCATCCGTATACAAGTGCGCCGACGGAAGCTACCTGCTGGTCATCACGGCTGACGGGGAGGATTTTGCAAAGGCCATGTCATTTGCGGGGCAAGCCACCGAGTTCGGGAATGCCAGGATCATTCCGAGGTCCGGAGCCGCATTCCTCGACAGGGATCACGAAGTCCTGATCGCATCGGACGCCCTCAAAAAACTTACTTTAAAATAATACCGATACAGCCCGGGTGCTCTGCCCGGGATGCCTGTCAGGTCTTTTCCGGCGGGCGGGGAACGATATTCCCCGCCCGCTGTTTTTATGGTATAATCAGACCTTAGGATCTTTTCACCAGAGAAAGGATGAACGCTATGATGAAAACCCGCCTGAAAGTCAAGGGGCATCTCAGGTCCTATATGCGTTTCAGCATATACTTAGGCTTTCTGCTAGTTGCAGTCAATATAGCCATTTTTGCGGTGAGCATACAGGCAGGCGCTCTGCTGAGTGCTTTCACCCTGTTTTATTTTGCTGTCACGCTGACTCTGTATTACAACAACAAGCCGATGCTCATGAACGAGCTCGTCAGTTTTGCCACGGAATACGGCCAGATCCAGAGAAAGCTCCTCAGGGAACTGGATATCCCCTACGCTCTCCTGGACGAGGACGGCAAGCTGATGTGGACAAACCTGGCTTTCGAACAGCTCACGGGCCAGCCCAAAAAATACAACAAATCCATCACCTCCCTCTTCCCCGTGATAACGGGAGACAGACTTCCCAGGGAAGAAGATACCGCGGAATCGGAATTTGACATCGAACACGAGGGCAGGGATTACACCATCAGGCTCAAGAGGATCCCCCTCAGGGAGATGGCGGAGAACAGCGACCTGATCGAAGCCGAGGGTTACAACGGCTACCTCATCGCGATGTTCATGTTCGACAAGACCGCACTCAACATCGCGCTCCAGGAACTCGACGATCAGTCCCTCTGTGTAGGAATGATCTATCTGGACAATTTCGACGAGGCCATGGAGAGCATCGAAGAGGTCAAGCAGAGTCTCCTCGCGGCCCTTATAGACAGAAAGATCAATAAATACATCTCAAGCCTCGACGGCATCTGCAGGAAGATGGAAAAGGACAAATACCTCGTCATCCTCCGTAAGAAAGCCGTTGCAGAAATGCAGGACAAGCACTTCGGACTCCTCAGCGATATCAAGACGGTCAAGATCGGCGAGAGCAGCATGTCCGTGACGACCAGCATAGGTCTCGGAGTCGACGGTCTGACATATGCACAGAATTATGAATACGCCCGCAACGCCATCGATCTGGCCCTCGGCCGCGGCGGTGACCAGGCAGTCATCAAGACCAAGGACCAGGTAACCTACTACGGAGGAAAGTCACAGACCGTTGAAAAGAGCACCAGAGTCAAGGCAAGAGTCAAGGCTCAGGCACTCAGGGAGATCATCAGTGCCAAGGACAACGTCCTCATCATGGGACACAGGAATCCGGATGCCGACGCCTTCGGAGCCGCGGTCGGAATCTACTGTATATCCAGGGTCCTGGGCAAGAATGCATATATCGTAATGGACAATCCCACGGGAGACATCCAGCCTCTGATAGACGCCTTCGTCAGCGGCGGAGAAGAATACGAGGATGTGATGATCGGTTCACAGCAGGCCATAGACCTTGCTTCTGCAGGCTCGGTGCTGGTAGTGGTCGACGTCAACAAGCCTTCCATCACGGAATGCCCCGACCTCATTAAGTACTGCAAGACCATCGTGGTCCTCGATCATCACAGATCCGGAAGCGAAGTTATAGAGAATGCGACCCTTTCATATATCGAGCCTTATGCATCAAGCGCATGCGAGATGATCTCCGAGATCCTTCAGTATGCTGCCGATAATGTAAAGATAAGACCCGAAGAAGCGGACTGCATGTACTCCGGCATCATGGTCGATTCCAACTCCTTCCAGAGCAAGGCCGGCGTAAGAACATTCGAAGCCGCAGCATTTCTCAGAAGGTGCGGTGCGGATGTTACGAGAGTCAGGAAGATGTTCAGGGCGGATGCCGCAGAATACAGAGCCAAGGCGGATGCAGTATCGCAGGCTGAGATCTACCGCGGGGTCTATGCGATCTCCGTATGTACCGCGGACGACTGCGATTCTCCCACCGTTATCGGTGCCCAGGCCGCAAACGAGCTCCTCAACATAAGAGGTATCAAGGCAAGCTTTGTCCTGACCGACTATGCGGGCAAGATCAATATCAGCGCAAGATCCATAGACGAAGTCAATGTCCAGCTCATAATGGAGCGCATGGGCGGAGGCGGACATCTCTCGGTTGCTGCATGCCAGCTTGAAGGCGCGCAGATCGAAGAAGCCATCGGCGAACTTAAAAACACTATAGATTCTATGACAGAAAGCGGTGAAATCTAATGAAGGTAATACTTTTACAGGAT
The DNA here is from genome assembly GCA_946536155.1 of uncultured Lachnospiraceae bacterium. GTDB lineage: Bacteria > Bacillota > Clostridia > Lachnospirales > Lachnospiraceae > AC2028. Next base: position 5,881 of record CAMNEB010000024.1, on the reverse strand, counting down.
GAGAAAAAACTCGGCAAGAAGGGTGACATCATAAACGCAAGCGACGGATATGCAAGAAACTATATCCTCCCCAAGGGGATCGGCGTAGAAGCAACACCCGCCAACATCAATGACTTAAAGCTCCAGAAGGCAAATGCCAAGAAGGTTGCGGACGAAAAACTCGAGGAGGCAAAAGCTCTTTCCGAAAAGCTCTCCTCTCTTATCATCACCACTTCGATCAAAACAGGATCGGGCGGACGTGCATTCGGATCCATCTCTTCCAAGGAAATTGCCGAAAGCTGCAAGGAGCAGCACGGCATCACCCTCGACAAGAAGAAGATCGTTCTCGACGAAGCCATCAAAGCACCCGGAACATACAATGTTCCCATCAAGCTTCACCCCGAGGTCACAGGCGCCCTGAGAGTCAAAGTCGAAGAGGCTTAAAATGGACGGATTCAGCGAAAATGTCATCAAAAAAATAATGCCCCATGACGATGATGCCGAGCGTGCGGTACTCACCAGCATGCTGATGTCATCCAAGGCTATCGCGGAAGCCCAGGAGGTGATTAAGTCCGGAGATGAGTTTTACAACAGAGTCTTCGGCATTATCTACTCCACCATCGCAGAGATGGAGAATAACGGTGACAAGGTCGATCCCGTAACCCTCAAGGACAAGCTCGGTGAAAAGGACCTTCCCGGAGATGTTGCGAGTCTTTCATATATCATGGATATCATGAAGGACTCCTCTTCCAGCACGAGCGCAAATGTTGCTTACTATGCCAATATAGTCCACAAAAAGGCGGAAACAAGAAGCCTCATCAAGGCCGCTGAAGCCATTGCGGAGCAGGGCTATAAAGACGAAACCGACATACAGGATCTTTTCGATGTCGCAGAGAAGAAGATATTCGATGCAACACAGTCGGGAATGACCCGTGACATAAAGCCCATAAGTGATGTCTTCTACGAGGCTCTGACCAATGTCTCCAGTGCATACAGAAACCAGGGTAATGTCACCGGAGTATCCACGGGTTTTGCGGATCTCGACTATTTTACATCGGGATTCCAGAAATCCGATTTCATACTCATTGCGGCAAGACCTTCCATGGGAAAGACCGCCTTTGCGCTCAACATCGCCGAGAACATGGCTCTGCGCGAAGGAAAGAGCGTCGGCATCTTCTCTCTCGAAATGGGTGCCTCCCAGCTTGCAAACAGACTTATGGCTATGAATGCCAAGGTTGATGTTTCACTTTTGAGAAACGGCAAGATCACGGGAGAGGATTACCAGAAGATTACCGAAAGCGCGACCCTCTACGGAAGATCCGGACTGTTCATCGACGACACCCCCGGAATCTCTGTTTCGGAAGTGCGTTCAAAGTGCAGAAAATATAAATCCATGGGAAAGCTCGATATCATATTCATCGACTATCTGCAGCTGATGCAGGGAAGCGGACGTGCCGAGAGCAGACAGCAGGAGGTATCACAGATATCGAGAGACCTCAAGGGACTTGCAAGAGAGCTCAACATCCCCGTTGTTGCGCTCAGCCAGCTCTCAAGAACGGTTGAGAGCAGAAAGCCTCCCAAGCCCATGCTCTCAGACCTCCGTGAGTCCGGAGCCATCGAGCAGGATGCGGACGTTGTAATGTTCATCTACAGAGAGGATTATTACAACAAGGATACAAAGCGCAAGAACGTATCCGACATCATCATAGCAAAACAGAGAAACGGCCCCGTCGGAGACATACATCTCGTCTGGCTGCCGCAGTATACGAAGTTCGCCAATATGAGCAAGGACGACAAGGACAGGCTCAAAGACCTGGGCGGTGACGAAGAATAGATTCCCACAGCGAAAAACGGTGCGGAAGAAACCCGGCGCTGAAAAAGACATGATTCAGGAAATTCAGAAAACATGACACAGAAAAAGAGCCGGAGGAATGATCCTCCGGCTCTTTCGTTATTGTTGTCCGATCATGCCTGCTCGATTGCAGCAACAGGGCACTGGCCTGCACAAGCACCGCAGTCGATGCACTTCTCAGGATCGATCTCAAACTTTCCATCGCCCATAGAGATAGCGCCAACAGGGCACTGAGCCTCACAGCCGCCGCAGCAGATGCATCCATCACCAATCTTATATGCCATAATTACACCTCCTTAATTTCCGTCCGTCTGAATACGGATCTTTTTCCCTCATACGCAAAATATATTTTAATATAATAGTCTGACAGTTTCAAGAAATATGCGAAATAGTCTAAACTAATTATGGCTAGTCATATAAAACTATTCTTTTCTGCCGAATTCTTCGCCCGCACTCTTCAGCTCTTCGCGTCTCTTTTTGATGCCGTCAATGATGACCTTCTTTTTCTCAAGAAGGATCTTGGGATCGAGAGGTTTTACATCCTTAAGAGGATATTCGATGCCGAGCTGCTCATACTTGGTCTTGCCCATATCGTGATAAGGCAGTGCATCGAGAGCTCTGAGATTGTGGAACTGGCCAATGAAATATCCGAGATCGAAGAGATACTTATCGTCATCGGTATATCCGGGAACGATAACGTGGCGGATCCACATATCAACGTTCTTCTCCTGAAGGTAGAACGGGAATTTCAGGATGTTGACATTGGGCTGTGAACACAGAACCTTATGATGCTCATTGTCGATATGCTTGATATCCAGCATGACCAGATCGGTGAGCTCCATAAGAGTGTCATATTTCTTCATGAGCTCTTCATTGTCCGGATCGAACATTATTCCCGATGTATCGAGGCAGGTATGGACTCCGTCTTTTTTGCAAAGTCCGAAGAGTTCAATGAGAAAGTCTATCTGGACCAAAGGCTCTCCGCCGGTTACGGTGAGACCGCCTCCGTTCTGATAGAAACTGTCATTCCTGTGGTACTGCTCCATGATGTAGGAAGGCTCCATCTCGGTAGCCCCCGCCATTCCCCAGGTATCGGGATTATGACAGTACAGGCACCTCATGGGACATCCTTTTGTAAATACCACAAATCGTGTTCCGGGACCGTCCACGGTTCCGAAGCTTTCAAGTGAATGGATTTTTCCGACCATATATACCTCTTTAGTGTTTAAAAAAAGGTCTGCCGCTCATGGACAGACCTTTTTCTATTAAAAAGCACAAATATCGTCCTGCCGCATCGCGGTCAGGCGAATGAACCTTTACCTCAGATTGACTCGTGGAAGGTTCTGGAGATAACGTCAGCCTGCTGCTCGGGAGTAAGCTTGATGAAGTTTACTGCGTATCCGGAAACACGGATAGTGAGCTGAGGATAGTTCTCGGGATGCTGCTGTGCATCGAGAAGAGTTTCTCTGTTAAGAACGTTTACGTTAAGATGGTGGCCACCCTTGGTAGCATAACCATCAAGAAGATTTACAAGGTTGTTAACCTGTGCTCTAGATGCTTCTGCCATGATTATTTTCCTCCTGTAAGAATATGCAAATGCATCGCATCCGCATTGTCAAATATTTACTGATAATCGTCGATACCCTGATGGAGAGTGGGAACGCTGCATGCCAGAGGGGTTCTGGAACAGTCCGTGCAACCCATGGTGGTAACGTCCTTAACATCATTCTGATCTTCCGACGTGTCTACATTGACATGTCCGACGCCACTCTCAAAACCATTATCGAGCATCTTCACAAGATCATCTATCATGTCTTTCTGATCCATAGCGATATCCTTTCCGTAATATTTTTTCAGTTCATGCCCTTCCGGCCAAGGCACCCCGGCCTGCGGTCTGCCGGATACCGGCGAAACTGCCTGAGCAGTACCTTCGGAATCCGGACGTATGCATACCGCATGTGCGTGGCCTTCAGAGCTTATCCGTAAATCAGATTATTTGCTGAGATCGACCTCAATGTCTCCTGCAAATACCTTGTCATCCTTGCCGAGTGCGCCGGGGATGATGGTGAAGGTATTGGAGATTCCGTCCTGAGCATCGTTGAAAGGAAGCTTGGAAACGGAAGAAAGTGAAGCAACAGCACCGTGGGTGTCACGTCCGTGCATCGGGTTAGCTCCGGGAGCGAAAGGCATTCCCTTCTTACGTCCGTCAGGAGTGTTACCGGTTGCCTTACCATAGGTAACGTTGGAAGTGATGGTAAGGATTGAGGTGGTAGGAACGCCATCTCTGTAGGTGTGGTGACGACGTACAGCGGTCATGAACTTGTGAACGATCATCTGAGCGATCTCGTCTACGCGGTCATCATCGTTACCATACTTAGGGAACTCACCGGTGGTCTTGAAGTCGGTGATGATACCGTCCTCATCGCGGATGACTTCAACCTTAGCATACTTGATAGCGGAAAGGGAGTCAGCAACGATCGAAAGACCTGCGATACCGGTTGCGAAATATCTCTTAACGTTCTTGTCATGAAGAGCCATCTCTGCTCTCTCATAGCAGTACTTGTCATGCATGTAGTGGATAATGTTGAGGGTGTTAACGTAAACCTCAGCCTGCCACTCCATCATGTCGATGAACTTGTCCATAACATCATCATAGTCAAGGACGTCACCGGTTACAGGGCGATACTTAGGTCCGACCTGCTTCTTGGTAACTTCATCGATACCACCGTTAAGAGCATAAAGGAGACACTTAGCAAGGTTAGCACGTGCTCCGAAGAACTGCATCTCTTTACCGATGACCATGGAGGATACGCAGCATGCGATACCGTAATCATCGCCGTGAACAACTCTCATGAGATCGTCGTTCTCGTACTGGATGGAAGATGTGGTGATGGAGATCTTAGCGCAGTACTTCTTCCAGTTCTCGGGAAGTCTGGTTGACCAGAGAACGGTGAGGTTGGGCTCGGGAGCTGCACCAAGGTTCTCAAGGGTGTGGAGATAACGGAAAGAGGTCTTGGTGACCATGTGTCTTCCGTCAACGCCTACGCCGCCGAGAGACTCGGTAACCCAGACGGGATCGCCTGCGAAGATCTGGTTGTACTCAGGTGTTCTTGCGAACTTAACGCAGCGTAACTTCATGATGAAGTGATCAATGAACTCCTGGATCTGCTCCTCGGTGAAGGTTCCGTTTGCGAGGTCACGCTCTGCATAGATATCAATGAAAGTGGAGGTACGTCCAAGGGACATAGCTGCACCGTTCTGCTCCTTAACGCTGGAGAGATATCCGAAGTAGGTCCACTGGATAGCTTCCTGAACGTTTGCAGCGGGCTTGGAAATATCGCATCCGTAAGATGCTGCCATCTCCTTCATCATCTTGAGAGCCTTGATCTGCTCGCTGAGCTCTTCACGAAGACGGATGACATCATCGGTCATTACATAGTCGGTAGAAAGCTTCTGATCTTCCTTATCCTCGATGAGTCTGTCGATACCATAGAGAGCGACTCTACGATAGTCACCGATGATACGTCCTCTTCCGTAAGCATCGGGAAGACCGGTAATGATATGTGAAGAACGGCAAGCTCTCATCTCGGGGGTATATGCATCGAAGCATCCCTCGTTGTGAGTCTTACGGTTTACTGCGAAGAACTCGGAAACCTCGGGATCCATCTCATATCCGTTGTCCTGGCAAGCTTTCTCAGCCATTCTGAGTCCGCCCCAAGGCTGAAGAGAACGCTTGAAAGGCTTGTCTGTCTGGAATCCGACGATCTTCTCCTTGCTCTTGTCAAGGTATCCGGGACCATGAGAAACGATGGTTGAAACAACCTTGGTGTCCATATCAAGAACGCCGCCTGCTTCTCTCTCCTTCTTCTGAAGATCGAGAACCTGTGCCCAAAGATCCTTGGTAGCCTGTGTAGGTCCTGCAAGGAAGCTCTCATCTCCGTCATAGGGATGATAGTTTCTCTGGATGAAGTCACGGACATTTACTTCTTTGTCCCACTTACCTGTTTTGAAATCCTGCCATTCAGGTCTTTCCATTTAGTAGTACCTCCT
>CAMNEB010000023.1 GCA_946536155.1 uncultured Lachnospiraceae bacterium | reverse complement strand
GATCAGCAGAAATATACATCCTCGTAATCGACGCTGTCATATTCTTCCGTGTCGCCGACGGAATCTATCTCCACATAATAGGTGTCTTCGTCGGTAATGAGTTCGCCCGTGCAGGTGGCACTGCTCTGATCGATGATCTCGTCACTGTCTGCACTGTACTCATCCTCATCGTCATAGTCGCTTCTTCTTATCACCTTGGTGACTTTGCAGGGAGTGTAGCTGCTCTCATCCGCAATATGTGCGGCATCCGCACCAACCTCCGCTTCTTCTATCCAGAGTACGAAATCATCATAATCCGATGCATATCCGCCGTTTATAATCTTGACTGCCATAATATATCCTCCGTTTGATGACAGGCGTCCGGCCCGTCCCATCAACCTAAATTTATACATACTGTATATGATTGGTCAAGAGTCTATTATACGGTCCGGCATCATATATATAAATTGAATCCCCATCGGCCGTACTTTATAATGCTTTTTGTAATGAAAACAGACGCTCATTCGTGATAAAGGCAGCAACAATATGAAAACTCTCTGGAAACTCACCAAAGAAGCGGCACGCTACAAAGGTCTTTACGTGATCGCGATCCTGTCCACTTTCGGACTTACCCTTGTAAATCTTGCCGCGCCCAAGGTTCTCTCTTCCATGACGGGACTGGTGGAACAGGGCGTTGACGAAAAAGCCCTGCAGGCCATAATGCGTCTTGCGATCATCCTCCTTGCACTGTATCTGCTCAGGGTGCTCTTCAGATTCCTTAGCAATTATCTTGCGCACAGGGCGGCATGGTATCTTGTCGGCGACTTAAGGAGCCGCCTGTATAACAAGCTGCAGCAGCTCGACCTGACCTTCTTCCACGACAAGCAGACAGGCGATCTCATGAGCCGTGTCGTAAACGATACAAGAGATTTTGAGCTGCTCTATGCACACATGATCCCGGATATCATCACAAACATCGTGACCTTCGCAGGTGTCCTGATCATACTCCTTACGATCAACTGGAAGCTGGCCCTCGTTACATGCTTTCCCATACCGCTGATACTCATCTCCGGTGTCATATTTGCCAAAGTCGTAAGACCGTATTTCAAAGCATCCCAGAAGGTCATGGGTGAACTGAACGCACAGCTTCAGGATTCCCTCTCCGGTCTTCATGAGATCCAGGCTTTCGGCCAGGAAGAATACGAGGGAGAGCGTGTCCGCAAAAAGAGCCTCGAGCAGGTAGTGGCAATGCTCAGAGCGCTCAGGGCAAGCGCAATATTCCATCCGAGCGTCGAACTCCTCTCATCGCTCGGAACGGTACTGGTCGTCTTTTTCGGAGGATACCTTGCTTACAGGGGACAGATAACCGTATCCGACATCGTGGCCTTCGTACTCTACCTGTCCCTTTTCTATGCTCCGGTCTCGGGACTGGCTAATCTCCTTGAAAATCTTCAGCAGTCACTTGCAGGTGCGGAGAGAGTCACTCTGATCCTCGATACGCCATCTGCGATCCAAAATGCCCCGGATGCGAAGCCTCTTGAAAATGTCAAAGGCGCCATCTGTTTTGATGATGTCACTTTCCATTATGAAAATGAGATTCCCGTCCTGAAGCATGTATCTTTTTCATGCGAGCCGGGTATGATGGTTGCTCTTGTGGGTCCCACGGGCGTGGGAAAGACAACCGCCACACAGCTGATATCGAGATTTTACGATCCCGTAGAGGGAAGGGTACTGATAGACGGACAGGACATCAGAAAGGTCACTCTCGAAAGTCTCCGCCACAATATCTCCCCCGTGCTTCAGGATACTTTTCTTTTTAACGGATCCATCGCGGAAAATATCGGATATGCAAGACCCGGGGCCACGTCAGAAGAGATAGAAGCTGCCGCCAAGGCAGCCCATATACATGAAGACATACTGAGGATGCCAAACGGCTATGAGACACAGGTCGGAGAAAGAGGCCTCAGGCTTTCCGGCGGACAAAAACAGCGCGTAGCCATAGCCCGCGCCATTTTAAGAAACAGTCCCATAATAGTTCTCGATGAAGCCACAGCCTCCGTTGACGTAGCCACCGAGCAGCAGATACAGAAAGCCATCGGAGAGCTTGCCGGAAAGCGCACCATCGTAGCGATAGCGCACAGACTGTCAACCATCATGAATGCCGATATGATCCTCGTGATAGACGGCGGTGAGATCGCAGAACGCGGAACCCACGCACAGCTCATGGAGAAAAAAGGCATCTACTACAACATGCAGAAAGCCCAGATCGCTGCCGGTTCATGAGCGCAGATCCGGGCCTTCCGGAGTTTTTTAAATATCCTTGTTATATACAGCACGCTCTCCGCCCACATACTTGGGACGATGACGTGCCGCAAGGACATAAGCCTCTCCCACATGGCGCTGCTCAAGCCTTATGGGCACCACCACCGGATGGATATGCATTCCTATCATAACGCCGCCGATATCAAGTCCCGCATCGGCCTTCTGTGCTATGTTCTCCACAACAACGGGATCGGGAAGGCTTCCGTAATGCTTCACTGCAAATGCTCCCCCCGCATGAGGCTGCGGGATGACGTTTACTATCTCGAAACCGTATTTTTCGGCGACACTTCTGTCACATACGATGGCACGGTTTAAATGTTCGCAGCACTGTACCACCATATCGATCTTATGTGCGGCAAGCCTTTGGGATATCGCACCGTAGACAGTCTCAACGACCTGATCCGTCTCTCCGTCTGCGGATGTGCCCATCGTATTTCCTATCATCTCACTCGAAGAACATCCGACCACAAAAAGATCGCCTTCCTTAAGATGTGATTTCTCAAATATCTCATCAAGTACTTTCTCTATATCATCCTTAACCATTGCCTGTGTCCTTTCCGATCCAAGAAAATCCTTACTTTTTTCAAAAATCAAATAGATTTTAATACAAACAGGTATAAAAAGGAACGTGATTATTCACAAATTGGCGCATTTGCGGCAAATTGGTTATAATATGCGTTAAATGGCATTAAAAAGGCAATACGAAAGGATCCGCAAAATGGCACCCCAGGAAAACAAAGACACCAAGGCAGTTAATCCCATCCTGCGCAGCAAGTTCTATCTGTATCTGACCGAATTCTTCGCAGGCATGTCCGTAATGGCTGTCGAGCTCGGAGCCAGCAGGCTTCTGGCTCCCTACTTCTCATCATCCCAGATCGTCTGGACCATCATCATCGGCACCATCATGATCGCCATGGCCCTCGGAAATATATACGGAGGAAGAAAGGCCGACAAGGATCCGGATCCCGACAGGCTCTACCGCCGGATACTCATCGCCTCCGTCTGGATTGCCCTGATCCCTGTGGTGGGCAAGTATATCATCATCGGAATATCCGCCGTACTCATCTTCTCCATCAATACAAACTTTCTGATCATCGCAGCATTTGCCGCATGTATGGTCATTTTTGTCTTCCCTCTCTTCCTGCTCGGAACAGTCACTCCTTCACTTGTTAAATACACGGTGGACAGCTTAAACGACAGCGGCAAGGTGGTAGGAACCCTCAATGCCGCCAACACCATAGGAAGCATCATCGGAACCTTCGTCCCCACATTCATAAGCATCCCCTCCGTGGGAACCTCGGTAACATTCCTAATCTTCGCCGGGATCCTGCTCGTCCTTTCGATCGTATATTTCATCTCCGGAAAAAGAAAGAGCATAGGAGCCGTGGTATCCGCGGTCATCTTCATCCTCTGCTGCATCTTCGGACACAGGAGCAATTTCGCATTCTGGACCGATGATCTTACCGTGGAGGATGAATCGATCTACAATTACCTTCAGGTATCGGAAAACGACAACGATGTCATTCTTTCCACCAACGTGCTGTTCGGCGTCCAGTCCATTTACAAAAAAGACGGCCGTCTCAGCGGAATGTGCTACGACTATTACATGGCAGGGCCCTATATGGCGGGACTTTATACAGCGGATGAGCCACTTGATATCCTGATCCTGGGAATGGGAACGGGGACCTTCGCCACACAGTGCGACAGATATCTGGAGAATGTGAATATCGAAGGTGTCGAAATAGATGAAAAGATCACAGATCTTGCCTATGAATACTTCGGGCTTCCCGAATACATAAATGTCACCACCTATGACGGACGGGCATACCTGGAAGCGCTGGGCAGCGACAAGGTCTACGATGTGATCCTGGTCGATGCTTTTCAGGATATCACTATCCCCTTTCAGATGGCCACCACAGAATTCTTCACCCTGGTCAAGGAACACCTCTCTGACAACGGTGTCATGGTAGTCAACATGAATATGAGGGATTCAAGAGAGGGCAATATAAACGAATACCTCTCAGACACTATCTCAAGCGTCTTTAAAAATGTCTGCATCGCAGATGTCATCGGTGTCACAAACAGAGAATTATACGCATCCGATGCAGATCTGATGGAAGTATTTCATCAGAACATATCTCTCGAGGAAAACGACGAGCTTCTTGATGTAATGAAGACCGTCGATGCACAGCTCGAGGATTATGAAGCGGGAAACCGCATAATGACAGATGATAAAGCACCTGTCGAACTCCTGAGCATGAGAGCCATCGACGGCCTGATAAGCGGTGAGACATCATATTACAAAGACCTTTATGACAGGGAAGGACTTGAAGGCCTTCTGAACGAACTGAAATGATATCATCTGTCTGAAAAAAACATATATTTAAAAAAGAAATATGCGGCAGCACATAATACCTGTCGTATACGGTATTCATGCTGCTGATGGCAAACCGGTTGCTGTATCTTATGAAATTGACCACAAGAACAGCAGTCAGCGCCAGGATGACCGTTGTGATGACCGCTATGATGATAGAATTATAATGATGCCCGGATCTTTTCATTACTGTCTGGATCTTTATCTTCAGTCCTCAATAAAAGGTGTGAGTTCAACTGCCCTGGGTTTGCTGCCGTCATCTACATTGATAAAGGTGTCCCCCTCGGGATTATAGACCATATAGTCTGTCTTTGTTTCGGAGCCGTACCACGAATCCATGCGCAGCACATTTTCATCGCAGAGATATATATAGTATCCGTCTCCCACACTGAATATCCTGAATGCGCCGATGTCCGAATGCCAGATCACGACATCCAGGAATCTTGTCTCCTCAGAATCATCGATGATACCGACAAGCAGTTCATCCGCCCCGTCACCGTTAAGATCCGTCAGGAGATATCCGAATTTATTGGCGGGATCCTTCATCTCATCAAGGATATTGAACTTCGGATCCTCGTTCTTCCATCCCGTTTCAAACCCCTCTCTGTAGTAATCCAGTGTCCCGCTATACCAGTTCTTCGGTACAGCATTCGGCAGACTGACCTGACAGGCTGAGAGCATAAAAACTGCGGTGAACATGAGCGATAAAATTCTTCTTTTCATAAGATCCCCCTCTTTAAAAATCTGAAAAAGTGTAAAAAAAATTTACTACCTAAATATACGAATATTCAGGTAGTAAATCAAATATTTTTATTATCCCGTCATCCGATAAGCTCTGCGATATTGGAAGCGTTGGCGATGGAGTTTCTGCAGGAGATCGTCTCTCCGGGGAAAGGAGTGTTATCTACGATGTGATTGTACATCCAGACGATGGGGTCATGTCCCTGTCCAAAGGCATCCTGACTGATGATCGTTCCCACGGCACCGCTCTTGATATATGAGAAAAGAGCGGGAGTAAGGTCGAATCCTACTATGCAGGTCTTGCCAAGACATCCGGCATCCACCACTGCTCTTGCGGCATCCTCGGGGTATCCGTTCGTAAGGAATAGGACCTTTACGCTGTTATCCTTAAGGAGGAGCTCCTTGGTCTTATTGTAAACATCCCTGCCATCGTCACTGACAAGGATCTCCTTGGAAATCTTGACATTTTTGTAAGCGGAGATGGCATCGACGAATCCCTTTCTCCTCTCCACATTTCCTATGACATTCTTGTTACCGAGAAGGATTCCGACCTGTCCGTTCTTTCCGGCGAGCTCGGCTGCGGCCTTTGCTGCGATCTGTCCCTGGATTATGGAATCCGCCTTCAGGCAGGCGAGTCTGTACTTGGGCTTCTGGCAGTCGCAGTTGAAGGTCATGAGCTTAATGCCCTTGCTCCTTGCAAGCTCCAGAGCACTTTCGATGCCTCCGAGGAATCCGGGATAGATGATGGCATCATATTTCTCATCAACGAGACCCTTGATGGTGTTGCGCACCATTTCATCGTTATTGCCGTCAGTAAAGACAAGCGGGATGAAACTTACCTTTGCTCCGAGCTCTGCAAGTTCCTTCATGGCATAGTTCGCGCCTCTTCCGACACCGTACCAGAACTCGTTGTCATACATGCTGAGCATTGCGATCTTTATCTCACGGCCGGGTCTGTTGTTGGTGGGTGACACGCCCGTATCAAATCTTCTGAGGAGTCTCTGGATACCTACCAGCATTCCGCTCAGCGCTTCGGTATTCTCTCCGATCTGGGTTGCCTCGGCATTGACCTCCTGTGATATTCCGGCGATCTCTCCGGTCATATCGTTGATGTCCTTGGCCGTATTGTACAGCTGACCCGCGATATCCTTAGAATGGGTGTAATTGTCTTCCATGACGCGGAACTTCTTGTTGATATCCGTGATCCTCCTCTGGATATCCATGGAATTGGAGTTTATGGTCCTGAATGAAGTATTGACCTCTCCGAATGCCTTCTTACTGTCATTATATGTGTCGGTACATTTGACGATGCTGTCCGTTACTCTGGAGCTTCCGGTCATGATCTCGCTCAGAATGGCGCTGATCCTGTCCATGCCTTCCTTGGTCTGCTCGGACATATCCGTCATCTCACTTGCGACCACCGCGAATCCTCTTCCCGCTTCACCGGCTTTTGCCGCCTCGATCGAAGCATTGAAGGACAGGAGCTTTAACTGATCGCTGATATCTACGATAAAATCGCCTACCTCATATACATGCTGGATCTGCTCATTGAATTTCTGAAGGGTAAGGGTGATATTGTTCAGGTCGTCGGATACCACATCCATCTCGCGGTTGTATCCTTCGAGACTGGAAAGACCTTTTTTACTGATATTCGCGGTCTCATCCAGCATATCCACGATATCGTTCATGGAAACGCCGATATCGCCGAGCTGTTTGGAGTTTGCCTCCACCAGGGACATGTTGTCTTCAACCATCTCCAGCTGTCTGGCGGTCCTCTCCTCCACGTTCATGGTATTGTTCGCGATCTGCTCATTTCCCACCAGATTGGCCTTCATGCTGGAAGTGAGTTTTTCGATCGCATCCGAAAGGACGACGGTGTTCTGCTTGGTTGATTCAACGAATGTGAGAAGATTGGATTTGATCAGATTAAGTCCCGAAGCAACGATATCCGAGGATTTCTTATTTCCGTCGACCGGGATGTCATCTATATTGAGTCTGCCCTTGACGAGCTGCTGGGCATTATTGACCATTATATCCTGATTTTTCTTGTTTAAGACGATATAAACCACGCCCGCTATGATAACGAGCAGCTCTATGATTGCGATCACGATCCAGAAAGTAGTCATAACCCGTTTCCTCCGGTCAATTATCGATGATACCGACTATATGATGCCCGATCGTATGGACTGATATTTGGCTTATATTATAACACAAAAAATTCTGAAAACTCTACAAATGTATGGGTTTTTATAACCGATCGATAAGGAATTTAATGATCAATTTACGGATATCTTAACGTCCGGTGCCGAGACGATCCTGTCACAGTAAACGCACTCCGCCGAAGCGCCGGCCCTGATCTTGAGATTTGCACCGCATCCGGGGCAGCTGACCCCCACAAAGGGCTTTTCATCCGACAGTTTCTGCGGATTGAACCTGTCGGTCAGGACGAATCTGTCGCCTGCCGCATCGTAGATCATATTGATCAGGATCTTCTTTTTTTCTCCGTAGGAGATCATCCTGTTAAATCTGTCCCTGGTCATCCTCAGGTACTCCGCAGCATCTGCCGCAGAAACAGAACCGTCGGTATCGGATCTTAAGCAGTTGCCGAATGCAAGAAGGTGACTGCATAATGCAAAGACCCGGACGTATCCTGCGAGCACCAGGACGCTTAAGAATCCTAAAAGCAGGAGGACCGGGACCGTCTCGGGCGTACCGTTTTCTATCGCAGCCCCGAAACACCCGAACATAATGGGAAGTGCGAGCACAAACAGGATCGACCAAATCCCAATCTGTATCAATGCTTTCATCTTGTTGATATACATTCAGGCCTCCGTTCTGATATAAGTACCGCAATGGTCACATCTGGCTCCGCCGGTCTTTCTCATATTCACCGCGGCCCCGCAGTTTGGACAGTATACGGTCACGAAATCCGTTTCCGTCGAAGGCTTCATTATGACCATCGCTCCGGCAAAACCGTAGGTTATATTTCTGAATATCCCGTTTTCGGTCATGATACGGATATCATTCCTGACCATGCTTCCGGAAAAACCGGTAAGCTTACTGAAGGTTTCATAGGAGACCATTCCGTCATAATCTTCCTCAAATATGCGGTTATACTTCGCAGCCCGGTAAAGCCTTCTCTTTACGGAAAGCGGGATCAGGGTAAACGGAAGAGCGATCATGAGGACAATGATCTCCAGTACCAGAAACGGAACTGCCGAGGATTCGATGTTTTTGATGATGTTAAAAGAACATGCAAAGAGCAGGAGGAACACGAAATACACAATTCCCGCAAAGCCCAGGCAAAGATTGCAGACAATGTTCTGAGATCCTATCTTTAGTTTATTGAGATACATATCCCCCACCCCTGAAAAATTTACTCTTGCGGTATGATTTTACCATTTTTCAATAAAGATTTCATCGTATCACTCCGCGCCGCCCGGCATCCCTGACATGCTGCGATCATACGGGATCGTACGGGAACAGGAGCTCTGCGGTGAAATCATATCCGTAAGGCATTTCCTTAAGATCTATGGACATTTCCCCTTCGTATCTGAGCGCGGCATTCCGTATGCTCTCAAGTCCGAGACCGTGATTTTCCGGGTCCTTCTTTCCGGATACATAGCGTTCCCCTATCATCTCGGGCTTTTTGGCACAGGGATTTTTTATCGAGATCATAAAAAACTTCTCGGTCTTTCTGAACACAAGATCTATCACCTTAAACTCCGGATCGAGACCCTTCAGCTCATCGGATGATACCGCCTCAATGGCATTATCTATAAGGTTTGCCAGTATCCTGCACATATCCACGGGAGAAAAACGGGCGAAAGATATCTCGCCGGAAACCTTCAGTTCACTTCCGGCATTACGGGCTTTTTCTTTTTTCTCGGATATGATCGCATCCGCTATGGTATTCCCCGTATGGGCGCTGATATCCGTCGACCGGATATCGTTATCCATCTCCTCCAGATACTCTTTCATCCTGTCATACTCTTTGTTTTCAAGGAGCAGCATGAGCACCTGTGTGTTGTTTTTCATATCATGTCTGAGGGACCGGATCTGTGTGTCGGCTTTCACGGAAGTCTCAAAATACCTGCTCTCCGAGAGTATGAGTTCTTCGCTGAGTCTGTTCATCTCCTTCAGATCCGCCCGTTCTTTGGATGACGCACGCATATAAAACGCAATAAATACAAATACCAGTGCGCACAGCATAAAGGATATATATATCGGCGTGAGTACATTCCTCATCTGACTGTCGCGGTCCGCATAGATCAGATTGTAGGTATAAAGGATCGAGTCAAAGATATTGAGGATGATCTCCAGAACAAGGAGCATTGAAAGAGGAAAAGGTTCCCTGTCCTTTTCCCTGCGAAGCCTTGCTATGATAAAAAAGAGCAGGAACTCAAGTATGAGTGCGGGAAACGATATGACTGTCCTTGTGAAGGATAGCATGAACGAATCTTCTGTTTCATATATGATCCATATATGATTTCTCAGACCGCTGAATATGCTGTTGAGATTATCGAGTATATCCATGGAAAAGAAAGTCACCGCAACCCTTTTCCATTTCTTTTCCCGCATATTCAGTGCAATATAAAACATCAGAAAAATAGTCGCGGCCCCGGTCCCGACGTCGGATATGGTCACCGAGTCTTCATAAATACGGCTGTCCGCAAGGAAGAACGAACTGATGATCCCCATTACCGCTCCGACGATGAGGGATATAACATAGGCACGTTTTTTATTTTTCAGCTCATATCTGAGTACATCGGTCACGAAATATATATTCAGAGGTGCCGCCAGTATCGTGGCCAGTATCGTGAATACAAAGAATGTCCAGTCTGTAGGAAGAATCTCTCTCATCTTCCCGTTCTCCTTATGAAATCAAATAATCTCTGTTTGGTCTGTGCCGCAGCACTCCTGGACACGGGAAGATTGTCACCGTTATCCATGAACACCTCACCGTTTCCAAGTTTCTTAACATGTCCGAGATTAATATAATAGGATCTGTGACATTTAAAGAAATCCCCCGAAGCATTCGATATCAGGCTCTCCGCTTCGGCAAACTTCATCCTCGTCTCCACAGTATCCCCGGCAAAGACAAACCTGACGCAGTTATTTGCAGCCTCCGCGTAAATAAGCGAAGAAACGGGATATATCACTTCCTCGCCCTCGATCTTAAGAGAGATCTTCTTTTCTACTTTCAGTTTCTTCTCCAGGTCGCTTAAAGTCTCACGCAGCTTATCAAGATCCACGGGTTTGCCCAGGAACCTGAAGGCACCGACCTCATAACCGTCCATTGCCATTTCCGTGTGACTGGTCATGAAAATGATGGGAATATCGGATGAAAAAGTACGGATCATCCTGGCACATTCCATTCCGTCCATCTCCTTCATCTCTATATCGAGAAAAACCGCATCGGGAATAAAGCCGTTCTTAAAGCTCTTAACGATCTCTTTTCCGTCGGCGTAGTGAAAACAGCTGACTTCTTCCATTCCGTACAGAGATATGATGGATCGGGATATCTGATCCCTGAACACTCCCTCATCATCCACAACAGCGATCCTCATAAAAAACTCCCCTGAAAAGAAATATCGGAGCCGCTTCCCGCAGGAGAAAGCGGTTCCGATATCATTTTATCACTCATCCGACGGTCTTGCCATTCTCAAGAGTTACGATCCTTGTTCCGTAGGATGCACACTTTTCGGAGTGGGTCACCTGCAGGATGGTAAGTCCCTTTTCCTTGTTGAGTTTGGAGAACAGCTCCATGATCTCCATGGATGACTTGGAATCCAGGTTTCCCGTGGGCTCGTCTGCCAGGATGATGGCAGGGTTCCCGAGTATCGCTCTGGCGATGGCGACTCTCTGCTGCTGGCCTCCGGAAAGTGTGGAGGGCATCGCCTTCCTCTTCTCCTTAAGACCGGTGATCTCAAGGATCTCATCAAGATCCTTTTTAAGCTCGCTCTTTTTCTTTCCGTTAACCGTCATGGGCAGGAGAATGTTGTCCTCCACGTTCAGGTTCATTACCAGATTGTAGAACTGGAATACGAATCCGATATTTGAAAGCCTGAGTTTTGAAAGAGCCGAATCCTTCATTTTACCTATGTCCTCGCCGTTCAGCCGGATCCTGCCCTCAAAATTCCTGTCCAGTCCTCCGATGAGATAAAGGAGGGTGGACTTTCCTGATCCCGACGCACCCATGAGAGATACGAACTCTCCCTCACCCACATACATGCTGCACTCATCCAGAACGCGGTTGATATTTGTTCCTTTTCCGAAGGTCTTGCTTACGTTGTTTACTTCTATAACAGTTTTCATTTTTTTCTCCCGAATAAATCTTTTTATATTCTACGGTGCGCATCGATGCCTATCGCTTTAGTAGTTTCCTGATCATGAGATGTGAGGCTTACATTTATGGCATCGCATCTCGTGGAAGTGAAACTACTTAAGCGATGCGCATAAATGCCTACCGTATTAGTGATTTCCTGCTCACGGGATATGATGCTTTCATTTATGGCATCATATCCTGTGACAGTGAAATCAGTTATACGGTGCGCATCATTATTCGTATTTAAGCTGCTCTGCCAGTTTCATCTTTCTCATATGTCTGATGGGGAAGAGTACGGTAAGAGCGAATATAAGTGTCATGATGACCCACAATCCAAAGATCACGCCGACGTTAAAGTTCATGGGAAGCACAAGGGTCTCAGCATTGTCCACGGCTCTTTTTATCACAAAGAACATGGCGGTCGCAGCGATCGTCGCGGAAGTTACGGAGGTCATTGCGGTTATGAACATCTCCCTGAACAGAACCCCTGCAAGAGTCTTCTTGCTCATGGATGTGGAGATCATCACGGCGCATTCCTTCTTTCTTCCTTCGAAACCAATAAGCTGGTTGCTCACCATTCCTATACAGGTCATTCCCATGGCAACAGCGATCACAAGGGTAAAGATGAGTCTGGACTGTTCATCGTCCTTTTTGTTTTCTTCAATCATCTCTTCCCTGGTCTGTACAGCGCTGTATGATCCGACCGCATATTTTTTGATATCCGCTGTGGTTCCCTCCGGATCATCCGTTCTTATCAGGATATAACCGGGAACATCATGTTCAATATCTTTATAATCATCCAGGCTGATCACGAAATTGTTCTTCATGGCCTCATATGTTTCCATTGTAAAATATGAAGCTATAGTGAAGTCCTTCCTTATGGGGAACACTCCGGTGGGATGGAATGTGATCGTAAAGGTATCTCCGATCCTGTATCCGTATTTTGATGCCCATCCCTTTTCTACACATATCGTTCCGTTCTCAAGAGTTTCCGGAAGATCGTGGATACCGTTATAGAATCTGAAGCCTTCTTCAGGAAGTCCGAACAGCTGAACATTCTTCTCCGTTTCATCATCACCGAAGTAAGCATAATCAAAAATGCTGTACAGGTACTCAACATCGGTCACACCATCCAGATGTTCTATAAAGGAATAGTGTTTAGCCGTCTTGTTCATACATGTGACGATCGTGTCACAATCATATATTTCCGAATTGAACAGTCCCATCATGGATGTGGCGATAACATATATGATGATACACATTGTCGCTGATGTGACACAGAGAACTCCGCTGGAAACGGTACTTTTTCGTGACATCGCCTCAACCGCTGCAAGAGAAAGTTTTCCGTTCTCTCTTTTTTCCGCAAAATTCCGGATAAAGGACGCAATTGCCTTCAGGATAAGAGGGAAGAGGAATGCCAGTGCCATGACCGCGGTGATCAGGCACAGACCGGCCATAAAAAGAGTATTGCTGAAGATCAGAGAGATAAGAGAGATAACGGCAAGTACTATTCCGGTTATGATCCCTGTTCTGCTGAACTTATATTCCGTATCACGATTATCGAAGATTATATCCCTGATAGAAGTATTAAGTGCCTTCAGTATGGCCTTTAAGGGGATCAGGCACTCGATCAGCACCGCTCCCAGGATTATGGCGAGTACCAGTGCGGCCGAAAGCTCCGGTGCCTGAAGGGAAATATCCGTTCCGTTGCTGCTGATGGTAAATAACGCATCCATCATGGGACCTCTTAAAGCGTTGTATACGAGAACGCCGGGAATACTTCCGATGAGTGCGTACAGGACATTTTCGGACAGCAGGATGACCCCGGTAAGTCCGGAGCTGAGTCCGAGGCTTCTCAAGGTTCCTATATAGGACATCCTTTCACCGACTATTCTCTCACAGATAGAGAAAGTGATGAATATTACCAGGAGGAACGTTACGGCAAACAGTATGAAGAGGAATCCGTAGAGTTCGTTCATCATAGCCATCATGTCCTCGGTCAGGGCATAACGCCTTACATTGTCTGATGAAAATTCATCCTTGAGTATGCTTTCAGCTTCTTCTGTCTTCGAATCATCACAGATATCCACCATGAGTATTCCACCGGCTTTTTTGCCGCAGGCAAGAACGTCTCCGCTTTCATTATTCACAACAACACATAGATCGCTGAAGAAATTATTCTTGATATCGGCGGGAACGATCTCTTTTACCGTGAATTCATGCTCATCACCGGCACTGTCGTGAAGCATGAACTTATCACCTGCCGCAAGACCGCAATTGTCAGCATACTGATCGGTAATAACGGCTTCTCCGCATCCAAGCTCATCAAAGTCAAAATATCCCATCTGACTTCCAAGCGTGATGTCCGTTGCGTATACCGACACCGGTTTCATGGATACGATGTAATACTCTCCCTCCACATCCTTGTAAATATTGTCATTGAAGAATCTTACCGCCAGTGTGGTATTTTCGGGAAGATCCTCGGGAAGTGCCATGATGTCGGCATTTTTCACCGTGACTCCGAAATCGGCTTCTCCCGACATACTCTGAAGCAGATCCTTGATCAGATCCGTTTCCGTCTTTGACAGATCAAAACAGAAAAGGGCAGCAAGAGCGCATACAAATATGGAAAATGTGACCAGTAATGATCTGAACGGTTTTCCGAATATATTCTTTAAAGTTGTTTTTAACAAGATCCTCATTTAACGTCCCCCTCACTTAATACCATCTGGATATCCGGTCCTCCGGGGCGATATACATGCCGTCACCTTCGGATACGTCATATGTTTCATAGAAGCTGTCGAGAGTGGAGAGGATTGCATTTACCCTGATATAGGAAGGTGAATGTGCGTCCATATTTATCTGATCAAGAAGTGCTTCGTCCACTATCTTTTCACACCATATCCTTGCAAAATTGGTAAAGAGCAGTTTTCTTTGGCTGTCATTTTTCGCAAGGGAGGTTATGCACTCCATCCCTCCGAGATCGGCGTAGTTTTCCCCAAGAGTCTGTTCTCCGTCCACATGATAAACTCCGAACAGAGTGAAGTTATCCTCGAAATATCTGACAGCCATGTCATTTCTTGCAAGCAGTGCATCCATATCGGGGGCAGCTATCCAGCCGGGGTCATACTCTCCGTTCTCGTCAAACACGATACAGTTGCTGTCAAATGCATGTCCCATCTCATGGGCGATGACCATTCCCAGTCCGCCGAGATTGGTATAATAATCTGCATTCATGTCAAAAAACGGTGCATTCATGATGGAAACCGTAATGGTTATATTGTTGAGCGACTGATCGTAACATGCATTCATCATCTGCATGGGCATTGCGATATCTATCCTCTCAACAGGCTCGGATAATGAATCAAACAATTCCTTCATCGAATGTCTCGTATATGCGAGAGAAAATTCAAAGTAATCATCGCCCCTTATACTGCGGTAATCGGCCGGGTCATGTCTTTCCATATCCATTCCCGTAACATAGACGATGTTTTCCAGCTTGTTCAGAAGTCCCTGCCTTGTATCTTCGCTTAGCCAGTCTGCGCCGGAAATGAGCTTACGATAGCCCTCTCTTATGTCATCGCACATTGTCCTGAGCGCGGCATCCATTTCTTCGGTGTAGTACTTCTCCACATACAGAGGATCGGTCTCTGAAGAAAAGCCTCCGTAGACCGCATTGACAGCCTGCTCCTCTTTTGATTCATAAGCAGTCTCAGCATACACTTCAAGCTCTTTGTAGCCGTTTGCGATGAAAGTTGAGTATTTATTGCAGACCTCTACCATCTTCAAGGTTTTAAGTGCCTCAAGGTTTTCCTCCTTCAGTATGTCATTCAGCCCCTTAAGCTGACTCTCATCGACCGTGATGAATTCCCTGCGGTATTCCGGAGCAATACCGATACTTTCAAGATATTTGTCCAGATCGACATTTGACAGGATCTCTTCCGTTTCGGCAGAAGATCTTACGGTCATATATTCAAACGGCATGAGTGAATGCATGATATCAAGATCCGTTGCACTGTAAACATCCCATGCAATATAACCGAACTCTTTTCCGGTCTGTTCCGCTTCTTCTTTCTCATGACCCATAGCCTGCAGGACTGCGGCGCCATACCTCTTCAGGTTATCAAGAGGTCCGTAGGTTTCTTCAAGATCATCGAAGCTGACATCCAGAATGTTGGAATAGGGATTGAATTCAAGGATCCTCTTTTCGGAATCGAAGGGATTCACATCAACACTGAGATTAAAGATATTGCCGACACCGTAATCCCTCTGCAGCCTTGCATCCATCTCAAGGAATTCATCCATGGATGAAATGCCGTCTATCTCGTGGAGCAGACTGTCCAGTTCCTCCGGCACCTCCGCATTTTCGAAGTCATATGCCTTGAATCTGTCATAAGCGGTCTTTATGATGTACTCTTCCGTCCCCACCGCATAACCGTTCCCGGCGACTACGTCCTTTATGATCCCCTTAACCTGTTCCTCGGTAAGCTTGCTGTCAAAGCCTCCGTCCCAGGCCATGGCTCCGTATTCGAATACAGCATTTTCCAGTGCTTCCTGATTGACATATCTGAAAAAATCATCCTTAGGATCCGCGGGGCCGAGATCCGTGACTGTTTCCGTCTGATCCGCCTCTTCCGGAAGAGTCACTGCAGCACCGCATCCCGGGAGAAGGCTTATCATCATGGCACACATCACGGCAAGCCTTGTATTTCTTTTCATGTTATTCCCACCTCCTGTATTTCTTTGGCAATTGTGATATTACCATTTAAAAACCGGAATGCAGTAAATCTGTGGCGGATGGTATGATTTTTGTGGTGAACTGTTATTTTTTGCTGTGAAATGTTTTCTGCGACCGGCTGCTTTTTGTTATGATCTGTTTTTTGCACAAAAAAGAACAGGCCCGCAGGCCTGTTCTTCCATGCCATAGCAATCTGTCATTCAATTCCGTTCCAGCAATAGGTGCAGAGCCTGTCATGAGGGACGCCGGTAGAATCCAGCATATCGTCAAGCCTTGCATATCTGAGGGATGTGAAGTTCATCTCTTTTCTGATCTCTTCGACCATTGCGGAGTACTTCTCCGAATCCGGATCCGCATACTGCTCAAGTACCTCTTCGGTAACATTTCCGCCCTCGAGTCTTTCGATGACTCTTCTGGTGATCAGATCCATCTCGGACTTCGATCTTGAGAAATTGAGATATCTGCATCCGTAAACAAGAGGCGGACATGCGGGTCTTACATGGACTTCCTTAGCTCCGGACTTATACAGGAATTCAGTGGTCTCCCTGAGCTGTGTTCCTCTGACTATAGAGTCGTCTATGAGTATGATGCTCCTGTCCCTGATGAGTTCCTCTACGGCGAGGAGCTTCATCTTGGCGATAAGGTCACGCTTGCTCTGGATGGTGGGCATGAAGGACCTGGGCCAGGTGGGAGTGTACTTTATGAAGGGTCTTGAAAAAGGAATGCCCGAAGCATTTGCATATCCCACCGCATGTGCCGTTCCGGAATCGGGAACGCCTGCTACGATATCCGCCTTCACGTCATCCCTGGCTGCCATTGCCGCACCGTTGTTGTAACGCATCTTCTCAACGCTCATTCCCTCGTATGAGCTTGAAGGATATCCGTAATATACCCAGAGGAATGTGCAGATCTTCATCTTGTCCCCGGGAGCTTTGAGGGTCACGCAGTTGGAATCCGTTACGCATACTATCTCTCCGGGCCCCAGTTCTTTGTAATCATTGTATCCGAGATTTTTATATGCAAAGTTTTCAAAGGAGATACAGAATGCATCGTCTTTTTTGCCGATGACTACGGGAGTACGTCCCACCTTGTCTCTTGCCGCATATATTCCTTTGGGGGTCAGCATGAGGAGCGAAACGCTTCCGTCGACGGAACTCAGTGCGTAATCGATACCGTCTATCAGATTCTCCTTGGTGTTTATCAGTGCCGCGATGAGTTCCGTTGCATTGATCTCACCTGAGCTCATCTCCATGAAATGGCTGAGTCCTCTGTCTATAAGATCCTTTGCCAGTTCCTCCGAATTATTGATCTTGCTGACCGTAACAAGTGCATAGGTTCCGTGATGGGAGTGGATGATAAGGGGCTGGGGCTCATAATCGGATATCGAACCGATACCCATATATCCGTCCATTTCCTGGACTTCCTTGTCAAACTTTGTTCTGAAAGGCGAATTCTCTATGTTGTGGATAGCTCTGTCAAATCCGTTTTTGCCATATACCACAAGTCCGCCTCTGCGAGTTCCGAGATGTGAATGATAATCCGTTCCGAAGAACAGATCGAAAACACAATTCTCTTTAGCCGCAACTCCAAAAAAACCACCCATCTTTAAAACCAAACCTTTCTCAAAAAAAATTCTTTTGTATCAAAAAGCTTAATATAAGCTTATCTGACTATGCTGTCAAACCTCTCGGCAGCTCTGTCCATGAGCTCCCTGATAGGAAGATGCTGGGGACATACATTCTCGCACTTGCCGCATTTATAGCAGTCTGAGGCTTTGCCGTTGCCCTCGAGATGTATGATGTCGCCGTAATAGCAGTTGACCCTGAACTTATCATCGGGATACATGATGGTAGTATTGATGCATCTGATGATATCGGGGATGCTGATATGAGCGGGACAGCCGTCGGTGCAGTATCTGCAGGATGTACAGCCGATAGTGGGGACATCGTGCATCTTTGCCACGAGCACCTTTATGATCTCCTTCTCATGATCGGTGAGTGGCTTAAAATCGGTGAAGGTCGCAAGATTGTCCTTCATCTGTTCCTCATCGCTCATTCCCGAAAGAACAGTCATGACGCCCGGAAGCGATGCCGCATATCTGAGTGCCCATGAAGCAAGGGATCTGTCCGGTTCCTCATTAAGGAGTATCTGAGCCTGATCCTCCGGCATATTCGCCAGAGATCCTCCCTTTACGGGTTCCATGATGATCATGGGGATATTTCTCTTATGAAGTATCTCATAGAGTCTTCCGGACTGGACCACCGGATTGTCCCAGTCGGCATAATTGAGCTGTATCTGTACGAACTCGGCTTCCGGATGTTCATCCACTATCTTCTCCAAAAGCTCGGGAGAACCGTGGAATGAGAAGCCGAAATGTTTTGCTTTTCCTTCACGGACCATCCTCTTGCCGAACTCAAAACAGTCGTATTTTATATAATTGTTGTAATTGCCGCCTTCTTCGATGGAATGCAGCAGCAGGTAATCGAGATAGTCCGTGCCGAGATTCTCAAGCTCTTTGTAAAACAGCCTCTCCACATCTTCCCGGCAGTGCATCTCCCATGCGGGGAGCTTGTCGGCAAGCGTAAAGCTCTCTCTCGGATATCTCTCAACCAGTGCTTCCTTAAGAGCGGTTTCCGATTTTCCACCGTGATATACGATGGAAGTATCGAAATAATTAAGGCCGGATGACATATACAGATCCACCATACGTTTAACGGCTTCGATATCGATCTTTCCTCCCGAAGAGGGAAGTCTCATTGCACCAAAACCCAGTTTTGGCATCTTCGCAGGATCTATGGCCATACCGTCCTCCTTTCCAAAGGTCACCCCATCAGTTTGTTAAGCTTACGTACGTTTTCCGAAATATCTCCTTTGAATACCGCCGAGCCCGCAACCACCACGTTTGCACCGGCAGAAACTATTGCCGAGATATTTCCTTCGTTGATACCGCCATCCACTTCAATATCGGTATCAAGTCCGTTTGAATCGATATAGGCCCTGAGCGTTCTGACCTTGTCCACGGTTTCCGGAATGAGCTTCTGTCCTCCGAAGCCCGGTTCCACCGTCATCACAAGGATCATGTCCGTTTCTCCGGCATAGGGAAGTATCGCACTTATGGGCGTTCCCGGCTTGACGGAGATCCCGGCTCTTAAGGGCTTTCCCTTAAGGCTTAGGGTGCTGCGGATCTTATTTATGATCTCTCCGGCATTATCCGGATCGGCTTCTATATGAAAAGTGATCCCGTCGGCCCCGCACTCGGCAAACCTTTCGATGTATCTTCCGGGTTTTTCTATCATCAGATGCACATCAAAAAAAAGATCGGTGCATTTCCTGACCGACTTTATTACGGGCATCCCGAAGGATATGGACGGGACAAATATCCCGTCCATAACATCCACATGAAGATACTGTGCTCCGCCTTCGTGCACGGCTCCGACCTGCTCGCCGAGCCTGGTGAAATCCGCTGCTAAGATTGAAGGCGAAAGGATTCTTTTCATTATCCGATAAACTCCTTAACCGAGTTGTAAACACCTTCTGCATCGAGTCCGTACTTCTTGACAAGGTCCGAAGCGGATCCGGATTCTCCGAATACATCCTGCATTCCGATCTTCCTGACCTTTACGGGATACTCCTCGGCCAGTGCATCGCATACAGCAGATCCGAGTCCTCCGATAACGGAATGCTCTTCGCATGTAACGACCCTGCCTGTCTTTTGAGCACTCTTAATTATAATATCCTTGTCAAGAGGCTTGATAGTGCAGATATTGATGATCTCGGCATCTATTCCGTCAGCTGCGAGCTTCTCTGCTGCACCGATGGCTGAGTCTACCATGATACCGGTAGCAACGATGGTAACGTCCTTGCCTTCTCTTACGATATTTCCCTTGCCGATTTCAAACTTGTAATCGGGTCTGTCGTTAATCACGGGAACAGCGGCACGTCCGAATCTGATGTAAACGGGGCCCACATGCTCGAGAGCAGCTCTTACGGCAGCCTTTGCCTCAACATCATCGGAAGGACACATGACTACCATTCCGGGGATGGTCCTCATAAGTGCGATGTCTTCGTTGCACTGATGGGAAGCTCCGTCCTCACCTACGGTAAGTCCCGCATGGGTCGCACCGATCTTGACATTGAGATGAGGATATCCGATGGAGTTTC
>CAMNEB010000022.1 GCA_946536155.1 uncultured Lachnospiraceae bacterium | reverse complement strand
CTTCTGTGCGCCGGAGCGTATGTTGCCGGGGACTTCGGGATCTTTCATTCATATCCCGGCAAGAAGTATAAATGGGGATATTTCCCAGAGTTTATAGAGTATCCGGAGGATGAGCTCTTTGCCGGAAAATCTTCGCAGGGTGAACCTGTAAGGCTTTTGTGGGCGGGGAGATTCATAGACTGGAAGCATGCGGAGAATGCGCTTCTTACCGCAGAGGCCTTAAAGGACGCCGGGGTGGATTTCCACATGGATATCATCGGAACGGGTGAGCTTGAAGCTTCACTTAAAGAGATGGCTGCGGAAAAAGGACTTGATGAGAGAGTATCTTTTACAGGTCCCATGCCGCCTGACAAGGTCCGAAGGTTTATGGAGAGAGCGGATATATTCATCTCCACCAGCGACAGACAGGAGGGCTGGGGCGCGGTCATAAATGAGGCGATGAACAGCGGCTGTGCGTGCATTGCTCCCATAGATGCGGGTGCGGTCCCTTACCTGATAAATAACGGCGTGAACGGCTTTTCATACAGGAGCAGTGATACTGCGGCACTTGCGGATCTGAGCATCAAAGCGGCAGGCGATGCAGGGCTCAGAAGGACTCTCGGCCTGAACGCATACAGGACCATAAGGGATACCTGGAATGCGAAGACTGCAGCGGAAAGGCTCATGGAACTGAGTCATCTGCTGATGGAGGGGTGGGGCATCGAAGAGGGAACGGCCGGAATGCCCACTCGTAAATGCACGGGCAGTGTAAAGCCTGAATGGCAGGACGGACCCTGCAGCCTTGAAAAGTAATTGCATGCGATGATATTACGGTGATTTGATTGGGATACAGGACAGAATTAAAATTTATCTGCGATCCTGTGAGGATGATGAGGGTTGAGGACTGCGTGAGGGCACTCTGTTTTCCGGATCCCCATGCGGGGCCGGACGGGAGCTACACGATCAGAAGCCTCTATCTGGATTCTCCGGGCAGGCTGTATTATCTGCAGACCAGAAACGGCGAGGACAAAAGGCTTAAGTACCGCATCCGTATCTACAACGGATCGGATTCAAGGATCGCACTTGAGAGAAAAGAAAGTCTTCACGGCAAAAAGAACAAGGCTGTCAGTGTGATCAGCCGCGAAGTCTGCGATGCGATCCTTTCCGGAAAGGAATTTGATCCTTCAGATGAAGATCTTATGATCTATGCCGCAGACAGGGCAAAAAATCTCCTTGCTCCCAGCGCTGTGATAGAATACATAAGAGATGCTTACGTCCATCCGGTGGGAAATGTAAGGATAACCTTTGACAGACGGATCCTTGCATCTTCTCCGGGAGATCTGTTTGCGGAAAGACTTGCCGGAACTGATGTACTCAGAGACGGCAGCGGGATACTGGAAGTTAAGTACGATGACGTTCTTCCGGGTGCGATCGGGAGGATGCTTCGTCCGTTTGATCTTCAGCCCGTGTCTTTCTCAAAATATGTCGGCAGCATTGATGCAATAAACGGTAATATGGGGGATCCTGCATGAGCATAAGGGATATCGTAAAGAATTCTTTTCTTGAGGGGTTTAACAACAGCGCGCCTTCTCTGAAGATGATGCTGCTGGCACTGTTTGTTTCGGTGCTTCTTGGTTTTTATATCTATCTGATCTATCGGATCAAGTGTTCCGGTTCATTCTATTCCCGCGATTTTAACATTTCGCTGGTGATGGTCTGCGTCATCACGTGCGCTATCATCCTGACCATACAGAGCAGTGTCATCGTATCCCTCGGTATGGTCGGTGCTCTTTCCATCGTAAGATTCAGAACGGCCGTGAAGAATTCAGTGGACCTTACCTTCATGTTCTGGTCCATCTGTGTGGGTATCATAACGGGCACAGGTCTGGTGGGACTTGCGGTGTTCGTATCCTTTGTTCTTTCCGTACTGCTCCTTCTGTTTAATCTTCTTCCCGCTCCTTCGGGGAATTCATTTTTTGTAAGGATCGAGGCAGACGGACTTGAATCCGTGGACCCTGTGCTTGAATGCATCAAAAAGATCGACAGCAGGTATTCCATCCAGTCCCAGAATCTTTCTTCGGGAAAACTGTCCATGACCGTCGAGGTCGCAAGCGATAAGCCCGAGGATATCCTTCGCTCGTTAAGCGAGTGTAAGAGTGTTGTAAATGTCTCCGTGATCGCACATGGTGAAAATAACGGATTATGATCATACGTTCATTTAAAAAGAACAGGAAATATGTTTTATGCGCAGCGGCGGTTGTATTTATACTGCCGCTTTTTGTATTTTTCATCATAGTCATGGCGGAAAAACCTGCGCATACAGGCGTACGCGGGGAAGGAATTTCCGGAGAAAGGACAGGATCTCCGGCGGATGACGCTGATGCGGTGACAGGCGCCGGAGAGATTTTTCATACGGTTTCCTTCTGCGATGAGAACGGTGATGTGATCGCACAGTACACGGTCAGACACGGGGAATCCCTTGAAGAGATCCCTGAGTTTCATGCGGAAGGCTATGTTTTCGTGGGATGGGATTATCCGCTTTATTCGGGATTGTATGTCACCGGTGTTCCGGTATGTGAGGATCTGGTCATAGAACCGGAGCTTCTGGATGAGAGACTCATTGCACTCAATGCTCTTGACGTCGAGGGAAGGGATGCGCTTCCCGAAGACTGTGAAAATATAAATGCGGCAGTGGATCATATCGCTTCGGAGGTACGGCGCAGATGAGCAGGCGGGGGAAAACAGCATGTATCATATCCGCGGCCCTGCTGATCGTCTCGGCGCTTTTTGTATCATTTCTTTTTTTTGGAAGGGAAGAGATCGCACCTGCAGGTTCTCTGGACGAACTTCTCATCAGGGTCAGCTCAGACGATGATACGAGTGAACTGATCACGCTGTGGCACAGCGAGTCTGACGGAAAGTATTATGCGTTTCTGCCGTACCTGCACGATAACGGAGGCAGGGCGTATTTTTACAATTCCGGCAGCGGGCTTCTGCTTGACGGCGAAAGGATCTCGGGGCGCGACGATCTTACCTCTTTATGCCGGGAGGAGGGGACATATCATATTTCGTATGCCGCACCTTCATCACAGACGGAAGAGGCTGAGCTTGAGGTGAGATTCCTTGAGGATATCCCGAAGTTTTTCTTAAGGACTGATTCCGGTTCCATAGAAGAACTGTCGGAAGATAAAGGGATTTCGGAGCCCGGTTTTCTGACCGTTGTGGATGCCTGCGGAAGGAAGGATTATTCGGGAAAGCTTGAATCGGTCCATCTTCGCGGCAATTCGTCTTTTTTTGCTCCCAAGAAAAGCTTTACCGTGGGATTTGCGGAAAAAGGAGCGCTGCTGGATCTTGGAGCATCCGAAAAGTGGTATTTTCTCGCACAGTACATGGATATGACAAAGGCCCGTGAAATGCTGGCCTCAAGATATATGGAGGATCATACGGAAGTCCTTCACGTGGATTTCAGGTACGCCGATCTTTATATAAACGGGGAGTATGCGGGGCTGTATCTGATAGGGAAAAATAAATCCGCAGAAAACCTGGGACTTACGGATCTTGAGAGCCTGAACAGAGAACTGAACGGAAATATCCACCATGAGACGGTCATTACGGGCGATGACAATGTACACGCTTTTGCGGCATCTGAAACTCCTGAAGATCATACGGGCGGGTATATTCTGGAGGTTGCTTCTTACAGTAAGGATCTGTATTTCTGGGAAATGTATCCCGCGTTCTGTTCTTCCCTGGGATATGTTTACAGAGTCAAAAGTCCGGAAAATGCGAGCCTTGAAGAAGTCAGATATATAAAGGGGTTCATCGATGAAATGGAGGCTGCGATCTACAGTCCTGACGGCATCAATCCCGTGACCGGCAGGCATTTTTCCGAATATCTGGATATAGACGAATGGGCTGATTATTATCTGGTCAAGGAAGGCTTCATGGATAACGATATCCTGATGAGTGCCAGCGTATTTATGAGCAAGGATTCGGATTCAGTGAATTCAAAGCTCAGGATGGGACCCGTATGGGATATCGATACGGTGTTCGGAACATGGAAGGACAAGATGTATGCCCACCTTACGGATGCGCAGTATCTGCAGAGCGAACTGATCTATTCCGAAAGGCTTCTGGAATATGATGAGGTCCGTGATGTGATCGCAGAGAAGATAAGAGATGATCTTTCTCCCTGGGTAAGGGATGAGATGGAAGATGATCTTGCGGGATTATATGAGGAGATCGGTGCATCCTATGCTTCGGATCTTCTGAGATGGCCGGACTCCAAATGCTATTCTCTTTTTGATACCGTATCCGGAAATGCATCATCCATGACCGCATTCATGGACAGACGCGCAGAGTTTCTCGAATCCGTATTTATAAAAAAAGAGACCTGGCACAGAGTTTACTTTACCGATAACGGACAGATAATAAGGCGGTATATGGTAAAGGATGGGGATGGGCTTAAATTCTTCCCGAAACCCGAAAGTTATCTGGCTTTTTTTGCGGGATGGAGTACCGATGCCGATCTTGGGGGAGACCCTGATGATATAAGAGTTTATTCCGATCTGTGGTTTGATGCCAGGTGGATCGATGCGACCCTGCTTCTGGAGGGTGATACGGAATCCATAAGCAGGATACTTGAAGACACGGATCATATCATGATCGATGTACGTGAATTAAGGGATTTTGCGGATGCGGTGGAGGAACTGTACAGGGAAAGTACGGATGAAAACGATTGATGCGTTAAAAGTGCTATAGTGCACGAATTAATTAATTGCACTTTCGCGGACTGCAAATGGCTTAGATGATACATTTTCAGCCCGCGATACGGCAATTACTAAATTCGTTGACTATAAATGCATTTAACTGGGTAAATGCCTGAGGATCAATATGTGTAGAGTTCTCTTCCCGTGATCTCCCTGTATGCATTTATCACTTCGTCGAGAGGTACGCCCCAGTCACGCTCCGGATATATAGAGTATGCAAATGTCATGCAGATGATACGTCCTTCTTTATCGAAGACCGCAGAGCCTGAATCACCCAGAACAAGGGGGAGGACCATCTCGGTCTGGATATGGGGCTGGAAGAATGAGAATCTCTGCTGTTTCTTGACAAGTGATCCGTAGGTGTAGTGGGTGATGAGACCCGCTTCGTCCATCTTTTCAAAGCCGAGTTCTATCGGCTCATCGTCAAGGGTTTCCCAGTATGTCATATCTATATGGACCGTTGAGATGCGGTCCGTGAAATCATCGGGCAGGGAAGAGAGAGGAACTCTTATGACACCAACGTCATAATCCTCGGTTACGCCTACCTTCTCACCCTCAGCAAAATCTCCCGTGTGGAAGTAGATGGTGCAGGTACTGTACTTGGTGATCACATGCCTGTTGGTTATGATATAGATATATTCATCGGTTATCTCTGCGATGAAGCCCGAGCCCGTTGTGGTGGTGCCGCCGCCTTTTGCCCTGATATTTACAACTGAAGGGAGCACGCTCTTCATGGTCTCCTCAATGGTCTGTCCCTCAAAGAGTCCGGGATCGTAGACATTGTAGGCCCCGATTATATTCTGGTCGAGCCTTGATATCTCATGACTGCAGATCATGTCCTGTATATCTTCGGCGTCCATTATGTGAAGGAGCACGGT
The DNA here is from genome assembly GCA_946536155.1 of uncultured Lachnospiraceae bacterium. Taxonomy (GTDB): domain Bacteria; phylum Bacillota; class Clostridia; order Lachnospirales; family Lachnospiraceae; genus AC2028. The sequence goes on along the minus strand of CAMNEB010000022.1, from coordinate 15,688 downwards.
TTTGCTGTCGGAAAAACCGTAGGAATCGCTTACGTAGAAGGTGATCGCCTGTTCGGATACTTCATCGAAGTTTAATTCGGAAGAGGAATAATATGTGACGAGGTCTGAAATGTCACCGTCCAGATTGTCGGATGCACTGACAAATTCGAGAATGGTATCGGGAGAACCTGCGGCGATATAGTAATCCTTTGCCCCGAAGATCTCGGGAGGGATGTCCACGATGTAATCAACCGCAAGCTCCGAGCGGTTTCCCGAGGTGTCCTCCGCAATGATGAGTGCGGTGTGTTCGCCGAGTTCATCGCATCCGGGCATTCCGCCGGAGAAGGTTTCGTCGAAGGAAACTTTAGTATTTTTGTCCGCATCCGATACGCTCTTTAAGAAATCAAACGGCGAAAGGGAAGATCCCTGCTCGAAATAGTAAGGTCCTTTGACGGGATTTATCTCGGGAGATGTGGTGTCTTCAAGATTTATCTCATAGGTGTAGAGCTTTCCCGGACACTTGATGCGCATTTCGTATGTTCCGGGCTTATTGATATTTACATCCGTAAAATCAGACTCCGCAAAAAACATCGCCACGGGTCCGCCGTAAAGATAGTTTTCGGGAGAAGGATCGATGCTGTCTCCGAGCTCGAATGTATAGGAGGTTTCGTACTGCCCGGACCGGAACAGGTAAAAGCCCGTAACTCCCAGCAGGATGGCGGAAGCGGTCAGGACGCATGCTGTTATGATCTTTTTACGAACATTATCCGAAAGGTTCATTTCTTAAAACTCAGTTACAAAAAAATTCTGCAAGTCCTTTGGCAAGTGTATATCTGCCGTTTTCGTTGTAGTGCACAAGGTCGGGGAGCAGGAATTCCGAAGTCCCGTCCTCTGAAAGTCCCAGGTCATCCGTCTGTGAGAGATATCCGCATCCATGCTGCACGGCAAGGTCACGGATCATTTCTCTGTAAGAAGAGAGCGGGAGTCCGTTTTCTCCCAGAGGATGCCCGCCTTTGTCATACATATCGATAAATCCCGGAGATACCAGCAGGATCTCTGCTTCCGGGTACATGCTCTCTATGCCCTTTATCATCTTTTCCTCTGCGGCCCTGAAAGTATCTTCGCTTTCGCCGGAGAAGTAATCGTTCAGGCCGTACTCTATGATGAATACAGAATCTTTGCCGCCTGTTCCCTTAAGGTCTGCGGCCGCGAGCCTGAATGCATGGTAGCTTTCAAAACCGGAGAAGATATCTTCAAATGTCTTATCATCCGCCTGCCCCAGCAGGTGATCCACTGCGCATCCGAGTGCGGTGCCGGAATCTGCGGCATCTACGGCTGACCGGCCACCCTGACCGAGATTATATACCTTTGCACCAGTCATTTCCGAAAAAAATTCTGTGACGGAGGTTTCGTCCCTGAAATTGCCGAAAATGGAATCTCCCAGGAAAAATACTTTTTTCCCCGAAAGGTCCGGATATCCCGCCCTTTGCTCATCGTATCCGGATGCAAGCTCTATCACGGAATCCATGGCGGCGTTGACCTTATCTATGGTGAGCATATATGTCATGTCGACGGAAGAAGTATCGAGAGCCAGCAGGTGATTGTACGATGAAGTCTTCATCTGCATGGAACCCTCGTCTCTTAAGCAGTCCGAGTAAAGGACCCATTCCGCCAGGGAGTGGTAATAGACGTGGATGTTCGGATTTTCCGCAAAGGTCCTGACCATCAGGATGTAGGAGAGCCTTGCATCCTGTTTTTTATCATAAGGGAGACTGTTCCACTTTGCTGCGTTGTCATCGGGTAGTATCACGTTGAAGCTGCAGGAGGGGTGCTCTGCCGCAACGGCATTTATCCGCGACAGCCTCTCAAGATACATCTCCCTTGAAGAGCATGACTGAAGGAAGATGGCATAGGGGTCGAGGCCCAAAAGAGCGTATCTTGGGGAATCTTTTCCGGACAGGTCCTTAAGCAGGCTCTCAAGCTGGTCTTCATACATCCTTACGGAGCTTAAAGGCTCGGGGAAAGTGAAGACATCGAAGCCGAACATGTTCTTGAAGAGGTCCTCCGTCACGCTGCTCTCGTACATATATGCGATCAGAGCCTGGAAGCTTCCGTCTGCCCCCGCGGGCTCGAAGTTTTCCTTGGAAAGCCGCAAAACGGGAGGTTTATGAGAAACTAAAGAGGGGGCCTGACATTTATGCGGCCTTATGACCTTCATCCAGAGAATAAAAAGAAGTCCTGCGGCCAAAAGACATCCGGACAGGATCAGTACACAAATTTTTATTCTTTTCTTAAGGGTGTTATTTTTCATGACGTGTTTATGGTATAATGCTTTAGATATAATAACATTAATTTACGCATTTTTGGAGAAAAGATGGACACTATCGCAGTTCTTATCCCCTGCTATAACGAAGCACAGACCATTGCCAAGGTCATCGGAGACGTCAGGGCGAACCTTCCGGAAGCCGTGATATACGTCTACAACAACAATTCCACGGACGATACCGAGAAGATCGCACGTGAATGCGGCGTTATAGTCAGAAATGAATACAAGCAGGGAAAGGGAAATGTCATCCGAAGGATGTTCAGGGAGATAGACGCAAAATGCTATCTCATGATAGACGGCGATGACACATACCCTCTCGAAAGCGCAAGGGAAATGGTGTCCATGGTTCTTGAGAAGAATTCCGACATGGTAGTCGGCGACAGACTCTCTTCGACATATTTTACGGAGAACAAGAGACCCTTCCACAATTTTGGAAATTCCCTCATGAGATGGGGCATCAATTCCCTGTTCAGAGCGGACATCCGGGATATCATGACGGGATACAGGGCCATGTCCTACGATTTCGTCAAGACCTTCCCCGTTTTCTCCAAGGGCTTTGAGATTGAGACGGAGATGACCATACACGCCGTCAATTACAATCTCCAGGTGGACAATGTTGTGGTGGAATACCGCGACAGGCCCAAGGGGAGCGAGAGCAAGCTGAATACCATTCCCGACGGTATGAAGGTCATCCGCAAGATGTTCTCCCTTTACAAAAACTACCAGCCCATGCATTTCTTCGGACTCATCGCTGCAGTCCTCATGCTGGTCAGCCTTATCTTCATGATCCCCATCATAGGAGATTATGCGCACACCGGACTTGTTCCCAGGTTCCCGACTCTGATCACCTGCGGCTTTGTCTTCATGGCAGGCCTTTTATCCCTTTTTACGGGCATGGTGCTCAAGGTGGTGGATTCCAAGGACCGCAAGGATTTTGAATACAGGATCACCAGGATCCACGACAGATATAAGACTCTGACTAAATGATCGGATTTGAAAAATGGAAAAGATCAGTTTTATAATACCCTGCTACTCATCGGAGAAGACACTTCCCTCCGTGATCGATGAGATAAAGAGCACAATGTCGGCCATGGCTGACAAGTATGAATTCAATATTTTTCTCGTAAACGATTCGTCACCCGATCATACGGCGGATGTGATAAAGGGTCTGTGCGAAACTGACGACCGCATCCACGGAATATCCTTTGCCAGGAATTTCGGACAGCATGCCGCACTCATGGCGGGCTTCAGATATTCGGACGGCGATATATGCGTCGCTCTCGACGATGACGGACAGACTCCCGCAAACCAGGTATCAAGGCTTTTGGATAAGCTTGACGAAGGCTATGACGCGGTCTATGCCAGGTATGATCACAAGAAGCATTCCGGCTTCAGGAATTTCGGCAGCAGGGTCAACGACCATATGCTCAGGGTGATGCTGGACAAGCCCAAGGATCTGTATGTATCCAGTTATTTTGCCGTAAGGCGTTTTGTCGTTGAGGATATGATCAGATATGAGAATTCATACCCTTACGTTATCGGACTTGTCTTAAGGTCCACAGGCCGTATCGCCAATGTTGACATAGATCACAGGGAGCGCAGCGTGGGCTCAAGCGGCTACACTCTCAAGAAGCTCCTGGGACTGTGGTTCAACGGCTTTACCGCTTTTTCCGTAAAACCCCTGCGCATCGCCACATTTGTGGGCGGTATCTCGGCTGTGATGGGGCTTTTGTACGGCGTCTACGTTATAATCAGAAGGCTTCTGTTCCCGGCCGTTGTATTGGGCTATGCTGCGACCATGAGTGCCATCGTATTTTTCGGAGGAATGATCCTCCTTACCCTCGGGCTCATCGGCGAATATATCGGCAGGATATATATCAGCATGAACAATTCTCCCCAGTACGTCATAAGGGACAGATGGAATCTCGATAAATGAAGAAAAAGGAACTGAAGACTTCCAATATCATATGCATTGCCATACTGGGACTTCTCCCCGCTCTGGCAGTTCTTTTCAGGATGCTCTACGATCCCACCCCCGTATCACTTCTCACAAGCGAATGGAATGACGAGCTGTTTTATTTTAAACAGGTCGAAGCCATCATCGGATACGGATTCCCCGTGGGCTATTACGGATTCAACGAAAGCCACGCTCTTTCCTTAAGCTTTGCCGCATGGAGCCCGGTACTGGTCTGGCCCTGGGTGGTCCTGGGACTGATATTCGGATGGACCATGCAGACGGTCTTTATCTATAACCTGCTCATATATGTTCTGGCGATGCTGGCTTTCGGATCTCTGGTGAGACCTACGGTAAAGCAGACCATCTGCCTGAGCATCTGGTTTTTCGCATTCTTTTTAAATATCCGCTATATCTTTTCCTGCATGCCCGAGGTCATATGCTTCTCGCATCTGATCGTATTCTGGGGGCTGATGCTGGGATATTTTAAGACCTGGAAGAGATCGTATCTCGGCTGGGCCATAGTCCTGGGCGTCGTCATGACCTTCATGAGGCCATACCTCATCCTTTTCCTGGTATTTCCTCTTGCCGTGATGATCATCATGTCCAGGAAGATCAGGAGATTTATCGCGGTAGTCGTCGCCATGGTGATCTTTGCGATAACCGCATTTGTGTATTATCTTCTGAATCACTACCTTTCCGCGGAATACCTGATGCCCTTCTTTTACACCGATTTCATCACGACATTTTTTACGGACGGTATCGGAGCGGGCATCCATCACCTCTTCGGGACCCTGTATTACAAGGGCAAGGATTTCATCCTCTACATGAGGGATGCTTTCTATATCGACAGGGCTGCGGGGATCTTCTTCTGCATATATGTCTTCATGATGATACTGGCATTTATCCAGTGCGTCTCAGAAGGGACGGAGATCCGTAAGAAGCGCAGGAATCCCTACATCGGTGCGAACGTGGACAGGGGACCTTTTTTCTGCAGGCTCTACATGCTCTTTGCAAGCTTTGCGTTCCTCATTGCGATCCTTCTCATGTACAAGCTGACCGAGGGAAGCAAGCACCTCCTGACCTTCATCATGGCGGGAGTCATGCTCATGATCATGAAGGAAAAAAGAGGATGGGCAAGCGGCCTTCTCATGAGCATATGCCTTCTTTATTTCGGAATGTATCATGCGGTCGGCAACGCTTATGATTTCGGCATACCCGTCGTCACCGAGGAATCCGAGGCCAGATACGCGTACTGGAAAAAAGCCTTCGGGGACGGGATGGTCCTGGATCTTTCCGTAGTGCCTTCCTATAAGAATTCCATCATCTGGGAATTTGCGGATGATGTGGACGGTGAGAGCGTCACCACCGACTGGCAGATGCTCTATGCGCTGCCTAAGGGAATGGGCATCAGCTGCTGCTGGGAATATACAGACGATAATTTCGATGATCTTGAATGCAGGTATCTTTCAATGCCCGTCGGAGGCGATATCGAGCAGATGTGTCTCGACAGGGGATACAGGCTGGTCGGCAGGGACGAGCGACTTGCGGTCTACGCCAGATATTGACAAAAGTTTTTGAAAACAGACAAAAACCGAATATATGAGCTTTGTTCATCTACATACGCATACCCAGTATTCGCTCCTTGACGGCTGCAACAGGATCAAGGATTACGTTTCGCGGGTCAGGGAACTGGGGATGAACGCGGCTGCAATAACAGATCACGGCGTAATGTACGGCGTGATCGATTTTTATGATGAATGCAAAAAACAGGGCATAAAGCCCATAATCGGCTGTGAGGTATATGTAGCTCCGGGATCCAGATTCGACAGGAATGTCAGAAATGAAAAATATTACCATCTGGTCCTTCTTGCGGAGAACAATACCGGCTATCAGAATCTCTTAAAGCTCGTGAGCTGCGGCTTCACGGAAGGCTTCTATTACAAACCCAGGATCGACAAAGAACTGCTGATGAAATATCACGAGGGCCTCATCGCATCCAGCGCATGCTTAAACGGTGAGGTGGCTTCCCTTATCCTCTCCGGAAGAAAGCAGGAGGCTTATGAAAGTGCGCGCACTTACCGTGATATCTTCGGTGACGGATACTTTTTCCTGGAGCTTCAGGATCACGGGATCCCCGAGCAGACCCTGGTAAATACCGAACTCCTTAACATGTCCCGTACCCTCAGGATCCCTCTCATATGTACTAACGACTGTCACTACACATATGCCTCGGATACAGAGGCTCACGACGTCCTGCTCTGCCTCCAGACAGGAAGCAGGCTCGATGATGAAGACAGGATGCGTTACAAGCCGGGAGAGTTCTATGTCCGCTCCGAAGAGGAGATGAGGGAGCTTTTCAGGTATGCTCCGGAAGCCGTTGAAAATACGCAGAAGATTGCCGACAGATGCAATGTGGAGATCAGTTTCGGAGTCACCAAGCTGCCGGATTACAAGGTCCCGGAGGGCTTCGATGAGGAATCATATCTGAGGCATCTCTGCTATGAGGGGCTTGAAAAAAGATACGGTGAAAAGAAGGAGACCCTCAGGGATTCCGCAGGCAGGACCCTCAGGGAAAAGATGGATTATGAACTCGGTGTCATAAGGGACATGGGGTTTGTGAATTATTTCCTTATAGTCTGGGATTTCATCCACTATGCAAAGAGCCACTCCATAAGTGTGGGACCGGGAAGAGGAAGTGCTGCGGGAAGCATTGTTTCCTACTGCCTTGAGATAACCGAGATAGATCCGGTCAAATACGATCTGGTATTCGAGAGGTTTTTGAATCCCGAGCGTGTTTCGATGCCCGATATAGATGTTGACTTCCCGCCCGAACACAGGCAGGAGATGTTTGAATATGTCTCGCGAAAATACGGCGAAAAGAACGTGGTACAGATCATCACCTTCGGAACCCTCGCGGCAAAGGGCGTTGTAAGAGATGTGGCGAGAGTCATGGATCTTCCCTATTCCTTCGGTTCGACCCTCTCATCCCTGATACCCTTCGGAACCAAAGTCACGCTGGACGGCGCCCTTAAGGAGGTGCCGGAGCTTAAGGCACTCTATGACTCGGACCCGGACGCAAAGCGTGTCATCGATATGGCAAAAAAGCTCGAGGGACTTCCGAGACATTCATCCACCCATGCCGCAGCGGTCGTCATATGCCGGGACGAAGCGGACAATTTTGTGCCCCTTTCACTTGGGACCGATGACAATATACAGTCCCAGTACACCAAGGAGCCCCTTGAAAAACTGGGACTTCTCAAGATGGATTTCCTGGGCCTGAGAAACCTCACGGTCATTGATGATACCGTAAAGGCTGTGGAGGAACATACGGGGGAGAAGATCGATTTTTCCAAGATGGATTTTGATGACAGGAAGGTGTTCAGATCCCTCTGGGACGGTGCTACAGACGGCGTGTTCCAGCTTGAATCCCGCGGCATGAGGCTTTTTATGAAGGCTCTTAAGCCGGAGAGCCTCGATGATGTCATCGCCGGGATAGCACTCTTCAGACCCGGTCCCATGAACTCCATAGACGATTACATAAGAGGCAAGGAGGACCGCAGTACCGTAAGATATCTCTGCCCCGAGCTGGAGCCAATCCTTGCTCCCACAAACGGCTGCATCGTCTATCAGGAGCAGGTCATGCAGATAGTGCGGAGCCTCGCCGGTTATTCCATGGGCAGGAGCGACATAGTCCGTGCGGCCATGAGTAAAAAGAAAGCATCCCTTATGGAATATGAAAGGGATATCTTCATATATGGAAATGAGCATGAGATCGAAGAGGCGAAAGCTTCGGGAACTCCTGATGACAGGCTTCCCGCAAAGGTTAACGGATGCCTTGCAAACGGCATTTCCAAAGAGATCGCCGAAGAGATCTATGACAGGCTGATGGAATTTGCCAGCTACGGCTTTAATAAAGCCCACGCTGTCTGCTATGCATATCTTGCCTATGAGACCGCATGGCTCAAGGTCTACCACCCGCTTGAGTTCATGGCTTCCCTTATGTCTTCCGAAATAGGAAATGCCGGCAAGCTCTCAGGCTATATCGGTGCCGCAAGGAAGATGGGCATAAAGATCCTTCCTCCCGATGTGAATAAGAGCGGTATGTTCTTCGGAACGGGCGAAGGAGCCATACGTTTTCCTCTTACCGCGATAAAAGGCGTCGGATACCCGGTGGTGAATGCTATAGAAGAGATGAGGGAGTCTGCCGGGGACTTCAGGGATTATATGGATTTCTTAAGAAGAGTATCCGGATCCGCCGTGGGAAAGCATGCGGTGGAGGGCTTTATCAAATCCGGTGCCCTTTCGCAGATAGCCCCCAACAGAAAGCAGTGCCTTGAGACTTATGAGAGCCTCATGGATTCTTTTATCGGTACCAAGCGCGGGCAGATAGAGGGACAGCTTTCATTTTTCGATATGAATGAAGAAGAGGATACATCACAGACACCCGGCGGAATGGGAGATCTTCCCGATGTTCCCGATTATGACAACGAGACCAAGCTTTCATATGAAAAAGAATTCCTGGGAGTCTATGTCAGCGGCCATCCTCTTGATGAATGGTCCTCTCTCATAGAGCGATTCATAACCGCGGATTCTGCGGCCTTTTCGAAGGGAAGCGAGGATGAGGAGGAAGCGCCCGAAGAATCCGGAGATGCCGAAAACAGACTGAAGAACGGGGCTTTCGTCACGGTGGGCGGAATGTGTACCGATGTCCATACCCGCACCACCAAGAACGGCGACCTTATGGCAACCCTCACCCTCGAGGATATGAAGGGCCTTATCTCCGTTGTGGTCTTTCCGAAGACTTATGACAAATATACGGAGCTCATCAGAGATGATGAGAAGGTGTTCATAAGGGGCAGATACGATGACACCGACGACAGAGGTGCGAAGCTCATAGCCTCTGACATCATGTCCTTTGAAGAAGCGTCACGGAAGAAACCGGGTGATGCAGGTAATAAGTCCGGGAAAGGAAGTAACGCACCTGGATACAGGAATGGATCGGATGCTCCTGAGTCCGGAGGCAGGAAGTATGATTCGAAGATCCCCGAAAAGGTCCCCCGCCTTGATGCCGCAAATGTAAAACAGGCATCCTCTGTTCCGGGCAAGGGACTGTTCATCCGCTTTGAGAACATGGATTCATACAAGGCGGGACTCCCTCTTTTGTCGGAGACTTTAAAAGCCTATCCCGGGGATGAAGCGTGCATTGTTTTTATCAGTTCGGATAAAAGGCTGAAGAGCCTTGAAGAGAAGGTGAAAATATCGGATGATCTTCTCGGAAGTCTCTTTGTTCTGTTCGGGAAGTCCAACGTGGCGGTTAAATAATGGTTAAATGAATCCGATCGTTAATTTTTTATTGATTTAGGAAGATAAAGATAATAAAATAGTGAAGATTGAGAAAGGTAAGCTAGGGTAAAAGGTTATACCCGGAGGAACATATGGCTAAGGAAGTTAAGACTATCGGAGTTCTCACAAGCGGCGGCGATGCCCCCGGAATGAATGCGGCTATCAGAAGCGTTGTTCGTGTTGCGCTTGCCAGAGGCCTTAAGGTAAAGGGCATCAGAAGAGGATATCAGGGACTTCTCAATGAAGATATCTTCGATATGAACGCACATGATGTTTCGGACATCATCCAGAGAGGCGGTACCATACTCGGAACCGCAAGATGCCTTGAGTTCAAGACACCTGAGGGACAGCAGAAGGGTGCCGATATCTGCCGTAAGCACGGTATCGACGGTATCGTCGTTATCGGAGGAGACGGTTCTTACAGAGGAGCCCAGGCTCTTTCAAGACTCGGCATCAACACCATAGGACTTCCCGGAACTATCGACCTTGATATATCATGCACCGATTACACCATCGGATTCGATACCTCCGTCAATACCGCGATGCAGGCTATCGACAGAGTCAAGGATACATCCTCATCTCATGAGAGATGCTCCATCATCGAAGTCATGGGCAGAAATGCCGGATACATCGCACTCTGGTGCGGTATCGCAAACGGCGCCGAGGATATCCTTCTTCCCGAGAAATATGATTTCGACGAGCAGAAGATCATCAACAACATCATCCTCAGCCGTAAGAAGGGCAAGACCCATCACCTGATCATCAATGCCGAGGGAATCGGACATTCCGCATCAATGGCCAGAAGGATCGAAGCTGCTACCGGAATCGAGACCAGAGCCACGATCCTCGGATACATGCAGAGAGGCGGCTCGCCCACAGCCAAGGACAGATATTATGCTTCCATCATGGGCGCAAGAGCTGTGGACATCCTGATCCAGGGCAAGACCAACAGAGTCGTCGGATACAGAGGCGGTCAGTTCATGGATGTGGATATCGAGGAAGGCCTTGCAATGACCAAGAGCATCGATGAATATGAATTTGAAGTATCAAGACTGCTTTCAATCTGATCGTTTGATAATCAAAAGGAATGGCCCGGTGCCATTCCTTTTTTGAAAAAAAGGAGAATGTGACATGAAGATAGGTTTTATCGGACTCGGCAATATGGGTGGCGCCATTATAGGCGGCATCGTAAAGAGCGGACTTTTTAAGCCCGAGGATATCATCGGATTCGACAAATCCCCCGAGATGGCAGCATCTGCAAGGGACAGGTTTCAGATAAGCATAGCAAAGGACAATACCGATCTTGTTAAGAAGGTCGATATCCTGCTCCTTGCGGTCAAGCCTGTTTTTGCTAAAGAGGTCATTTCCGAGATAGAGAAGAACACGAGCGACAAGACTCTCATCATCAGCATCATGGCCGGCAAGACCATAAAGTTCCTTGAGGAGGCTTTCGGTTCGAGCAAGGCAAAGATCATCCGCTGCATGCCCAATACCCCCGCACTTGTGGGAGAGGGATGCACCGCACTCAGCCCCAATAACAACGTTTCCTCCGATGAGATCCAGCTCGCGCTTAAGATCTTCAATTCCTTCGGCAAGGCATCCGTTGTTCCCGAGAGACTCATGGATGCGGTCGTTGCGGCAAGCGGATCTTCACCCGCTTTTGTATTCATGTTCATAGAGGCTCTCGCTGATGAAGTCGTCGAAGCCGGAATGCCCAGAAACCAGGCTTATATGTTCGTAGCCCAGACCGTTCTCGGAAGTGCTAAGCTCATGCTCGATACGGGACGCCTTCCCGCAGACCTTAAGGACATGGTCTGCTCACCCGGCGGCACCACCATCGAGGGCGTAAGAGTTCTCGAAGAGAAGGGATTCAGAGGCGCGATAATGGATGCGGCAAAGGCCGTTTGGGAAAAATCAGCTAAACTTTGATATGCAGCTCATCACATCGGCATCCAATGAAAAAATAAAGAAGATGGCCCTTTACGCTTCCAAAGCGTCTGCAAGGAAAGAGGACGGTATCTTTCTTGCTGAAGGGACCAAGCTGGTGACGGAAGCTCCCGCACACCTTATCAGGGAGATTTATGTTTCGGAGAGCTGCCTTGCATCGCTTGAAGCTGAGGAAACATCAGTCTCCGTGAGCTTTCGCAGTATCTGCGGTGATCTGCCGGAAGATGCCGTAATCAGACTTCCCGACAGACTCTTTGAGAAGATCTCCACCATGAAGACTCCCCAGGGCATGATCGTTGTTCTGGACAAGCTTTCCTATTCGGAAGAAGATCTTACAAAGGGCGGCGATCCGCTGCTGGTCGTTCTCGAGGATGTGCAGGACCCCGGAAATGTGGGGACCGTTTTCAGGACCGCGGAGGCAGCAGGCGTAACGGGCATCATTTTGTCCGAAGGCTGTGCGGATCCTTTGAGCCCCAAGGTGGTAAGATCCGCCATGGGAGCGCTTTTCAGGGTTCCCTTCATCGTCAGGAAGGATATACCGGAAGAGGTGAAAAGACTTGAGTCGGAGGGCATCGCATGCTTCGCGGCAAGACTTGACGGTGCATCCGAATACGATAAATGCGATCTCGCATCGCCCTGTGCGCTGCTCATAGGAAACGAGGGAAACGGACTTTCCGAAGAGACACGCAGCGCAGCATCTGACGGGATCTTTATCCCCATGTGCGGAAAAACGGAGAGCTTAAATGCCGCCGTATCCGCATCGATCCTGATGTACGAGGCATCCAGACAAAGGAGGAACAGATGACAAAAGAAGACAGACAGCTCCTTGAAATGGCAAAAGTGTTCCACATGCCCCGCATGAGGATCTTCAAATACATCATCCTTCCCGCATTATTCCGCAAGAAGTAAAATGTGAATGCGGGGATCGACTATTGTTCGCGCTTTGTAAGAAGCATAAGGCAAACGCAGAATTCGTCCCCTGTTCAACCGCAGGAAGCAAAGGCTGACATTAAACCCGTCCCCTCGTGTGGAGGAAGAGATATGACTATAGAAGTTGAGAATGTGTGTCTGACAGTCGAAGGAAAAGAGATCCTGAAGGATATCTCGTGGGAGATATCTTCTGATGATACATGGCTTTTGTCGGGGGATGCAGGCTCGGGTAAGACCGCGCTCATCTCTGTGATCCTCGGTCTGCTTAAGCCGGATTCCGGAAGGGTCAGGCTTCTCGGCGATTATAAATACGACAGGGTTAATGCGGGAGTCGTCTTCCAGGAGGACCGCCTTATCGAGACCCTCTCTGCCGCAGAGAACGCAGCCCTTGTCAGGAAAGTCACATCACCTGCTGTCGCCGCTGAGGAGCTGGAGAAGCTTATGAGCGCAGACCGTGTGAACATACCCGTCAGCAGCCTTACGCCCGTGGAGAGGAGGATCGCCGCCATAGTCAGGGCGTGCTCCGTTCCCTCCGATATCCTCATAATGGACGAGCCCTTCAGAGGTATGGATGAGGATATGAGAAAAAAGGCATTTTCTTATATAAAGCAGACTGCGGGCCATAAGGGAATAGTTATTGCACAGCGCACTTCAGAGGGTCTTCCCGTCCTCAGAACCTTCAAGTTGACATAATTCTTTTCTTTTGATATCATACTTTGGCGCTCGAAAATTGTAACATATTTGTAATATTTAACAGTTTTTGATACATAAATAAGCCAAGGTATGAAAAAACTCACCCTTGCAAAATACATAACCGGACTTGCTATCATCTCTGCGGCAGTATTATCCCGCGGAGCTGTTCTGCGCGTTAATGCGGGACCGATGGATGGTGCAAGAGGCGGCGCTTCCGGTATTCTCAATTCAAGAAATGCTTCCATCGAGATAGACAGGACCATTAACGATCTTCAGATAGTCTTCCCGGATGAGGAGGAAAACAGCACCCTCGTCATGGTGGACATCAAGAACTATGTAAATGTCAGGAGTCAGGCTTCCGTTGAATCGGAGAAGACGGGCGTTCTGTACAAGGACTGCGGAGGAACCCTTCTCGAAGAGGGAGATGAGTGGTCCAGGATCAAGTCCGGAGACGTCATCGGATGGGTCGAGAATGAGTATCTGCTTTTCGGAGACGATGCCAAGGAGCTTGCGGCCGATGTGGGAATGACCCTTGCGGTTGTAAATGCCTCGTCCCTGAGAATGCACTCGGAGAATTCGTATGACAGCGAAGTCATCGCTGTTGTTCCCCAGAACGAGATCATGGAAGTCGTGGACCAGTCAGACCCCGACTGGGTGTACGTGGATTACGGCGACATGGACGGATATGTTGCGACGAAGTATGTCGATATCTCATTTGAAGTCGATGCCGGAGAGACCATGGCTCAGATAAGAGCAAGAGAGGCAGCCGAGGCTGAGGCCAGAAGGCATCAGAATTACGGAGCATACATGACCGGCGCCGACGATCTGCTCCTGCTTGCCGCACTCATCCAGTGCGAAGCCGGCGGAGAACCTTATGAAGGACAGGTTGCGGTTGGAGCCGTCGTTATGAACAGAGTGCGTTCCGCAGCATACCCCAATACCATCCACGGTGTCATCTATGCATCCGGACAGTTCACTCCCGCCATGAACGGCAAGGTCAACCAGGTGTACGAATCCGGCAATATCCGCCAGAGCTGCATACAGGCGGCACAGGAAGCTCTGAACGGAACTTCCAACGTCGGAGCTCTCACCCACTTCAGGACCAACAACGGTGCACACACCGGAATAGCCATCGGACATCATATTTTCTATTGACGGTCCTGAAAACTTTAAGACAGTAAAAACGTTAAACTCAGCTTTGACCGACAGAGTAGAGTTTAACGTTTTCTTTTTTTATGTTATAATGCAGAGGATGATCTGCCGGGCGCGGCGGATCGCAGGTTTTTCTTGTGAAGCGGAGGTATATGATGAGTGAACAGGTTGTTTTCTGGCTTGTAGTGCTTGCGGCTTGCGCTATCGTGGAGCTGGCCACCATGGGTCTTACCAGCATATGGTTTGCGGGCGGCGCTCTTGTTGCGTGTATAACGGCTGTGTTCGTGCCTTATTTCTGGGTGCAGGTTTTTGTTTTCATAGCTGTGAGCCTTTTGATGCTGTTTTTCACAAAGCCGGTGGCCGTCAGATATTTTAATAAAAACAGGATCAAGACGAATGCCGAGAGCCTTGTGGGACAGCGTGCGATAGTCGTTTCCGAGATAGATAATCTTAAAGGTATCGGAGAGGTCACGGTCCAGGGCCTTGACTGGAGTGCCAGGACGGAGAGTGACGGGATAGTGATCCCTGAAAGGGCGGTCGTAGTGATCAAGAGGATCGAGGGAGTAAAGCTCATTGTCGATCTCGATGAATCGCTCAAAGGCGTTGTTCCTCTCGAGCAGTCCGATGCGACCCTTGATCCCGGATTTATCGAGGAACAGGAAGAATCAGGTGAATAAAGATCCAGATATAAAATTTTTTTGAGGAGGATAATATGGGCCCTTTAATCGTAGTCATTATTTTTTTACTCGTGGTATTTGTCAGCTGTATCAAGGTCGTACCCCAGGCCAATGCATTTATCGTTGAGAGACTCGGTGCATACCAGTCCACATGGTCTGTAGGTCTTCACCTTAAGCTCCCCTTCTTCGATCGTATCGCAAGGAGAGTCAATCTGAAGGAGCAGGTTGCGGACTTCCCTCCTCAGCCCGTTATCACCAAGGATAACGTTACCATGAGGATCGATACCGTCGTGTTCTATCAGATAACCGATCCCAAGCTTTATGCATACGGTGTCGAGAATCCCATGCAGGCTATCGAGAACCTCACCGCCACAACTCTTCGTAACATCATCGGTGACCTTGAACTCGACGAGACCCTCACTTCCCGTGAGACCATCAATACCAAGATGAGAGCTACCCTCGATGTGGCAACCGATCCCTGGGGAATCAAGGTCAACCGTGTTGAGCTCAAGAACATCATCCCTCCCGCTGAGATCCAGAATGCGATGGAGAAGCAGATGAAGGCAGAGCGTGAGAGACGTGAAGCCGTCACCAGAGCAGAGGGTGATAAGAAGGCAAGGATCCTTGAAGCAGAAGGTAACAAGGAATCCGCTATCCTCAACGCAGAGGCAGAGAAGCAGGCAA
>CAMNEB010000021.1 GCA_946536155.1 uncultured Lachnospiraceae bacterium | reverse complement strand
GCGAGGATCCCGATCCATACACCTGTAGGCATAATGCAGGAGCACCTCCTTATAAAATTGTCATAGTACAACAGATATATATTAGACTTTTCTGACAATTATGTCAACGAGAAGTTGACATAAGACATCACCGGACGTGTCATTTTAAACTGCATCCCGCATTTTACGGGCTTTTGGACCAAAGGGACCTTCCCGGAAAAATTAAAGAAATCTTCATAAAGAGAAAGCCCCGCAGCTCTCACTGCAGGTACTTTTGTATCAGTTCATCGATACTCTCCGCGGAATTGAAATTCTCCGGAACGATATCCTCAACGCCTATTTCGATATCATATTCCTCATCGATAGCTCCGATGAGCGAGATGATATCGAAGGAATCGAATATATTGTCATCAACCAGAGACTTCTCCGTCTCAAAGTCCACATCGGGACGCAGATCTGTAAGGATCTCCAATAATCTGTCCATATCACATTTCCTTCTTTAACTGTGTTCTGTCGATCTTGCCGTTCTTGTTCATCGGCAGTCTGTCATAGAACCTGTAATCGTTAGGCCACATATACTTGGGGAGCTTTTTGGAAAGTTCCTTTACGATCATGGTCTTGCACTCTTCCGCTGCCTGATAAAAGCATACTATCTTCTCCCTGCTCTCATCATAAAGGCACACGCACACATCCAGAAAACTCAGAGAATTTATCGCAACCTCTATCTCCCCAAGCTCTATCCTGTGCCCCATATGCTTGATCTGGTAATCCTTGCGGGAGGTATAATACAGTATGCCCTTCTCATCATAATACCCCAGATCCCCGGTGGTATAAATACGTGAGGGATATTCTGTTATGTAAGGGTTTAACGCAAAACTCTCCCCGGTCTTTTCTTTGTCGTTCCAGTACCCAAGAGCAACGCATCTTCCGGAAACACATATCTCACCAATGGTATTTGCCTTATCGGTGAAATTGCCGTTTTCATCTTTCAGGAAAATCCTTGTATTTACAAAAGGTATGCCTATCGGGAGTTTTTCCGAGACATCAAATTCCCTGTCCACCACATAATATGTGCAGTTGCACGTGATCTCGGTGGGACCGTACAGATTCACAAATCTCGTGTCCTTATAATACCCGCGCCAGTAATTCAGCGTCTTTACGGGCATGACCTCTCCGGAAAAGAAAACATTCTTAAGCTCCGGCATCACCTCAGACTTTGAAAACGTATCAAAGTCTGCGACTATTCGCATCGCAGAGACCGCCCAGATGATCGTATCTATTTTTCTCCCGGCAAGATATCTTATGAGAAGTGTGGGAGTCATGAAAAGCTTTTTGGGAATGACACTGACCCTTCCACCGCATTTTAATGCATTGTAGATGTCTTTGACGGAGACGTCGAAATCAAAGGGAGCCTGATTGCCGAACACGGTCCCTTCTTCAAAACCGAACGCTTCTTCGAAAGAATCCACCAGATCAAGGACCGATCCGTGGGATACGGCAACTCCTTTGGGAACGCCGGTAGATCCCGAAGTAAAAATAGCATAAAGAGGATCCAGATCGATCGTCTCCGACACAGATCTCTTAAGTGCCGCCTCATCAGCTTCAGCTTTCTCCGTTATGTCCCCGATCTTCACAGCACCGGGATATTCTTCTCCGGAATTTCTCGCATCGATCACCGCGATGGGATCCAGAGTCGAAAAGATCAGTTTGATCCTTTCCTTCGGCATGGCGGTATCTATCGGCACATACATATTTCCGCTGTATGCAACACCCATAAATGCGCATACGGATAAAATATTTCTGTCTATCAGGACCGCGACAGGCCTGTTACGCTTTCCCGGATACTCCGACAGGATATAGGTGCCGATCTTTGCCGCGGCATTCCTGTACTCGCTGTAGGTAAGCTTAAGATTCTCATCCTCAAGAGCGATGAAATCAGGTCTTTCCTTTGCATTTTTCTCCAGTAAATGAAGAATGCAGTTGATCATTCTATTCCCTCCGGGATCGAAACTATCTTCTTGTCCTTCCAAAAGCCTATCTCGTAACGGGCGGCTGTATCATTCCAGTCGATCGTATAATTCTCAAAAGAATAGACATTCCTGCCGTTATTCGTCAGAAGGTCATCCTTTAATAGTTCATACGCCCTGCCAAGGTCTATGGCATACAGATTGAGATTCCTGAACAGGACCTGTTTTCCGGCTCCGCCGGCATTAAAAAATTCATTCGTCTGGGACGATTCAAGTTCTACGCTCAGGTCCCTCACATACATTGAATAAGTCCGCTCCTCGGTGATCCCGTTTTCATCGGTATATCTGCCCATGAAATATTTGGGATATCTGTAGGGAACCCTTACGGACTGCTCGACATAATGCTTAAAGGTCATACTCCTTAAGGCAGTCACATTAAGATCCAGTTCGATCGCGTTATTTTCATGCAGATACTTAAAGGGTGAAGCCGGGCCCCAGGCCTCCTGGTTATTCATATCGCAAAGAAGGTCAGCATCCCTGCCCCATACCATAAAAGAGTAGATGGGATGCTTCGTACGTCTGAAATCGCTTCTTTCGTTCAGGACAAAATTGTTTAAAGCTCCCACCTCGCCCTGGGTCTTTCTGATATCGAATCCCTTTCCGCGGCAAAAATCCCATGAATAAACAGGGAAAAGAAGCGTTCCTTCTTCCGTTACCTGCTCTTTCAAAGCATCGATGAGCTCATTTATATATGCGTTTCTCTCATCCCGGGTCTTTATTCCGAGCTCTTTCTGTGCCTGAACGATAAGTCCCGTGATATCGGAGCCGACATATATTATGCCGCCCTTTAAGGCGCCGAGCTCACTTAACTTATCCCTGAATTCTTTCCAATAATTCTCACTGTTCATAGGCATTCTCCAGCAGGCCGTGTGCGGAAAGTTTGTCCTTTATCTCAATCAGCTCACTGACCGGCACACCGATCCTGTTGCTGATATCTATCAGATCATTGGTTCCGTCTGCATATGCGATAAAATTCGTAAGACTTTCTATCGCATCATAGCTTCCTTTTTTGCTGACGGTGGGATACAGATTCCTCTTTCCGAGCTGCGGTTCACACAGGACTTTGATCCTGTATCTTCCGTTATGCTCATGCAGATCTATGACCTGAGTCATTATATCATACGAACCGGCAAACCCTTCCGGTGACACATATGACATATCATCCTTTGATGTGTGATACTCCGGATACTCCCCGAACAGCGTGCGCGAAAAACCCACCACCGGGAGATCTACGCCGGGAGCATTATACTGTCGTTCATCGGAGCCTCTTTTCAGATAATCATATCTGGTATACTTTACGCTTTTTTCCAGTATGTTCGACAGGGTTCTGTCCGCCTCGGTGCGCGCATACCTCGACTCGACTATCGAATAATCGTTGTCATCTCCCACGCAGCTCAGATTGTAGCCCGCAAACATATGACTCTTCATATGAGCCAGATTTTTGGAAAGATATGTGATCGATCCTATGGTCTCGGGAATGAATATGAACCTGTAGGTATATTTTCTGTCTGTGAGCGAATTGACATACTTGATCAGAAATGTTGAAAGCGCAGGTCCCGAACTTTCATTATTTGCCATATGAGGATGGCATACATAAGTCGAGAAAAAGATCTCCTTATCCGACTTTCCTTTCAATACGAGTTCCCCATATGTAAGGCTTCCTTCAAACAGCTCGCTGTCTATATACATATGGTACTTCCCCGCAGGAAGCGAATCCCTCTGATCTGCGCTCATGCAGAAGCCGAAGCGCTCCCTGTAGTACGAAGTCACATACGGTATAGCATCCGGCATATCTTCCTGCACATAGATGTAATCTTTTAATTCTTCAAGATCAACCCATCTGTCCACAGGTATGGAATATCCCATTATATGAAGAGGATTGACCGCAAGATCAACGATCCTTTCATGGGCTTCGTTTTCAATATATCCACTGCGGATCTTCCATTCCCTGGGCACGGTCCAGTCAAAAACCTCTGTGCCGCTGGGAACTTCATTTATGGTAAGCTCCGGGCATCCGGATGCGGACAGTTCTTCGTTTATGAGTCTCAAGGTCTCTCTTACGCCCTCGCCGGTTATGCTCCTTCCGATCGGATAGATCCGGTCCGCAAAAGAATATATTTCTTTTCCGATTTCATTCATGACGTTTACCTCTTAAGCCTGAATCATTCCATTCATTTTATTACAGCGGCGGTGAGCCATCAAGTGCGCTGCCCGCTCCGCAGATCCCTGTAAAACCACAATGCCGAGTACTGAAGATAGAATCTCACAGGATTCTTCATGAGGATATCAACGTATTTTTTCTGCTCCTCATCCATATATTTACCGTAGCCGGGATTTTTCCTGAAATCCGGAAATTCGGCGATCATGCGGTCCCTTAAATATTTGACAAAAGAATACTTTCTGCCTTTTTTTATCCGCATATAGGAAAAGAGCGTGTTGACAAAAAAGGTGGTGACAAAGATACTCTCGATCTCTGTCTTGTATTCGTCAAAAAAGCCCCTCTTTTTCATCTCCGAAAGCATCGTCTCGGCAGCCACGACTCTGTCATTGCATCTCTCCGCCGTGATTGTGTGAACGGTGGAGGTATCATGCTGGTAGTAGTAATACATGGGCTCAGGGATATATTCATAATGCCTGTAATACATAGCCCAGATCGGACCCGCGCAGTTATCTTCGTAAAAGATCTTCTCCGGGAAAACAAGATCGTTGTCCTTTATAAGAGAGGATCTGTAGACCTTCATCACCATGCTTCCGGTATCCTTCAGATACTCATGCCGTTTCTCCGGAGTCAGTTCTCCGATATTGCAGTTATCTGTATTTACCTTGACAGCGCCGGTCTCAAAGGTCTGCTCATAGACTACGGAGTAACCGCATCCCACAACATCTGCGCCGGTCTCCTCGCCTTTTCCTATCAGCCTTTCATAGTAGTCCGGAGTGATCCAGTCATCCGAATCGATAAATCCCATCCACTCCCCGCGGGCAGCTTTAATGCCCAGATTCCTCGCACCGCCCTGACGGAGGTTTTCTTTGGAATCGATCACGATGACCTTGCCGGGATATTTCTTCTCATAGCCGCGAAGAACTTCAAGGGAATCATCCGTCGAAGCATCATTTACAGCTATTATCTCATAATCCGCGATGGTCTGGTTCACCAGAGAATCCATGCAGAATGAAAGCTTATTGTCCGAAGCCGTATTATAAACGGGAACTATAATGCTCAGTTTCATTGATCTCACCTGATCTGTTCTTCCTGACTGTGTATCTCATGGGCTTCATATTTATCCATGAAATCCCCGCCGAGTCTGACCTTTTCATCGGCAAATTCTATATTGTCCAGTTCGGTAAATACACTTACGACCTTCTTAAAATGCAGATCCGAAAAATAATTCATGACTTCCATCGGAACCTTCTTGTCAAACCTTACCACGTCTTTAAAAAGAGTATCGTAATCCAGATCGTCTCTGGGATGGATCTTCAAAAAGACCTTTCCCTCTTTACTGTATTCATCAATAAGATCCCTGAATATCCTCTCCCTGACATCGAGCTCACATAAAGGCTCCGTAAGGATCAGGATGTTGCTGTCCCTGCCAAGTTCCTTTATTCCGTCCAGGATCTTATCGATATCTTTCACGAAAACTCTCACGAGAACCTTTTTCTGATCCTCTGATACGTTCTCTGCAAGCTTTTTTCTCGATACTTCCTTAAACTTGTAAAAAGGATTCCTGATCAGTGAAAGGTCGTTGACCTCCATATCAAGGCAGTACTTGTTATATCCGTCCCTGATAAATATCAGATTGAGCTTCATGCTCAGGAATTTCTTGAACCAAAAGAACCCTCTGTTGTCGTAAAGAGCATTTACATATGATGCGAGTTCATTCAATCCGTCCTCTACAGCATGATAATAGATCTTGTTCTTCGCCAGATATATGCCTATGGGATCGTTGTCGCAGAAGACATATACATCATCATATTCTCTGAAGTCTACGGGGACATATTTTGCCTGAAGCTTTGCAAACTTTGAAGTGAAGATGATCCTGGGGATCATATTGAGGATGATATTTCCCCTGTCCTTTTTAAGGCCCGCAAGTTCGGGAAATTCCGTTTCTCTTTTTTCATCATATTCGTATACTTCTTTAAAATATCCCGATTCGGATATCCTGCCCGCTATGTCCCCGAAGTCATTGGACATCTTGCTGAGCACCACCGTTGCATTGCCCTTTTCCTCGGCAGGCAGTGCAAATTCTTTCAAAAAAGAGATATATAAGTGATAAAAGGTATGACAAACGTAAATTCTGCCTTTTTTCTTCATTCGATAAAGCCCTTCCGAAAACCTCTCATATGCCTGATCTTCAGGTCCGGTCATTCAGGCGGTAATAAAGCATACAAACCGATTCAGATTATACCATAGGATGGGGCTTTATTTGAGAAAAAATGCGCATTGAAACCTGCGAGATCAAAAAGCCGTCGCAGAAACTGCGGCGGCTTTAAAATACATATAGTTATCTGTCTGAGCGTTTCCTCATCTCGCGGAATATGTCTTCGGATGAAAAACCACGCCTCATGATAAATGCGGCGATCTTCTCTTTCTCAGCTCTCTCCATATCGGGGGAGAAATGTTTCTTATCAAGGAGAGCCGAGATGGCTTCACCCGGATTGGATATAAGTCCGTCCTCTTCCGTCTTTCGCCACGCCTCTTCAAACGACTCATCGGATATGCCCTTCTTCATCAGATCGAGCCTTATCCTGTTCCTGCCCCTGCCCTGGGAAGAATGATATCTGATATAGTCCGAAGCATATCTGACATCATCTATATATCCGAATGACCTGACATATTCGACAGCGCCTTCCGCTGTATCTTCCGGATATCCGCCTTCGAGCAGTTTGCCCCTGAGTTCTCCTTCGGTATAGCTCTTCTTCTGAAGGAGATTCATGGCCCTTTTTATACATCTGGAGGGAAGAATCCGGGTCATGATCTCATCGATCAGCCCATCGGAGAGATTGCTCCCCTCCCGGATGTCAAATTCATTAAGCTCCGAGGAATATAACGGAAATGATATCCCGCCCTCAAGCTTCACCAGAAATCTGGATCTTCCGCATCCCGTTACCTGAGTTACAATCATATCCTCTCCAAACGTTAACAGATGATCTGAACACCTGATCAGGCTTTGGAAGCCCTGGATCTGGCGGGTGCATCGGATGCATCATCGGCAGCCTTTGCGGGTGCGGGCTGTGAAGGAGTATCAAGTCCGTAATGCTCCCTTACCGCCTTGTCAATCTCGGCAAGAACAGCCGGATTATCCTCAAGGTACTGCTTGGCATTCTCTCTGCCCTGTCCGATCTTCTCGCCCTTATATGCGAACCATGCACCGGACTTGACGATGATATCCGCAGCTGTTGCCACATCGAGAATATCACCGATCATGGATATGCCCTTGCCGAACATGATGTCGAACTCAGCCTCTTTGAAAGGAGGTGCGACCTTGTTCTTGACGACCTTGACTCTGGTCCTGTTACCGATGACCTCACCTGCCTGCTTGATGGACTCGATACGGCGCACATCAAGTCTGACGGATGAGTAGAACTTAAGAGCACGTCCGCCCGTGGTGGTCTCGGGATTGCCGAACATGACGCCGAGCTTCTCACGGAGCTGGTTGATGAAGATGACGACACAGTTGGACTTGCTGATAACGGCGGTAAGCTTGCGGAGTGCCTGGCTCATGAGTCTTGCCTGAAGTCCCATGTGTGCATCTCCCATATCGCCCTCGATCTCCGCCTTGGGAACGAGTGCTGCGACAGAGTCAACTACCACTATATCGATGGCACCGGAACGGACCATGGTCTCTGCGATCTCGAGAGCCTGCTCTCCGCTGTCGGGCTGTGAAATGTAAAGGTTATCTATATCAACACCTATGTTCTTCGCATATACGGGATCCAGTGCATGCTCCGCATCGATGAAGCCCGCGATGCCTCCGCGCTTCTGAACCTCTGCGATCATGTGAAGGGTGACGGTGGTCTTACCGCTGGATTCGGGTCCGTATATCTCAACGATCCTTCCCTTGGGGATACCGCCCTGGCCGAGTGCCAGATCGAGGCTGATGGAACCGGTGGGAATGGTCTCAACCTTCATCTGCGCTCCGGGATCGCCGAGTCTCATAACGGCTCCCTTGCCGTACTGCTTCTCTATCTGGCCGAGTGCCGCTTCAAGCGCTTTCTTCTTCTCTGTAGTGACATTAGAATTATCCATTATATGTCCTTTCCACGTATCAAACGCATCTTGAACAAATGTTCGAATAAATAATAGAACATCTGTTCATTCTTGTCAACAAAAAAATAATAACATGGTATGTGTCCGAAATTTTGGACATAGTATCGGCGGAGATCCTTTCTCCCTGCGGCTCCTTTCCATATGCATGCGGAAGGCCGCGCGGCCACGGATCAGCTCAAAACCGAAGCATGATGCGAACGCATCTTAAGAAATATATATTCACGCAGGCCTTAAAGACCTGCGCGTAAATCAAAAAACTATACACGGATATAAAGACCGGCCGAACACGAAATGTATCATAAGAACCGGATCATACCGGCACAGACCGCATCATGTAAACTCAGATCATCCGAAATTTACCTTGCTCATATATTCGAGTATGCACTCTCTTGCAAGAATGAGTCCGTTGGTCGCGGAAAGGTTTCTGATCTTGGAGCGGTTTCCGGAGAATCTGAACTCTTTGACCTTCACCTCACCCTTTACGCAGCATCCGATATAGACAAGGCCTACGGGCTTTTCCTCTGTACCTCCGTCAGGGCCTGCGATACCGGTTACGGATATACATACATCACTCTTGGAGACAGAAGCTCCGCCCTTTGCCATCTCCGAAGCAACCTGCTTTGAGACGGCTCCGTATTTATCGAGAGTGCCTTTTTTTACACCCACGAGTTTTCTCTTTGACTTGTTTGAATAGGTTATGAAACCGCACTTGTAGACATCGGATGCTCCGGGAACGGAAACAATCCTGGATCCGATGAGTCCTCCTGTGCAGGATTCGACGGTCGAAAGAGTCATGGAACCGGCTTTCAGAAGATCAAGTATCGCCTCCTCAAGTCCAACGCCTTCCTCGGTGGTATAGACATCGCTTCCGAAGCGGGCCTTGAGTTCTTTGACAACAGGCTTTACGAGCTTCTTGCCTTCCTTCTCATCCGCAGCGCTGGCGGTGACTCTTATATGCACTTCGCCTGTCTTGGCATATGTTGCGATGGTGGGATTGGTCTGGGCATCGATCATATCCTTTATCATGGTCTCTGCCTTGCTCTCACCGACTCCCACAAGCTTTACGGTGCGTGAGAAGATCACTCCGTTTCCGAGGCTGCTCAGATACGGCATGATCTGTGTGTCAAACATTGCTTCAAGTTCCACGGGAGGTCCGGGGAGAAGGATATATTTGCACGCCTTGGTCTCAAGGATTATTCCGGGTGCGGTGCCGTTTGCATTGGGTACTGCCGTCGCTCCTTTGGGAAGAAGGGCCTGCTTCCAGTTATTCTCCGTGGGTTCGGAGCCTCTCTTTGCAAAATACTCCTCGATGGACTTTCTGCTGGCGGCATCCTCAACAAGGGGAAGCCTGCAGAACTTTGCGACAGCTTCCTTGGTCATGTCATCCTCCGTGGGTCCGAGACCGCCCGAGAGAATGATGATATCGCTCCTTGAAGAGCTCTCCTTAAGCTGTGCGAGAACCCTGTCCATATTATCGCCGACAACGCACTGGTTGTAGCATCCTATGCCGAGCCTCGAGAGACGCTCAGCGATAAATGCGGCATTGGTATTTACTATATTTCCGAGAAGGAGTTCGGTTCCGACACATATGATCTCAGCATTCATCATTTAAGAACACCTCTGTTTTTTATCAGATAATCCAAAAGAGAGATAACGGTAAGAGCCAGGGCGATGTACATGAGTATGTCCACGACGACTACGGGCATTCCGATGAGCACAAGGCTGGGCTCAACGATCATGACCACGATCATCAGCATCTGGAAAGTGGTCTTAAACTTTCCCCAGTAGCTTGCAGCGATGACAACGCCCGCATCCGAAGCAATGAGCCTGAAACCGCTTATGATGAACTCTCTTGCGATTATTATGATGACCACCCACGCAGGTATCCTTCTCATGTCCACCAGCGCTATGAGCGCAGTGCAGACAAGGAGTTTATCCGCAAGGGGATCCATGAATTTACCGAAATTGGTGACCAGTCCCTTTGCGCGTGCGATCTTTCCGTCAAGCATATCCGTAAGGGATGCGAGCAGGAAGATCACATCGGCGATGATATCGGGAACAAGCAGATTCTTGCCGAACCACCCGCGCTGACCTCCCAGAAGGAAGACCGCAAACGGGATGATGAGAACAACCCTGAACATAGTCAGTGTATTGGGGACATTCCAGATTGAACCGGACTGATTTTTATTTTTTTCTTCACTCATTTATCAACACTCCGAACAGATCGTATCCTTCAGACTTCGTGACCTTAGCCCTGACTATCGTACCTGTCATGAGCTCTCCGGCAGCCTCTATGAAAAACAATCCGTCCACACCCGGGGCATCTCTGTATGTACGTCCGACACAGACGCCTTCACCGGGAAGATAGCCTTCAATGATAACATCAAGAACTTCACCCACATGGGATTCGTTCAGGTCAAAAGCAACAGCCTGCTGAAGCTCCATTATCTCATCGCGCCTTTTGGCCGCTGTTTCTGCGGGCACCTGATCTTCCATCAGAGCCGCGGGAGTGCCTTCTTCGGCTGAATATGTAAACACGCCCAGTCTGTCAAATTCGGTCTCATTGACAAACCTGTAAAGTTCTTCAAACTGCTCTTCAGTCTCACCGGGAAATCCCGAGATGAGCGTTGTCCTCAGAGTGATACCGGGGACACGGCTCCTGAGCTTTTCTATAAGTTCTTCGATACTCTTTTTCGAAGTCTTCCTGCCCATCCTGCGAAGGATATCATCATTGCAGTGCTGGATCGGAAGATCGAGATATTTGCATATCTTCTTTTCGGATGCGAAGACATCTATCAGCTCATCCGTTATCTCTTCGGGGTATGCATAGAGAACCCTGATCCACTCGATGCCTTCTATGGCACAGAGCTTCTTCAGAAGATCAGGCAGCGCTTTTCGTCCGTAGATATCGGTTCCGTAAAGCGTCGTCTCCTGGGCTACCAGGATCAGTTCCTTTACACCTCTCTCTGCGAGCATCCGGGCCTCTCCAAGGATATCCTCTTCGGGAACGCTGCGGTAATTACCCCTTACATAGGGGATGATGCAGTAGGTGCATCTCTTGTTGCAGCCCTCCGCTATCTTGAGATATGCATAATGACCGCCGGTCGTGAGGCTTCTTTCGGGAGCGGAGAAGGGAGCGGAATCGAGCGGGTCTTTCCGCGCGATATGTGTCTCCTCACCTGCGTCTTTTTTTGCGAGCACCTCATCCAATACATCAGCGATCTTCCCCACCGACATGGTTCCTATCACGGCATCGAGTTCGGGAAGTTCGGGAAAGATCTCATCCATATATCTCTGGGCAAGACAGCCGCCTGCGACGATGCATCTGCATCTGCCGGACTTCTTGTACTCTCCCAGACGGATTATCTCCGAGATGCTCTCTTCCTTGGCATCGCCTATAAAACAGCAGGTATTGATCACAATGATATCGGCCTGCGCCTCATCATCGGTAAACTCATACCCGCGCCCGGAGAGGATGCCCAGCATCTTCTCGGAATCCACCAGATTTTTATCACATCCGAGCGATTCAAAAAAAATCTTCATTACTGTTCTGAAGGAATGTTGGGAAGAATATGGACCTGGCCCTCATAGAGCTCGTCAACTGCGATGGAAAGGGGCTTCTCGTCGGGAGTTCCGGCAAGGGGCTCATCGCCCGCAACGATCTGGCGTGCACGCTTTGCGGAAGCCATAACGATCGAATAACGGCTCTGAACGATCTCTTCTCCTTCGGGCGCATCGGAATTGACAGCGTCCATCATGTCCACATAAGAGGGATGTAACATCATAATAAATACTCCTTCTGCCGGAATACCGGCTCAAACTGTCTGTGCGACAGATCATTTGTGATATTTTTCAAGCCCCTTGCGAAGCTCATCTATAAAAGGTTCGATCCTTGAAGGCTGTCTCTTGACACTCCTGATGATCCCGAGGATATCATCAACGCAGTCATCGAGATCGTCGTTTATGACAATGTAGTCATATTCTTCGATGCCTTCGGATTCTTCAAACGCTCTGGAGAGTCTTCCCGCGATGACCTCTTCGGTCTCCGTGCCTCTGCCCTTGAGCCTTCTCTCAAGTTCATCACCGCTTGGAGGAGTGATGAAGAGCAGTACGCTCTCCGGATAGATCTTCTTAATGTTCATCGCACCCTGGATCTCGATCTCAAGGATGACGTTGATACCTTCGTTCAGCTTCTGCTCAACATATGCCCTGGGAGTTCCGTAATAGTTCCCGACATACTCGGCATGCTCTATGAGTCCGTTCTCACGGATGGTCTCTTCAAACTTCTCTCTGGTTACGAAAAAATACTCCCTGCCGTCCGTCTCACCCGGTCTGGGCGCTCTCGTGGTCATCGAGACTGAAAGACAGTATTCGTCCGATCTCTCAAGGAGCTTCTTTATCACGGTACCTTTGCCGGCACCGGAGAATCCGGATATGACCACCAAAATACCTTTATCCATAATTCAATGTTCTCCCCTTATCAGCAAGGCTCATATGTAAAAATCCGGGCCTGCGGGATAAGTCCTTCTCCGTCATTCTATATTCTGTATCTGCTCTCTTATCTTCTCAATCTCGGTCTTGAGCTCTATTCCCTTGTTGGATATCTCAAGATCCGTGGTCTTGGAAAGAGTGGTGTTTGCTTCCCTGTTCATCTCCTGTGCGATGAAATCAAGCTTTCTTCCCACATCGGAGTCACCGGAAAGTTCCTTCTTCATGGTCTCTATATGGGAACGGAGACGTACGATCTCTTCGTCAACACAGATCTTGTCGGCAAATACGGTGACCTCGGTAAGAAGCCTTCCCTCATCGGGGGTGTTGTCCCCGAGGATCTCCCTGACCCTTGCATAGATCTTCTCTCTGTATTCATCCACGATCTTCGGAGATCTCTCCTTGATGAAATCCACTATGGTAAGGAGATTGTCGAGCTTGGGAATAAGATCCGCAACAAGGTTCGCACCTTCGGTCTTTCTCGCTTCGACCATCTTCTCGCATGCTCCGTCAAGTGCCTTCTTAAGGCCCATCCAGAGCTCGTCTTCATCGTCGTTCTCTTCTATGAGTTCAAATACATCGGGAAAGCTTGCGAGCCTTGAAGCTCTCAGATCGTTCTCGACACCGAACTCCTCGGATATCTCCTTTACAAAAGAAGCATACTTGCCTGCGAGCTCTCTGTTGTACTTGAGCTCTGCGGTGGATTCGGAAAGATTCTCATAGTAGATATACACATCGACCTTGCCGCGGCTGAGATATTTCTTGATCTCGGCCCTGACATTTCCCTCAAGGGCGGAAAGAGCCCTCGGAAGTTTCACGGACAGATCGAGATATCTGTGGTTAACGGACTTAAGTTCGACAGTATATTTTCTGTTGTTTTCAGTCACCTCGGCTCTGCCGAAGCCAGTCATTGATCTGACCATAATAACTCCTTTGTGAATATGTGCATACACAGTTAATTTACCACATTCCGGGGGTATTCTTCAAGTATGAGGACTTTCCCTGCGGTTTATGCGGTCTTTTTCCCGAAGCAGGCACGTCCCGTCCGGGCTATACCTCTTTGAGGGATGAGATGTCCGGCGCGATGGTCATGGAGTAATTGGTGTAATAGACCACGAAGCCCGGTTTTGCCCCGGAAGGCTTTTTTACCTCTTTTTTGAGGACGTAGTCGATGTCCACCTTGCTCTGCTCCCTTCCCGCCGAATAAAATGCCGCAAGGGCCGCAGCCTCTTCAAATGCCCTGTCGGGCAATTCCTCACCGGGCTCTTTTACCTTCAGCACCACGTGGGATCCGGGCATCTTCTTGGCATGGAACCACCAGTCTGCGCCCGTCGCGTATCTGAAAGTCAGCTCGTCGTTCTGTATATTGTTCCTGCCGACGTAAATGTCATATCCGTCGGATGAGACATAATGATGGGGTTCGCCTTTGAGCCTGGCAGGTTTTCCCTTCGATGTATGGGCCTTGATATAGCCCGCATCCGAAAGTTCCCTTCTGATCCAGTCCAGATCCTCCTCGCTCTCTGCAATGGAGATGGCCGTCAGGATGCTCTCAAGATGCTCCATCCTGGACTTTACGTTTTCGGTCTGGAGAGAAAGCGCCTCCGCCGTCCTCTTTAACTTCGTATATCTGTCAAAATATCTGACCGCATTTTCCTGGGCCGAAAGAGTCGGATCAAGGGGAATGGTCTCTTTTTCTCCCGTATAGTAATTGTCCACGATGATGCTCTTATCACCCGGAGCAGCCGAATATCCGAAAGCATTGAGGAGCTCGCCGCGGATACGGTATTTGTCACGGTCCTCCGTTTTCTTCAGCTGGAGGAGCTGTTCGTCAAGCGTATGTGCATCTCTTTCTATCAGGGTCTTAACAACCTTTTTAAGATCCGAGGATCTCTGGTTCATCCTGACGGAAAGCTGTTTTTCCGAATAGTATTTTTCAAGCACCTCAGACATCGATGACATCTCTGTCATCTCATCGGACTCCCCGCGGTACATGGTGAGCCTGAATGCGGCATAATCCTCGGGCTTTCCTCCGGTATATGCGATACAGGGTTCAAACTCCCCGCTTTTTATCATGGATGAAAAATCCGACAGTTCCTTAACAAGCCTTTCTGTCTCCTCTCCTGAAAGCGAAGAAACGGATGCATCTCCGTCAACCCCCGCACGGTATGCCGCCTCATGTGCGGCAAGGGGTGAAAATCCCGTAAAGGAAGTGTATATCGCTTTGAAAACAGGTCCCGGATAAGCGGTGATGATATCCCGTATCTGCTCATCCGAAAGACTGAGTATCTCCGCTTTGTCCATGGTATTGGGGATGAAATACTCCCTGCCCGGAAGTACCTCTCTTACAGAACTTACAAGAGCAGAGACGTGCTTTATGGAGTCAATGATCTTTTCCTTTCCGTTATCATCCTCAGTCAGGATGATATTGGAATGCTTGCCCATTATCTCGGTTATGAGGCTGAGGCGCCTTACGTCCCCCATCTCATCCAGATGCTCTGCATCTATCCTTATGGCTCTTTCAAGCCCGGGCTGGGAGACATCTATGATCCTTCCGCCCTGGAGATGCTTTCTTAAGACCATGCAGAAATTAGGAGCCGTTGCCGGAGACTTCTTGGAATTCTCCGTGATATAGACAAGAGGAAGGGAAGGGTCAGCACTTAATAAGAGCTTCAGATTCCCCTCCTGGGTATTTACTGTTATCTGAAGTTCGTCGTTTTCCGGCTGGGCTACCTTGGATATCCTTCCGCCGGAGAGTCTTTTATTCAGTTCGGCCGTCAGAGCGGCCGTAGTTATTCCGTCAAATGCCATCAGATCAAATGTACTTTCTTTAAGATTCTTGTGATGATGCGGCCTCCGGGAAGAGACCTGAGTTCTTTTTCGGTAACACCCTTTGCGAGGATGAGCGCAAGTCCGTAAACAGGCACCGCAACGATTATGGCAGGTATCACGGCAAGTCTTTCGTCACATCCCGATGTGAGTATCATCCTGTAGAGACCGTAAGATACGAGGCACATGATCAAAGAGCATGCAAGGGGTATCACAAAGGTCTTCTTTATCTCCTGCTCATATCCTATTGCTTTCCTGACCGCCATCTGATTGAGCACCGCCATCACCCCCGCATAGACCGTATAAGAAATAGCAACGGCGAACACTCCGAGATCTGTGAACTTCAGCATGATAAGGAGAAGTACGGTCTGTATGCCGAGTGCGATAAGGGCATTGATTATCGGTGTATTGAGTCTGCCTATGGACTGGAGTATCGAGGAATTCAGCGTCGAAAGTGCGATCAGCACCACCGATACCGACAATGCCATGAGACAGTGGCTTCCCAGGGCGATATTGGGCCTGGTATTCGGGAACAGGAGCAGCATCACCGGTGCCGCAAAAGTAAACACCCCTGCTGCGCAGGGAATGGATATGAGCATTGTGCTCTTCACTCCCAGTCCTATCCTGTTACGTGCGGAGCCTGCATCCCCCTTTGCCATAAAGCCGGAGACCTGCGGTATCATTGCGGCTGCCATGGCGGACGAAAAGGCTATCGGGATATTCGAAATGACTTGAGCCTTGCCTGAGAAAATACCCCACTGGGATGTTGCGACCACCTGTGAAACATCGCCGAGCATCGGATACAGGTCAACGAAGATCTTGTTGTTGATGGGGGCAAAGACATTGTAAACAGCGGTGCTCAGGATAAAAGGAGTAACGACACCGGTAATGGATCTGAATATCTGAAAATAACTGTCGGTCTTGCCCGATGTATCCTTCGATACTCTGTCCGTTATTTCGGGTCTGTTGACAAAATAGACTATGGCCATGAACACAAGGGCCGAGACAACTCCGAGTCCCGTTCCCAGCGCACTTCCCTGTGCCCCCCTGACGCCTCGTAAGATCCTGCCTGCTTCATCCGCAGGCTCTTCGAGAGTCTTAAGGCTCAGCTTGATGAAAAGAGCCGCCGCACCGACACTCACGGCAGCATTTACGATCTGCTCGATCACCTGCGAGAGTGATGTCTGGGACATGGATCTGTGAGCCTGGAAATAACCTCTCAGAACGCCCAGAATTCCGTAGACAAATATTGTGGGGGCAAATATCCTCAGGACCGGTATCGCAGCCTCTTCAACAAAAAACGATGCACCGAAAAACAGTACAAGGGATGCGACAAGACCCACCACGATAACATAGATGAGGGATCCGAGGAACAGCCTGTGTGCGTTTTTGTATTCCTTTAAAGTGAGCTTCTGTGCTATGACCTTGGATATCGCGGAAGGGATGCTGTAGGAAGAGATCAGAAGTATTATGGTATAGAAAGCATACGCGGACTGGTAATATCCGAGTCCGAGGTCGCCTATTATCTCGGATAACGGACTTCTGTAGAGAAGGCCGATGATCCTGCTTATGATACCCGCTATTGCAAGAAACGACGCCTGCTTTACGAGATTATCGTTTTTTTCACTGTCTAAAACCGAATGCCTTTTCAAAATAATTACACTTTCAGATAACACAAAACCGCTGATAATTATACTTTGTATAAGGCTCCCGTGCAAATCCGGATCATCGCCTTATCAGAATATTCTCCGCCAGATAATCAGTCATCTTGAACTGTCCGTTGACATTAAAATGCTGGGAATCCGCCCAGTCGGCCTCATTATCGATACCGAGCTCATCGATCGCGTGGAAGAGGTTGTAATACTCCACTCCGCGTTCTGCCGCATACACACCGACCTGATTAAAGATCCTCTGCCTCTGATACAGATCCTCCGTGCAGCCCTCATCCCCGGGATAGAGCCCGTTAAAGGGAGCCGTATAGAGTATCAGCCTTACGCCCTCTTCCTCGCAGAGATCCACCATCATATCAAGATATCTCTCCATCTCTTCGGGAATCGGTGCAGTTTCACTCTCATCGAGGACGGGGATATCCGAATTGGTATAAAGGTCATATTTTCTGTATGTCCCTCTTTCCGTCACGGGAAAGCCTTCAAAATCAGCCTCTGTCAGTTCCTTCCATCTCGAATGGAACAGTCCCAGAGGCAGCAGAAAATAGATCCTGTCCTCAGGCTCTATAAGGTCCGCGAGCGCTTCGTATCTGGCCCTGCAATTGGGAAAGCCGTCGAAAAAGCAGTGATCCATCCCTTCAAGGGTCCTTATGTCATTGGCGACATAGGAAACCTCAAAGCAAATGGCATCGGGAGATGCCAGCTCTATAGCCTCCTTCGCCGCATAATAAGACATGGGAACGGTCTGTGCACTTGTGGAGAGCATATAGGATTCTATTCCGTATTTGTAAAAAAGAAGTTCCGTATCAACCGAGCAGAACTGGTGCGAGCTTCCGACAAAGACTATGTCCGCATGCTCAGGTTTCCATTTTGCAAAATTATCCTGCGCGCCCTCAAGCTCTTTATTCCTCATGACAAAGTCAAGCCCCGAGAGGATCACAAAGAGCACCAGATTAAAACATATGAACTTGATCAGAAAAGATATCTTCTTCATATATCAGAACTGAAAATAAATAAATGCCGCCGCGTCATACTCTTTGCCGTAGACACCGAAGATCACGATAAATACTATCCCGAGCAGTATGACAAAGCTCTGGGCAAGTTCGCTCCTTTTAGCAAAAAACGAAGAAACATCCCGTCCGAGGCGCTTAGCCATATCGATGACAAACATGATAAGCCCCGCAAAGAAAAGCACATTTATCTCCTTTGCATCAAGTCCCAGAGCAAGGAGGGACCCGTCCGTAAGCTGCCAGGGTCTTAATCCCGTAAACATATTCTTTATCAGGACAAATGCCTGGTCTATGCTCTCTGCCCTGAAGAACATCCAGCATACAGTAACGACAAAGAAATTGACGATGCACTTAAAAATATTACGTGATATGTCATCTGCCGGAGCATTAACGATCCTGCGGGTCTTTTCCCTAATCCTGCCTGTTATACCGGTCAGAACTTCCTCAGTGACCCTGAGCACTCCGTGAAGCAGTCCCCAGAAAACAAAATGCCAGCTCGCTCCGTGCCAGAGTCCGCTCAGTATAAATACGATCATGATGTTTACATATTTTCTGAAAAGACCCTTCCTCGATCCTCCGAGCGGAAAATACAGATAATCCCTGAACCACCCCGTAAGGGACATATGCCATCTGTCCCAGAAATCACGTATCCCAGTCGAAAGATAGGGAGTGTTGAAATTCTCGCATATGGTGATGCCGAGCATCCTTGCAGCACCGATGGCGATATAGGTATATCCTGCAAAGTCACAGTAGATCTGAACGGAAAACAGCACGGCCGCCAGGAGCACCGAAAATCCCGCATACTCCGTGTAACGCTCCGGATCGTAGACAGTATTTACAAGGATCGCGGCGCGGTCTGCTATCACCATCTTCATGAAGTATCCGTAGAGCATGATAAAAGCGCCCTTTCGGAAATCGAAGATATCTGCAGTGCCCTTCGTATCGAGCTCCCTTATCCTCTTAAGGAGATTTGAACTTCTCTCGATGGGACCCGCAACAAGCTGGGGGAAGAAAGAAACAAACAGTGAATATCTGAAGATGTTCTTCTCCGGCGCATCTCCGCGGTAAACATCAATAAGATACCCCACCGCCTGAAATGTGTAGAAGGATATTCCCACGGGAAGCAGAAGGTCCGATGAAGGGATCAGCCCCGGGATAAAACGGTTGATGGTATCACCGAAGAAATTAAAATATTTGAAAACGAACAGAACGGAAAAATTAAGTATCAGTCCCGCTGCCATAAGGATGCGTTTCTGTTTTTTATCCGCGGCACGGGATATGAATATGGCAAAGGAATATGTGACCAGGATGCAGAACAGAAGGAGCAGAATATATACGGGATTCCAGCACATATAAAAGATGATACTCGCAGCCAGAAGGAGATATACTCTCATCTTCGCGGGCACCACCATGTACAGGAAAAGACATATGGGAAAAAATACCAAAAAAGTTAATGAATTAAAGGTCATATCGGCTCTCTCGCATACATGAGAATATACCACAAATACACGATATATGACAACAAGAGCGGACCGCCCAAGGCAGAATCTGGTATTATTAAAATATCTGTTTTTGGTAGTTTTAATATTACCAAAAATGGTTTATCTTTAAATCCGTCATTCGAAAGGAAAACGGAGGATCACTTCAATGAAAAAAAACAGCAGACTCCTGAATATAACGACTGCAGGTGTATTTGCCGCACTGATAGCATTTTTCACTGCATATTTTATTCACATACCTGTAGGTGCAAACGGAGGATATATCCAC
Source organism: uncultured Lachnospiraceae bacterium (assembly GCA_946536155.1). Taxonomy (GTDB): domain Bacteria; phylum Bacillota; class Clostridia; order Lachnospirales; family Lachnospiraceae; genus AC2028. Next base: position 2,829 of record CAMNEB010000021.1, on the reverse strand, counting down.
TTCGGAGATACTCTGATCTATCTGGTCGCGTGCATTCTGCCGGCTCCCTATGCCATTGCTGCGGCTGCCATCGGAGCAGGGATTGCAGATCTTATGACCGCACCTGTGTGGGTGATCGCAACCGTCATCATCAAATCCCTTATGGTACTGCCCTTTACTCCGGGACATGAACATATCCTCGCAAAGAGAAATATCGCGGCTCCCTTCATCGCTCTTTTGATCAACGTGACCGGTTATTACCTTGCGGAGGCTCTGCTCTTCGGAGGATGGGCCGCCTTTATCGCTTCGGTCTCCGGGAATCTCATACAGTCTGCAGGAAGCGCGATATTCTTCTTTATATTTGCGTCGGTGCTTGATAAGGCAGGGATCAAGAGATCTTTTTCATGACCTTACCTACGGACTGCTTTACCCTGGCTTCGGGAATGCCGAGGGAGGATGCCGCATCCGCATAGGAACATGCGGTATTTCCGGCAAGCCCGAATACCAGCTCGCATACTCTTCTGTCCCTTGCAGAGACCCCGGGCATGACGGCCTTAAGGTTTTCCAGTTCCTCTTTGGAAAGCGACGGCACATCATCGCTCATCCTGCCGCACTCTTCCAGTTCCGCATAATCCTCGCTGATCTCTCTCAGCATGTCATTTTCATCAAAGCAGGCCGTCATTTCCCTTGCACAGCTTGCCTTTCTGGCACGGCTCACAAGATTACCGATAACGTTGTAATTCAGTTCGGTGCCCACGGAATCGCATTCATATCTCACAGCCCTGTTTGCGTTTATTCCGAAATTTCCCGCAACCTTCACCGCATCTATGTTTGCCCCAAGGAACATAAATTCCCAGTTTCTCTTTTCCTTAGCCTTCTCCACCATCTTCTTTACCTTTTCATAGGTATACTGCCTGCTGGCGTTTTCCATTCCGTCGGTGGTTATGATGAAGAGCGTCTTTTCGGGCACTTCCGCTTCAGGGGTTTCCTTGTGAAGCTTTTTGATATGATGTATCGCACCGCCTACTGCATCCAGGAGCGCCGTGCATCCCCTTACGTAATACTCTTTGTCGGTCATAGGCTCCACCTTCTTAAGATCCGTCCTGTCATAGAGGATCTCCGTCCTGTCATCGAACAGCACAACCGAGACATACGCCTCACCCTCTTCTTTTTTCTGCTTTGCTATCAGGCTGTTGAAACCGCCTATGGTGTCCGCCTCAAGGCCTCCCATCGATCCGCTCCTGTCCAGGATAAAAACAAGCTCTGTAAGATCCTTTTTCATGTTGTCCTCTCTTTCTCCGCCCTGCGGAACTCATTTACTGTGAGGTCAATATAACAAAAGAATAAAAAAATAAGGTCGCCCGTACGGCGACCTTTAAATTTATGTTTTTCATTTTATGATGCACGGAAGACCGTGCTCTTCAAGCTGTATATCCAGCTCTATCATGTCGTAGATACCGTTCTCGATAAAATACCTGAAGATGACATCAGTCTTATCACAGGGAGAAAGCGCATACCCTGCTCTCGCCAGGAGATCTTTTGTCTCATCGATACTCAGTTCAAGCCCCATGCACAGGCAGAGAGCCGTCAGCTTCTGCGGGTGGTAGTCCTCATTGTTCTTGATCTTAGAGAAGGTCTTCTTATCGACAAGCGCCCGTTTATATACCTCGGCATTATCCATGTTCTTAGACTTTATGAGATATAAAAGATAAGTCGAAAAAGAATCGGAAAGGTGGTTTATCCTCTCATCAAGTTTTGAACCCAGAGACTCATCAAAACCATACTCATCATTAACAGGCTCATCTAAAGCAGGTTCATCATGTGTGGAAAGAGCATTCCCGGGTCTTGCGGCCGCAGGACCATAGAATGACTTGCGTTCTGCTGAGAGAGGCTTCATTCCGAAAGCCGCGGGGATACTGTGTGCAGGTGCACTCTTCGGCGAACTCTTCGCCGCACTATTTGATGCACTATTCGCTGCACTATTTGCTGCTCCCATAAAGGCCGCATCATCCGGCTCGGGAGGTGCAGGCTTCAGTGCATTATCGGCCCCCGGCCCCTTATATATTTCCTTAAGGAATCTGTCGACGGATGCTTTGTCGGGCCGAATGCCTTTTCGTACATCCCCGTAGCGGCGGCTTTCCCCGTAATCCCGTTCATACGTCAATCCATCCGCAAGATCGGACAGATCTGCGTGAAACAAGAAAAGTTCCCTTTCCTTACCGGTATTCTTTAATGCCTTAAAGCCTTCCCTGTCGAACCCGAGGTCTTCATAAGGGATCACCCATATCCTGCTATATCTGAAAAGATGCTCCTCATAATACGGGAACTGTTCCAGGAACATCTCCTTAGTGACCTCATAAACCCTTATACGTTCCGAAGGACTTGATCCGTTATCCGCAAACAGATTATAGGTAAACGAAAAGAAACCGGCATCAGGCTCTTTAGAAAACCATAATGCGCCCTTTCTCTCAGCCTTTCCGATCACCGCCCCATCAGCGTCCCGGATGACGGTAAAGTATTTATCTGCATCAGGCACCTTAAGACGGTATCTGTATCCACGGGGCTTTATATTGAAGAAAGGCCTGATCCTCAGTCTCGAGAGCAAAAAAGGCCATCCGAACAAGATGATGACTGTAAGCACGATCACAAAGATCACATATCCTGCCGAGGTCAGACCGAGGTGCTTTAAAACAGACGCAAGTATCGGGATCAGATAAATCGGCATCCCGATAAAAGCAAGAACCGCGATCGTAAGCAGTATCTCCTTTGCTCCGACCCCTCCAGGCAGAGGAAGTTCGTAATAACTGTCTTTACCTTTTTTATCTTTGCCCATCAAACGATCCCCCGGAT
>CAMNEB010000020.1 GCA_946536155.1 uncultured Lachnospiraceae bacterium | reverse complement strand
AGCTGATGACCAGAATCGAACTGGTGACCTCCGCCTTACCAAGGCGACGCTCTACCGACTGAGCCACATCAGCGTAGCGAGGGGGAGATTCGAACTCTCGACACCGCGGGTATGAACCGCGTGCTCTAGCCAACTGAGCTACCTCGCCAGAAAAAATGGAACCAATAGGGCTCGAACCTATGACCCTCTGCTTGTAAGGCAGATGCTCTCCCAGCTGAGCTATGATTCCATTTACCGGCTTTTTGCCGACAAAGGCTATTCTACACATACTTGGGTTCTTTGTCAACAAAAAAATAAAAATTTTTTTATGCTTCCGCCGGGGGCTTAAAAAAGCCTCCGGCAGAGCCGGTCTTACATCCTGTCAGGTGCGGAGAATCCCAGCATATCTATGCAGGTCTCCAGCATTTTTCTGGTGAAATCTATAAGGGCGATATACTCTCCCTTTTTGGTCTCGTCTTCCTCTGAGAGGATCTTGGTCTCATGATAGAAAGAGTTGAGTGCGTTGGCAAGATCGTAGATGTATGCGCAGATCCTGTGGGGTGCAAGCTCCGAAGCGGCGCTTTCCATGGTCTGTGCAAAGGATGATAATGCCTTCATGAGATCCTTCTCCGACGCATTGACGGGGGTGCCGATCTTAAGGGATGATACATCTCCTCCCTGAGCGGCATATTTTGCGATTATGGACTTGATACGGACAATGGTATAGAGAATATAGGGCCCGGTATTTCCTTCAAAGGAAATGAACCTCTCCATGTCAAATACATAGTCCTTCACAGCCTGGTTGGACAGGTCACCGTAAAGGAGTGCGGAAAGACCGACAAGATCGGCGGTCTGTCTTGCCTCCGCATCGTCCATCTCCTTGTTCTCTTTTATCTTGACGTACATCTCATTCTGGATATCGGTAATGAGGCTCTCAAGGCGCATGACACCGCCGTCACGGGTCTTGAAGGGCTTGCCGTCCTTGCCGTTCATGGTACCGAATCCGATGTGGGAAAGAGTCACCTTGTCGGACACAAGGCCGGCCTTGCGGGCAGCCCTGAACACCTGCTCAAAGTAAAGATCCTGTCGCTTATCGGTGATATAGATGATCTGTGCGGGATCGTATTTTGCAACACGCTCCTTGATGGTCGCAAGATCGGTGGTATTGTAAAGGCTTGCTCCGTCCGATTTAACAACGATGCAGGGAGGGATCTCCTTGGTATCGGTATCCTCTTTGACATCTATGACCAGAGCACCGTCGCTTTCGTAAGCAACGCCGCTTTCCTTCATTTCTTTGACCATATCGGGGATCAGATACTGAACGGTGCTCTCTCCGTTCCAAAGGTCAAAATCAACATGAAGCCTTTCGTAAATGTGCTTCATATCGTTAACGGATACATTGATTATGTGATCCCAGAGTGCACGGTAGCCCCTTACTCCGCTCTGGAGCTTAAGGGTAGCTTCAAGGGCGCGTGCATTGTAATCGGGATCTTCCTTGCTCTTTGCGGATGCGGTGGGATAGATCTCCTCAAGATCCCTTACGGTAAAGGGAGGCTCCTTGGGATACTCACCGGTATATGACTCGTCAAAATAGGGAAGGTCGGGCTGTCTGCACTGTATCTCGGTCATAACAAGGCCCATGGGCTTTCCCCAGTCTCCCATATGAACATCGCCGATCACATTGTGTCCCATGTACCTGAGGATACGCTTTATACTCTCTCCGATGATGGCGGGACGGAGATGTCCCACATGAAGAGCCTTCGCAACATTGGGTCCGCCGTAATCAACAATGATGGTCTTTGATTCGGGCATATTAACGCCGAACTTCTCATCCTCCGACATAGCGAGGACATACTCTGCAAGAAATGCGGAACTGATATTGATATTGATGAATCCGGGCATGACCGCCTCTACGGATTCGAACTCAGGCTTTCCTTCAAGGAGCTTTACGACGGCATCTGCGATCTGCTTGGGAGCGCATTTGTATTCTTTGGCAAGAGCCATGGCGCCGTTGCACTGATATTCGCACAGGTCGGGACGGTTTGATACACTGACCCTTCCGGCTTCCTTCTTATATCCTGCCTCTTCAAAGGCTTTTCCGGTTATCTCACTTAATGTCTCAAGTATACTTTTCATTTCTTTAATTCCTTTTTATCTGTTCAAAAATACCCCGATGATTAGAAGCGTTATCATGATCAGGAAACGGGCTCCAACCATCACATAAGCCACGATGGTTATCGGGCTGAGCTTTCTTTTACTGTTTTTTGACATGACAGTATCAACTATGGCAAGTATCAGTCCGACGACCGGAAGGATGATACTGAACACCAGTGCCATGACCGGCATCATCACAGAATTCGGTAATCTGTTGTAGCTGTAACCTCTGCCTCCGTATCCGCTGCTTCCGGGCTCCACAACCCTGATGCTGATGCCGAGAGCCGCCATAGCCACATATACCTTAACAGCCTTGCCGTCCCCCGGAACAAGGATGGAACGGTACTCAGTCTTTCCTTCGGCGGAAACCACTATCGTATGATATCCGGCCGGAACATCCTTGGCAACCGCTTCTCCCTGCCTTATGGAAAACCCGACATCACAATCGGGAACAGACACCAGTATATCCACAGGGTTTACGCTCTCATTGTTGACAATAAGATTAAAAAATGCATCGCTCTGCCCGGGATCTGCAGGTAAAGGTTCTTCATATCCGCAGTATTCGCATACAGCCTTACCGTCGGATAATCTCATATTTGCTCCGCAATTGGGACAATTCATAGGATTGTTCCTTTCACTTCAAAACAAATTTATACGCATTAATACAGATTATACATAAATATGCACTTTACCGCAATCTGACGCTAGCTTTCATCACCCTGTCCCGGTGTGCAGCTTTTTGCCGCACACTTCTCGCACTCTCTTGCCGCTTTTGAAAAAACACAGCCGCAGTAATCCTGCCTGTAGAGGCCGTATTCTTTTGAAAGTTCGATGGATCTTAAATATCCGTTCCGCTTTTTGAAATCGGAAGGGAGATATTTCATCCCGGTTTCCGCTTCGATACGCAATCCTATTGTGTTTATTACCTCGGAATCCTTAAGGGGCGACAGCGTAAGGGTCGTGGCAAAAAAGTCAAATCCGCCATGTGCGAGTGCCGTCTCAGCCGTACGTCTCATTCTCAGTTCATAGCATTTATGACATCTGACGCCCCGCTCGGGACAGTTCTCCAGCCCCTTAGCCATCTCAGTAAACGTACCCGGATCGTAATCCGCATCGATGATCTCTATGGGATAACGTCCCTTTTTTTCACTGTTATAGATACCGATCAGCCTGATCTGCTCTTCTTTTCTCTTAAGATACTCTGCTTCCTCACCGATGTTGGGATTGTAATAATAGACCGTGACCCTGCATCTGTCACAGAGCCTCTCGAGGCATGCCGAGGAACACGGGGCACAGCATGAGTGAAGAAGAACGCAGGGACCGTCCCCGTGTTCGCCTCCATGTCCGCCCAGTATCTCTTCCATCAGATTGTCATAGTTGATCCTGTTCATATTTCCGGCCTTGCCTGTCCTATCCCGGTCTTACCTGTCCTGTATCGGTCTTATCCGGTCTTACCCGGTTTTACCTGTCTTATCCCGGTTTTACCTGTCTTATCCCGGTTTTACCCGGCCTGAAAAAATAATGGGCCGACTTATCTGCCGGCCCGTCCAATAAGTCTTATCTGAAATAAGTCTTATCTGAAATAGTCAACTCCGGATTCGAAGATCTTAAGATCCTGCTCACCGTAGATATTGATCGCAACACCGTTTCCGATACGCTCTGAGTGGCACATCTTTCCGAGGACTCTTCCGTCAGGTGAGGTGATGCCCTCAACGCATCTGTAGGAACCGTTGATGTTGTAATACTCGTCCATGGAGGTGTTTCCGTCGGGATCCGAGTATACGGTAGCGATCTGTCCGTTCCTGAAGAGATCGTCGAGAACCGCTTCGGGAGCTATGAAGCGTCCCTCTCCATGTGATGCAGGGTTAGCATATACTCCTTCAAGAGAAGCCTTTGCAAGCCAGGGGCTCTTATTGGAGACTACCTTGATGTAAGCCATCTTGGAGATGTGTCTGCCTATGGTGTTAAAGGTAAGAGTGGGCGAATCTGCGGTCTGACCGGTGATCCTGCCTCCGGGTACGAGTCCGAGCTTGATGATAGCCTGGAAACCGTTGCATATACCGAGTACGAGTCCGTCTCTCTTATCGAGCATCTCCTCAACAGCCTCTTTGATGGATTCGTTCCTGAATGCCGTTGCGAAGAACTTAGCGGATCCGTCGGGCTCATCACCTGCGGAGAATCCGCCGGGGAACATTATCATCTGTGCGCCGGAGATAGCCTTCTTAAACTCATCTACAGACTCTCTTATATCCTCTGCACTTCTGTTCCTGAATACCCTTACATCAGCCTTTGCGCCCGCTTTCTCGAATGCCTTTGCGGAATCATACTCACAGTTGGTTCCGGGGAATACGGGGATGAATACGGTGGGCTTAGCTACCTTATTCTTGCATACATAAACCTCGGGTGCGTGATATACGGGGATATCAACCTTCTGCTTGTCATCGGTGGATACTGAATGGAATACGCTCTCAAGGGTTCCGGTCCATGCCTTAAGGATGTCCTCGTAGGATACCCTGGTTCCGGCATATTCAAATCCGCCTTCGGTAACTTCACCGACGATGACGGTGCTGCCTACGGGTGCTACTCCGCTGATCTCACTGAGCTTATCCTCAGGGATCTCTGCGATGATATTTCCGAGGCCGTTTCCGAATACGGTATCTGCTGCGATATCGGCATAGATCTTGGCACCGAGCCTGCATCCCATGCCCATCTTGCATACCGCGGGGGCGATTCCCTTGGAATCAAGAGCATAGGCACTTACTATGACCTTATCTGAGATCAGCTTGTTAACTGCGCCGTAGAGTCTGAGAACCTGCTCATATACGGGCTTGTCATCCTTGTCCTTCTCGATCTCGAATACGACTAGCTTGTTGCCCGCCTTCTTGAGTTCGGGTGTGATGATGGTCTTAAGATCCGAAATATCGACTGCGAAGGATACGAGCGTAGGAGGAACATCGATATCACCGAATGTTCCGGACATGGAGTCCTTGCCTCCGATGGAAGGAAGTCCGTAGCCGATCTGTGCATCAAATGCACCGAGAAGTGCGGCATAGGGCTGGCTCCAGCGCTCGGGTCTTGCGTCCATTCTCCTGAAGTATTCCTGGAAGGTAAGTCTTACCTTGCTGACATCTCCGCCCGATGCGGCGATCCTTGCAAGGGATTCGGTAACGGCATAGATCGCACCGTGATAAGGCGACCAGCTTGAAAGATAGGGATCGAAGCCGTAAGCCATCATGGTAACGGTATCGGTGGTTCCTTCAAGAACGGGAAGCTTGGCGATCATGGACTGGGTCTCGGTGAGCTGGTATTTTCCGCCGTAAGGCATTAAAACGGAACCTGCGCCGATGGAGGAGTCGAACATCTCCACCAATCCTTTTTGTGAACATACATTGAGGTCTGAAAGGGTATCGAGGAGAGCCTTTGAGTAATCTCCGCTCTCGATATCCGATGAAACCTTATCAAGTGCTATCTTGTGCAGATAAGAATCTGCGGAAGGTGATTCGACGACAACTTCGGTCTCCTGGTGAGCTCCGTTGGTATCAAGGAATGCCCTTGAGATATTGACGACATCCTTGCCTCTCCATCTGAGCACGAGCCTGGGCTCTTCGGTAACAACGGCGACCTCAACAGCCTCGAGGTTCTCCTCTGCGGAGTACTTAAGGAACTCCTCAACATCAGAGGGTGCTACGACAACAGCCATTCTCTCCTGTGACTCGGAGATGGCAAGCTCTGTTCCGTCAAGTCCCGCATACTTCTTGGGAACCTTGTCCATGTCAACGATAAGGCCGTCTGCAAGTTCACCGATGGCAACGCTGACTCCGCCCGCACCGAAGTCGTTACACTTCTTGATGAGCCTGGTAACTTCGGGACGTCTGAAGAGTCTCTGGATCTTACGCTCAGTAGGTGCATTACCCTTCTGGACCTCTGCGCCGCAGGTATCGATCGATTTTACATTGTGAGCCTTGGAAGATCCTGTAGCTCCGCCGATACCGTCACGACCGGTACGTCCTCCGAGAAGGATTATGATATCACCGGGAAGAGAATTCTCTCTTATGACATTCTTTCTGGGTGCGGCGCCCATGACGGCACCGATCTCCATACGCTTTGCAACGTAATCGGGATGGTAGATTTCCTTGACATAACCGGTTGCGAGACCGATCTGGTTTCCGTAGGATGAATATCCGCTTGCTGCGGTACGGACAAGCTTCTTCTGGGGAAGCTTTCCGGGAAGTGTCTCGGATACGGGCTTAGTGGGATCGGCAGCGCCGGTGACTCTCATAGCCTGATATACGTATCCTCTTCCTGAAAGGGGATCTCTGATAGCACCTCCGAGACAGGTAGCTGCGCCTCCGAAAGGCTCGATCTCGGTGGGATGGTTATGTGTCTCATTTTTGAAAAATACGAGCCATTCCTCGTTCTCTTTGTGATCTCCCAGATCGACTTCAACGGGAACGACTATAGAGCATGCATTGATCTCATCGGATTTCTCCTCATCCTCAAGCTTGCCCTCTTTCTTAAGACGCTTTGCGGCGATGGTTCCCAGATCCATAAGGCAGGGGAACTTGTCGGGGCGGTCTGCGAAAAGATCCTTCCTGGTCTTCTGATACTCCTCGAAGGACTTCTCAAATGCCTCTTTGTAAGCACCGTCGTTGAAAGTAACTTTCTTAACCTCGGTTGAGAATGTGGTATGACGGCAGTGATCCGACCAGTATGTATCAAGGACTCTCACCTCGGTAACAGTGGGATCCCTGTGCTCGTCATTAAGGAAATAGTTGCGGATATGAAGGAAATCCTTAAATGTCATCGCAAGTCCGAGAGAATCGTAGAGCTTCTTCAGATCATCCTCGGACATGGTGGTGAATCCGTCGAAGGTCTTGACATCTTCGGGCTCGGGATAATTGACTATAAGAGTATCGGGCTTCTCGGAAGCGGCTTCCCTTGAATCAACGGGGTTGATGACATATCCCTTGATCCTGGCAAACTCTTCGTCCGTGACATTGCCTACAACACCGTAGGTAACTGCTGTGGTGATGACAGGATTCTCATTCTCGTTGAGGAATCTGACGCACTGAACAGCGGAATCGGCTCTCTGGTCGAACTGTCCGGGCAAAAACTCAACGGAGAAAACTCTCATCCCCTCGGCTTTGGGGAGTTCCTCTCTGTAAAGGTCATCTACGGGAGGCTCCGAAAAAACGGTCTTGCACGCCGTCTCAAATACATCATCGGAAATACCTTCCGAATCATATCTGATGAATACCCTGAGATCCTCGATCGCGATTCCGAGATAGTTCCTGATCTCATGGCGGAGATGCCTTGCCTGTACGGCAAAATCTTTTTTCTTTTCTACATAGACTCTTCTGACGCTCATACTCTTTTGTCCTTCTTTCTTAAAAAAGGCCTCAGAAAAGTTTGTCCCCTTCTGAAGCCCCTTTGTTTTCAATTAATAAGTCATGCATCAACTCCGAGTGACTGAAGTATATAAAGTATCTGTCTGTCAAATGAATCGGGAGATATTCCCAATGTAAGGGACGTAGCCTTGAGTCCCTCCAGGAGATAGACTATATTGACGGCTGCGGTATGAGGATCCTCACAGATGAACTCTCCGCCCTCAAGTCCTATCTCGATGATCTTGCGGATCACCTTGACATTCTCATCGAACTTCTTCCTGTAGACATTGTCCGACTTGGCCGGCCTGTTGTCAAAATAGAATTCGAACAGAGCTCTGTTGAGATTGTTCTTCTTCCTGAACAGGTTCTTCTTCTCCTCCTGAAGGAAAAGAAGGAGGATGTCTGCTGCTGTTGCGTCATCGCTTATAAGGGAGGTAAAATCCTCATCCGATTCCGCTTGGCATTTCATGACATCCACGAACAGTTCGGCAGTGTTGTCGTAGTAAAGATACAGACCGCCTCTGGAGATCTCGCAGATCTCAACGATGTCCTTCATCGTAACGTTCTTGTAGCCTTTCTCGGCAAATACCTTCGCTGCAGTATCGATGATATACTGTTTCTTCTGAAATGATTTGTCACTCATACGACTACCCCTTTGTCAAAATACTCCGTGATCTCATTCATCCTGCTGACAGTAAGATAAAAGATCTGTTCGGAAATCCCCTCTTTCCAGCATACGGATCTGGTCCTTCCCTCCAGGACATACCTGCTCAGGATACCGCACAAAACGTCCCATTCCCTGAATGTGGCGCCGACTATGATCCTGCGTTCCTGATCGTGAGTCTTTATCCCTTTTCTGGAATAAACATAGGGATAATTGCGATCCATGAGTCCCGATACCTCGCAGGCCTTGATGAAGCTCAGAAACTGCGATGAATAAACGGGAAAAGAGATACTGTTCTCCGATATGCCGTTGCCGGAATATGTATTGATGACCGCCTGTTCCGTGGCCTGCTGAAGCCATGGAAGGTATTCGGTAAGCGGCGCGATCTTCATTTTGTAATCCTGCAAAAGAGCACGCAGATATTCGGATGAATCACTTGCTTTTTCCATATTCCGTATCCCGTGGGCCTTGCGTTTTAAATACACGCAGACACCTAATATCTTAACATATTTTCAATATTTGTACAGAGTTTATTGCCCTCAGACGTCCTCTCTGTCGGTTCCCGATTCGCCGCCTTCGCCCCTTATCCTGGCAAGAACGGAGGGCGACCCGTCGTTTATGTCAAGAAGGGTCTCGAGGCTCTGTAAAAACAGCCTCTCCCTGTGCCATCTGTTGTTCTCTTCGCGGTCCATATATGCCTTGAAATGGTCGACCTGCCATGCTATCGCATCGGCTATTGATATTCCCTCGGGAGTAAAGCCGCCCCAGAGAGATCCGTTCTCGCACCAGTATTCAAGCTCTTTGTAAACCCCCTCGCAGGATGCGATCCTGTTCCACAGCTCTTCGCTCCCTCCGATGGAAAGTATGTACTGTTTTAAAACGCTGCTGTCCATTTCCTCACCGGCCTTTCATCCGGACCGTTATGATCCTGCTCACTCCTCTTCTGTGGAAGTCTCTTTTATCACATCGATTATAAACGGCGGTCTGTTCCTTGATGCATCCAGAGTTCTCCAGATGTACTCTCCTATGATGCCGATCATGGTCATGATCATTCCGAAGCCCAGGAGCACTATGCACATGAGGGACGACCATCCGGCGATGGGAGTGCCTACAGTGAAATACTCCACGAGCACCGAGATGAATATCGCGAGCGCGAACAGGTCGAACACAAATCCCGCAAACATCATGATCCTTAAGGGCTTATAGGAAAAGCTGAGGATGGAGTCCATGACAAGCTTGATCTTCTTGCCCATGGTCCATCTGCCCTTGCCCTTTTCTCTTTCGAGTCTGTCAAAATAGACGATGTCCGTCTTAAATCCAAGCCACATGACCTGAAGGGTCAGGGATGAATTCTTCTCATTGAGCTTGACGAGCTCGTTTATCGCCTTTCTGCCTATGAGATAGCAGTCACATCCGCCCTCGGGCATATTGCCGTTTACCAGCTTTCTGATCATCCCGTAATACATGTTCGCAAAGAGCACGTAGAAAGGATTGTCCTTTCTCGTCCTCCTGGCAGCAAGGACAACCTCGTTGCCCTTCTTCCAGCTCTCGAACATCTCAAGGATCAGGGATGAATCCTCCTGAAGATCGGCCTGCTTTGTAACTGCGCAGTCTCCCGTGCACACGGAAAACCCTGCAAGGAGAGCCGCATGTTCGCCGAAATTCCTGGAGAGCTTAACGCACTTTACGGTGTCATCCCCGCTCCTGATCTCGTTCATGATCTTCCAGGAATCGTCTCCCGATCCGTCATCGACAAATACTATCTCGTGATCCGGAATCTTATCAAGGACCTTGACCTTAAGATCGTCATAGAGATCCTTCAAAGTGTCGGAATTGTAATATACCGGTATGATTATGGACAGCCTGCTCAAGTTATGTCTCTCCTATGATCCTCTTGTATTCTTCAAGATCCCTTATGTATTCGGACTCATCGTAATGGGTGCTGGCAAGACATAAAAGCACCGAATCGTCGCTGAAATCATACATCTCCTTCCAGACCATGCTGGGAAGATAGATCCCGGTCTTGGGCCTGTTCAGCGAATAGATGATCTCATTGCCCTCTCCGTCAAGAACCTTTACCTTGCTGGATCCCGCAACGTTTATAAGGACAAATTCCGATACCCTGTTGGCATGGCATCCCCTTATGACATCTGGGTCGGAACCGTATATATAAAAAACTCTTTTTATCTCAAAGGGAATATCGGAGCCGCCCTCAGCGACCACAAGATTCCCTCTCTCGTCGCCGCGTTCCGGCAATTCGAGCATCCTGACAAGATCGATATTATGCATAAATCTTCCTTTCGGTATGTACGCACCTCTGTGCAGGTTCTTCTCCGGACCCGCCTGCAAAGAATTATACCATAGAGCGGCGGAAAATAAAAAATCCCGAAACCGGATAAATCAGGTTTCGGGATACTTGGAAGCAGGGGAAGAGAGGATCGAACTCCCATTAACGGTTTTGGAGACCGCCGCACTACCATTGTACTATTCCCCTATGGTCTAAAAGCCGACCGACCGAGTCATTATACAACAAGAAAAAAACATAGTCAACGATAAATAAAAAAATGGATCAGATGATCTTATCAACAGCCTCCCTGATGTTGACCACGCCTATGACCTGCGCATTTTTCCCCGCACTCTTCTGTGCTTCCTTCAGTGAAGAACCGGGGACGATTATGGTCTTAAATCCAAGTCTTACAGCCTCCGAGACTCTCTGCGAAACCTGGGATACCGCCCTGACTTCACCCGAGAGACCGACCTCGCCGAAAGCGATGACATCGTGTTCTATCGCGGTATTTTTAAAAGAAGATACGATGGCAAGGACCACAGCAAGATCAAGCGCAGGCTCCGTCAGCCTCATTCCGCCCGTCAGATTGACATACGCATCCTGGTCTCCCAAATGCATTCCGCATCTCTTCTCAAGGACTGCCATGAGAAGATTGACTCTGTTATGGTCAACGCCCAGTGCCTGTCTTCTGGGGATTCCCAGATTGGACCTGCACACAAGGGCCTGTATCTCTATAAGGATGGGTCTTGTGCCTTCAACGCTGCAGGAGACGATACATCCCGAAGCATCCATGGGTCTTCCGTCCAGCAGATACTCGGAAGGATTGGAGACCTGCACGAGTCCCTCATTTCTCATCTCGAAAACGCCGATCTCATTGGTGGATCCGAAACGGTTCTTGACGCCCCTTAATATCCTGTATGAAGCATGCCTGTCGCCCTCAAAATAGAGTACGGTATCCACCATATGCTCAAGCACTCTGGGGCCCGCAACAGTGCCCTCCTTGGTCACATGTCCGACAATAAATACCGCAACGCCGAGGACCTTGGACAGCTGCATCAGGACCTGTGTGGATTCCCTTACCTGGGATACGGAGCCGGGTGCCGAAGACACCTGCTCATTGTACATAGTCTGTATCGAGTCGATAACGCAGACATCGGGTTTTGAATTTCTGATGACTTCTGCGATGATATCAAGATTAGTCTCACAAAGAAGCTTCATGTCTCCGGAAAAAGCGCCTATGCGGTCCGCCCTCATCTTGATTTGTACCGCGGATTCCTCTCCCGATACATACAGGACGCTCCTGCCCGAGGAAGACATATTCCTGCACACCTGGATGAGAAGTGTCGATTTGCCTATGCCGGGATCTCCTCCTATAAGGGTAAGGGAACCCTGCATCACTCCGCCTCCGAGAACCCTGTCAAGCTCTTCAATGCCTGAACTCATCCTCGTTCCTTCGGTCAGTGCGACATCATTAAGGGATATGGGATCCGTCGTGATGCCCTTTCGTCCCGTGCCTGCTGCCGAAGCGATACGCATTGCGGCGCTCCCCGCTTCCATCTTTGTAACGGGTTCCTCCACAAATGTGTTCCACTCCCGGCAGCCGGGACACTGCCCCATCCATTTGGCAGATTCGTATCCGCATTCCTGGCAGAAAAATATACTTGTTTTTCCGGATTTAGCCATGCTTTAAACAACCTGTGATCAAGATCTTACAACAGAAACCTTTGCTTTTCTGTCACCGCTTAAGTCAAGTGACAGACTGAGCTTGCCGCCGAGTCCGGTCTTGACAGCACCGGTCTCTTTGCCGTCCTCACTGATGCGGTAGAGAGTATCATCGGCAAGTCCCAGGGTAATGGAGACCGATCCCTTTCCGGATACGGTGAACTCCATGGAATCGGGGCTCTCTGTAAAATCGGTTACCGTGGTTCCGGGAACAGACTCGTAAACAAAGAGTCCGTTTTTCTCAAATCTCGTTATATCCTCAAAGGTCTTGACCTTGAGAAGATCCCCTCCGAAAGGATAATCCTCAACCTTGGTCTTCTCCTTCAGGGTATAGTCTCCGAAAGAGATCTTTCCGTTTTCTCCGGTACTAAGAATCTCAGCCATGTATTTTTCCTCCGTTTATTTTTTATTTGATACCGGCTTATTTACCTTAAACACTACCTTGTCACCCGAATACGAGCAGGTGACCGAATCTCCGGGACATACATTCTTCCTGAGTATCTCCTCGGCAAGTCTGTCCTCAACCACGTTCTGTATCGCACGCTTCAGAGGTCTCGCTCCCATCTTCCTGTCGGCGTATTTGTCGATCAGGTGCTTCTTGACGGAAGGTGCAAGCTTAAGATCTATATCCATCTGTTCCTTGCATCTGTGTGCAAGCTGCGAACCGAGCAGATCCACGATATCCTTGAGGTTCTTGTCACTTAACTGACTGAAGACCACGATATCGTCTATACGGTTGATGAACTCGGGCTTGAAGGCACGCTTGACTTCCTCCATGACACCGGCCTTCATCCTCTCGTAATCGGCCTTCTCTCCGCCGGAGGTCGCACCGAAACCGAGATTCTTCGGATCGACTATCCTCTGCGCGCCGGCATTCGAGGTCATGATTATGATCGTATTCTTAAAGGATACCTTGCGGCCCTTGGAATCCGTAAGGTGTCCGTCATCGAGCACCTGGAGCAGGATATTGAAGACATCGGGATGAGCCTTTTCTATCTCATCGAACAGCACCACGGAATAAGGATTGTTCCTGATCTTGTCGGTGAGCTGGCCGCCCTCGGAAAATCCCACATATCCCGGAGGTGATCCGATCATCTTGGTAGTTGAGAAGCTCTCCATGTATTCGGACATATCGATCCTTATGAGTGAATCTTCGGATCCGAACATCGCCTCCGCAAGTGCCTTGGAAAGCTCCGTCTTACCGACGCCCGTAGGTCCGAGGAACAGGAATGATCCGACGGGTCTACGGGGATCTTTGAGTCCGACCCTTCCTCTTCTCATGGCTTTGGCGATGCCCTCTACGGCTTCCTCCTGACCGATGACTCTCTTATGGAGGATGGATTCAAGCTTTAACAGCCTCTCGCTTTCTTTTTCATTTAACTTGGTAACGGGGATCTTGGTCCACATCGCAACGACCTTCGCAATGTCGTCCTCACCGATGCTTCCCTTGCGTACTCCCTTTTTCTCTTCGCTCTTCTTGAGTGCCTTCTCGTACTTCTTTATGAGCTCATCCTGCTTGATCTTGATCTCCCTTGCCTGAAGGAAGGCCTCCATCCTGATGGAGAGCTCTATCTGTCTGTCCATCTTGTTGATCTCATCGAGCATTGCCTTGTGTTTCTCGGGAACCTCAAGGCTCTTGAGATGGGCGCTTGCCGCAGCTTCGTCGATAAGGTCTATTGCCTTGTCGGGAAGATTCCTGTCGTTTATATATCTTGCGGAAAGCCTGACTGCAGCTTCTATGGCTTCCTGGGTTATCTCGATATTGTGATGATCCTCATACTTGCCCTTGATGCCTTCGAGGATCCTGACAGCCTCTTCTTCAGTGGGCTCCTCAACCGTAACGGGCTGGAAACGCCTCTCGAGTGCCGCATCCTTCTCCACATATTTATGATACTCGGCAATGGTGGTGGCACCGATCAGCTGAAGCTCTCCTCTTGCAAGCGAGGGCTTCATGATATTGGACGCATCAATGGAACCCTCAGCGCCGCCTGCGCCGATGAGGGTATGTATCTCGTCGAGGAAAAGAATGATATTGCCGTTCTCCTCAACCTCTCTTATGACTCTCTTGATCCTCTCCTCGAATTCGCCGCGATACTTAGAACCGGCGACCATTCCGGGAAGGTCCAGGGTAAGGAGTCTCTTGTTCTTAACGGTATCAGGTGCATCGCCCGATGCTATGAGCTGTGCAAGTCCTTCAACAACTGCGGTCTTGCCGACTCCGGGCTCTCCGATCAGGCAGGGATTATTCTTGGTCCTGCGGGAAAGGATCTGTATGATCCTCTTTATCTCATCCTTCCTGCCTACTACGGGATCCAGCTTTCCTTCGGCAGCAAGCCTTGTGAGATCTCTTGAGTACTGTCCCAGCATGGACATCCTCTCCTCACCTTCGCCGCCTCTCTGCATGAGGTCCTCCCTGGCAAGCCTGGGATCCTGCCCCATGGCGGCAAGGGTATCGGCATAGACCTTCATGGGATTGATCCCCATGGTGGCAAGGAGCCTTACGGCCACATTCTCGCCTTCTTTGATGATCGCAAGAAGTATATGCTCCGTTCCGATCTGTTCCTGTCCGAAACGCTTCGCAAGCTTTGCGGCCTCTTCAAGGACTCCCCTTGCACGGGGTGAGAGCTCCTCTTTCGATTCTGTTGCAAGCGATGTATTGAAGCTGATCATGTCCCTGATCATATCGGTCAGCTTATCCTTGTCCGCTCCGTTGGAAGCAAGAACGGAACCGGCCATGCTTTCCTCGTTCAGGACAAGTCCGAGAAGAATATGCTCGGATCCTATGTAACTCTGGCGGAGCTTCCCAGCCCATTTGGAGGCCAGGTCCAGAGATTTCTTAGCCTTTTCAGAAAAATTACCTTCCACTTTACTCTCCTGTCATTCCGTATTCACCCGTACCGTATTCCGCGTACAGCTGATCTACGAGTTTATGTACGTCCTCACGGGATATATTCCTGCATGAAGCCCTTGCGATATCCACTCTGAGGCTCTCCTTGAGCTCGGCCAGGGCATTTGCCTTATCCGTCTCAACGCTGATAACAGCTCCCCTTCTCCGGTCGACCTTGACATAACCCTGCTGTCTTAAGACCGTGTAAGCCTTGTTGACGGTATGCATGTTGATGCCTATATCATCCGCCAGCTGTCTCACCGAAGGAAGAGGATCGCCGTCATGATATCTCGAGCATGCGATTCCCATTATTATCTGGTCGCAGAGCTGGCTGTATATCGCTTCGTCACTGTTAAAATCTATCTCTATATACATCTCTTCCTCCTTTCCGGAAAAATAAAAAAAATACCGGAACGCTGTTATATTTAAGATATAACAAAGGCAAATTCCGGTCAATATAAAGCCATGTTATTTAACTGTTTTTTCATAAAAAAGGCTGCCCTTTTAAGGCAGCCTTTCAGTTATGTCAGAATTACTTGTCATCGTCGTCCCAGTTGAGGAATCCGAATTCGAACTCATCATCGTCATCATCGATGGGAGCTCTTCTGTGATGCTCCTTGGGTGCTGGCTCGGGCTGGGGTCTCGATCTGTGTGACTTCTTCTCGGGAGCGGGTGCTGGGGCTTCTGCTTCGGGAGCCGATTCACGGACCTCTTCTCTTACTGTCTCCCTGACTGCCTCTCTTGCATGCTCTCTTGATGCCTCACGTGCGGGCTGCTCTGCTGCTGCGGCAGCTCTTCTCTCGGCATTCTCGGAAGGTCTTACGGTGTGTGAGCTCTGGCCTCTCTGAACATCAACCGATCTTCTCTCGGGAGATGCCTGTCTGGAGCCTGAAGGTCTCTCAGCGCTTCTTACCTCTGCGTTTCTTGCGGAACCCTCTGCGGATCTTCTGCGCTCACCGGAAGCTGCCTCTCTGTGTGCTCCGCCTTCGCGGGATGCGCTGCGGGCTGCTCCTTCACGGGACTGCTGGGGTCTTCTTCCCTCGCCGTGTCCTGCGATACGTCTGGATCTCTCTCTTTCAGCCTCTGCAAATGCCGCCCTGTCGTCAAGATCCTTCCACTTCATGAAGAAGAATACTGCTGCGATAATGACTGCAACGAGGATGATTATTACGATTATAAGGCCTGTCCTGAGGGACTTGATCTTGGCTTCCTGGTCGATCAGAAGCTGCTGATTAGCTTCATTGGTCTTGAAGAGATTGTCGATGTTGTACTGCTTGCCGTTCTGATAATCGAGGAGGAACCATCCGTCTGCCTGCTCCTGGGTATCCCAGATCTTCTGAATGGTGGGATTAACGGTCTCGGTAGTTACGGGAACCTGGTCGACAACGGGCTCATTGGAGGGCTCTTTAAGTTCTCCGGAGAGATTGACGTAATCGGATCTGATATATCCTGTGGTGCTCACGCCGTCCTTGGAAAAAGTAAGATAATACCAGGTATTTCCATCTGTGCCCTGCTTGGTTCCGGTTACGGAAAGGGTAAGTCCGTTTGCTGCCTTGGCAACGATCTCACTGCTGGTGGAAGCGTCTGCTCTGACATTGACTTCTGCGGTTGTGGTACCGCTGATGGTCTCTACCACCGTAACGCCTTCGGAATTGGCTGTAGGGGTAGCTGTGGTGGTCGTAGTTGCTGCAGATGTTGATGTGGGAGTTGTTCCGTCGGTTATCTGCACAAGGTCGGATCTGATATATCCGGTGCTGGTGGCATTTACTGCGATCTCATACCATACATATCCGTCGGTGCCTGTTGTCTGGCTCTTGATATCAACGGTGTCTCCCTTAGATAAGCTTGCTACGGCATCCGATGATGTGGATGCGGACGATCTTACATTTGCGGTGGTGGATGTTACCTTTCCGGTGCTGGCAAGAACGGTAAGTGCAAATTGCTTACCGAAGAGTACTGCCAGTACTGCGGCAACGATCATCACCGTAAGCAGAACCTGTCGAATTCTCTCACTCTTATTAGCTGTTTTCATGTTTCCGGTTACCTCCGCCTCACGCTTCATCGATTGCTTTACCGATGTCATGTCTCATATATTTATTGTCGAAATCAACCCACTCGGTGGCTTCGTAAGCTTTTCTCCTTGCTTCCTTAAGGTCATCGCCGAGAGCTGTGATCCCGAGGACTCTTCCTCCGTTTGTGACTATACGGCCTTCAGAGTCAAATTTTGTTCCCGCATGGAAACAGAACACATCCTCTTTTCCGTCGAATGCATCAAGTCCCCTGATGGGAAATCCCTTCTCATACTTGACGGGATATCCGTCGCTTGCAAGGACTACGCATACCGCCGCCTTGTCGGAGAACTTAAGATCGATCTTATCGAGTGTTCCGTCTATGCAGGCATCGCATACATCGAGGATGTCATTCTCAAGTCTGGGAAGGACGACCTGTGCTTCGGGATCTCCGAATCTTGCATTGTACTCGAGGACCTTGGGTCCGCCCTGAGTGAGCATGAGTCCGAAGAAGATGACTCCGTGGAAGGGTCTGCCCTCCGCAGCCATCGCATCGACTGTGGGCTGGAAGATATTCTTCCTGCAGAACTCATCGATCTCTTTTGTATAGAAGGGGCTGGGTGAGAAATTACCCATTCCTCCGGTATTGAGTCCGGTATCGCCGTCCCCCGCTCTCTTGTGATCCTGGGCTGAGGACATGATCCTTACGGTCTTGCCGTCAACAAATGTGAGAACGCTCACCTCGCGGCCGGTCATGAACTCTTCGATGACCATCCTGTTTCCGGCAGTTCCGAACTTCTTATCCTGCATTATCTCTCTGACGCCGTCCTCTGCAGCGGCAAGATCTTCGCAGATCAGAACGCCCTTGCCCAGAGCAAGTCCGTCAGCCTTGAGAACGATGGGGAATTTCGCCTGTGTCCTGAGATATTCGAGTGCCTTCTCCGGATCGTCAAAATTCTCATAAGCTGCAGTGGGGATGCCGTATTTCTTCATAAGATCCTTGGAGAAAGCCTTGCTGCCTTCAAGGATTGCCGCATTCTTCCTGGGACCGAATGCACGGATGCCTGCCTTTTCAAGTTCATCGACAAGGCCTCCTACGAGGGGATCGTCCATTCCGACTATTACGAGGTCGATTCCTTTTTCTTTGGAAAAATCAACTATCTTGTCAAATTCCATTGCTCCGATGGGAACGCATTCAGCAAGTGAAGCGATCCCGGCATTTCCGGGAGCACAATAAAGCTTCTCACATCTTGAGCTGCGGGAAACCGCAAGGGCAATGGCATGTTCTCTGCCTCCGCCGCCTACAATAAGTACCTTCATGTCACACCTTTCTGACGCATCGTCCGTTTTCCATGGCGATCCGTCCGTTTGCATAATCGTCTATCGCACGGGGAAGGAGCTTCCATTCAGCCTCCTCCATAACTCTCAGCTGGAGAGTCTCGGGAGTGTCATCGTCATGAACTTCAACTGCCTTCTGTGAGATGATGGGACCTTCGTCCATTCCCTCGTTCACAAAATGCACTGTAGCTCCGGTGACCTTGACGCCTCTTTCGAGAACCTTCTCATGAACCTTGAGTCCGTAATAACCCATTCCGCAAAAAGAAGGGATGAGAGCAGGATGTATATTGATGATCTTTCCTGAATAAACCCTGACCATCTCTTCGGGTATCTTGAGCAAAAATCCGGCCAGCACTATAAGGTCGGGCTTAAATCCCGAAACCTTCTCGAGAAAAGCCTTATTGAACTCTTCCCTGTCGGCATAATCTTTTGGAGATACGACGCAGCCTTCGATCCCCGCCGCAGCAGCTCTGTCAAGGCTCTTTACGCCGTATTTGTTGCTGATGACACCGGCCAGTTCGACATTAGTGATCTCGCCGCTCTTTACGGCATCGATGATCGCCTGGAGATTGGTGCCTCCTCCGCTTACACAGACGACAACTCTCAGCATATGGTCACGCCCTTTTCTCCGGCCTCGGCACTTCCTACGATGTATGCCTTCTCACCGGCTTCGCTTAGGACCTTAACTGCCTTCTCCGCATCTGCGGGATCGAGCGCGAGTACCATTCCGAGTCCCATGTTGTAAGTGTTGTACATCATCTTCTCTTCGATCTGTCCGGTCTTCATGATGAGGTCGAAGATGGGAGGGATATCATAGCTTCCCTTTTTGATAACGGCATTAATTCCGTCAGGGAGCATCCTGGGGATATTCTCATAGAATCCGCCGCCTGTGATGTGGCTGCAGCCCTTGACCCTGATGCCGTTATTCTTGAGAGCCTTAAGTGCCTTTACATAGATCCTGGTGGGAGTAAGGAGCGCTTCACCGAGGGTCTCTCCGAGTTCGTCATAATACTTGGAAAGTGACTCGGATGTCATATCGAATACTTTTCTGATAAGGGAGAATCCGTTTGAGTGGATTCCGCTGGATGCGATACCTACGAGCACATCTCCGGGTTTTATGTCAGCACCGGTGATGAGGTCCTTCTTATCAACAACGCCTACAGAGAATCCGGCAATGTCGTACTCTTCATCCGGCATCATTCCGGGATGCTCAGCGGTCTCGCCGCCCACAAGAGCACACTCGCTCATCTTGCAGCCTTCGGCAACCCCCTTTACGATCTCTGCGATCTTCTCGGGATAGTTCTTGCCGCATGCGATATAGTCAAGGAAGAAAAGAGGCTCTCCTCCGGCACATGCGACATCGTTGACGCACATTGCGACGCAGTCGATGCCGATGGTGTCATGCTTATCCATTATGAATGCAGCCTTGAGCTTGGTTCCGACACCGTCTGTTCCCGATAAGAGAACGGGCTCTTCCATATCCTTGAAAGCCGCTGCGGAAAATGCTCCCGAGAAGCCTCCGAGTGCTCCCATTACTTCGGGGCGGTAAGTCTCTCCAACGGATTTTTTGATAAGTTCAACGGATCTGTAACCGGCTTCGATATCAACGCCTGCTGCCTTGTAATCAAGTGCCATTTTTTCGCCTTTCGTGATCTGAAATTGATTTATTTGTTCTCAAGATATTTTTTGTAACCGATCTCCTGAAGCTTCGCATCCTTGTCCTGGACCTGCTTCTTAAGGTCGGCCGAATACTTTTTGAGCTTAGCCAGGAGCTTCTTATCCGATACGGCAAGGATCTTCGCTGCGAGCAGTCCGGCATTCGCTCCTCCGTTTATCGCAACGGTGGCTACCGGGATACCGCTGGGCATCTGCACGATGGAGTAAAGTGAATCCCTTCCTCCGAGAGATGTGGTATGCATGGGGATGCCGATGACGGGCATGGGGAATATCGCCGCGCACATTCCGGGAAGATGGGCTGCCATTCCCGCTCCGGCGATTATGACCTTGAAGCCTTTCTTCTCAGCGGTGCTTGCATATTCAAAAAACACATCCGGCTCTCTGTGGGCCGAGATGATGGTCATCTCATATCCTATTCCGAGTTTGTCAAGTATCTCTGCCGCCTTGGCCATAACGGGCATATCGGAGTCACTGCCCATGACGATCCCGACGACCGGAGATGCCTTCTTAACTGATGTACTCATTTAAAAAACCTCCTTTTGTATGAACCCATACACGGAATATTTTACTAAAAGAAGTATTCTCATGCAATAACCAAATACCCACATTTAGTCATTATAACTGATAATTTCACAATATTTGGTGTGAAAAACAAAAATTAAAACAAAATTAATAAGCTCCGGCATTTAGCCGGAGCCTCAGTCTTACACGGGTATCCACAGCAGAAACGCTGCTATGAGCAGTGATATCGAGTTAAGGATTATCCCGATGGTGCCTGTCGCCTTAAAGGAATCGGGAGTCCTGACGGCCATGACTCCCATGAGCCACCCCGCAAGAGCATAGAGAGTCGCAAGAGCGCACCCCGCCCCGAAGGACATGGGAACCTCTCCTCCCAGCATATAGCTCCCCGCGATCCCGTATATCAGGGATGCGAGGGAGACAAGCCCCAGTATGGCAGACATTATCCCTATGTAGGAATGACGCCTGCTTGTGAACATTATCGATCTGCGCATCAGAACATTATCTTGGATCTTGACGAAAGCAGCTTGGCTCCGCTGACAACGAGCATGATCCCTGCTCCGAGTCCGAGGATTATGGTTGCTATCCCGATTGCAAGATCCCAGGCGCCTGTAGCCCTGACGATCTTATAGATCTTTTCGTCTTCCATGTCTTACTCCTTTCATGAATGTCCGCAGCTATATGCGGAACAGACCTGTTTTATTTTGCACCGTAAAGTGAGTAGTATTCGTCGATCGCCTTCTTCAGTTCATCGTCGATCCAGACTTTTCCCTGTCTCTCGGTATTGTACAGGTATTCGGTGACTTCCGCCATTGTGACGATGGCAGCCGTATCGAATCCGTAGGTGGCCTTTATCTCGTCAAGAGCGCTTCCGTCTGAGTGAAGCCCCTTTTCCATGCGGTTTAAGGATACGATGAGTCCCTTGATCTGAACATCAGCCTGTGCCTTGATGATGGGATAGGTCTCTTCGATGGATTTTCCGGACGTGGTGACATCCTCGATCATTATGACCCTGTCTCCGTCCTTTAACTTCGATCCGAGAAGGATACCGGTATCACCATGGTCCTTGACCTCTTTTCTGTTGGAACAGTATCTGACATCTATTCCGTAAAGTTTGGAATATGCTATCGCTGTCGCAACGCCGAGGGGAATTCCCTTATATGCGGGTCCGAAGAGGACATCGAAATCGTCCCCGAAATTGTCGTGAATAGCCTTTGCATAGTACTCACCGAGCCTTGAGAGCTGGCTTCCGGTGACATATGCTCCCGCATTCATGAAAAACGGTGATTTTCTGCCGCTCTTAAGCGTAAAATCTCCGAATTTGAGAACCTGGCTCTCAATCATAAAATCTATAAATTCCTGCTTATACTGTTCCATAAGACGCCTCTCCGTAAAAATATCTGTTTTTTGCGGTTTTCATTTTAGCAATTAAAGCAATCCTTTTCAACCGTGCTTTCGTTTGCACCTCCACTGCTTTCGCTTTATACCTCCACCGCTTTCGCTTTATGCCTCCACTGCTTTCGCTTTGCGCCCGCGGTACAAATCTGTGAAATAACCCCCGGAATGTGATAAAATTAAAACCTACGTTTATTAAATGCCGGAGGTTTTAAAATGATCAAATCCGAACTGAGTGAGATCAAAAAGCTCTACACACCCAAGAACTGCTCTGTCACCAGGATCACCGGGTGCTATGTCGACGGAGAGAAAACAAAAAGATCCGTCTTTTCAAAGTCATTCAATTCCCTTCCCGAGGAAGAGATGTATAAATATTTTGATATCTTCAGAAAGGCGCTGTCCGGAACCGTTGGCAAGAGCGCTCTTACCCTGGATATCACAAACGAAGCGGAAAAAGAAGGCGGACAGCAGGAATTCCTTCTTGCCCTCAGGGACTCGGCGCTGAAGGATGACGATCTTCTTGACGATTACTATAACCGCATAATCTCATCCTTTGAATATGTGGGAAACTATCTCATCCTCACCGTACACGATGTATACGACATCCCTCAGAAGACCAGGGACGGTTCCTTCAACGATGACGCTTCCGAGGATATCTACAACTACATCTTCACCGTCATATGCCCTGTTGATCTGACGGATGCGGGACTCTCCTACGACCCTTCCACCAACGAATTTCATGACCGCAAGAGGGACTGGATCGTAAAGCTCCCCATGATCGGATATCTCTTCCCCGCATTCAACGACAGAAATTCCGATGTCCACTCCATCATGTACTATTCCAAGGATGCGGAGAATCTGAATGAACAGTTCATAGATCTCATGCTCGGAGCCTGCGAACCCATGACCGCAGGCTCCCAGAAGGAAACCTTCGAAGCCATCGTGGAAGAGACCCTCGGAAACGAATGCAGCTTCTCCAGCGTCAAGAACATTCACGAGGAAATGTCCAGGATGATAGCGGACAGAGCCGAAGAACTGGCACCATTAACCATTGAAAAGAAGGACATCAAAGGTCTTCTCGAAGCAAGCGGTTCAAGCAACAAGAAGATGAAGGCCTTCGACGATAAATATGACCAGGTGGTCCCCGAAGACAAGCCCCTCATGATGAGCAACATCTTCAACTCCAGGTCATTCGATGTCAAAACGCCGGACGTTGTGATCAAGGTAAAGCCCGACAGGACAGATCTTGTCAGTGAAAAGAATGTGGACGGCAAGGACTGCCTAGTGGTGGAACTTAACGGCGAAGTAGTAGTAAACGGAATACTCGTACAATCAGATCCGGAGGTGGAAAATGAATAAGATCGCACTTTTTCTTGCAGATGGTTTTGAAGAGATCGAAGCACTCACAGTAGTTGATATATGCAGGCGCGCGGGGCTTGCCATCGATACCGTATCCATAAACGGGCGCCTCGAAGTCCACGGTTCACATGGCATAGACGTTAAGGCCGATAAGGTTTTTGCCGATATAAATAAAGATGACTACAATATGCTCGTTCTTCCCGGCGGCAAGCTCGGAACCGAGAACCTGGAAAAATGTGATGATCTGCTGGATCTTGCGGGAAACTTCTACGGAGCCGGAAAATACATCGCAGCCATCTGTGCCGCACCGAGCATATTCGCACATCGCGGATTCCTCATGGGCAGGAAAGCCACCTGCTATCCGACCTTTGAAAAAGACCTTACCGAAGGCGGAGCGATCTATTCTCTCAACAGCGTGGAGATAGATTCCGGCATCATCACCAGCCGAGGCATGGGCACTGCGATCGATTTCGCACTCGCCATCACAAAGCTCCTCGCAGGTGAAGAAGAAAGCAGCCGGATTGCGGAATCCATAGTCTATAAAAGCGCTGAATAAAAAAAATCGGAGTCAGTATCAATGGAAATAGAAAGAAAGTTTTTGATCCCCAAGCTTCCGGATGATCTCGAAAGCTACCCCTTCCACCGCATAGAACAGGCTTATCTGTGCACCAACCCCGTCGTCAGGATCCGCAGAGAGGATGACAATTTCTACCTCACCTACAAAGGCTCCGGAATGATGCAGAGGGAAGAGATCAACATGCCTCTTACTTCCGAAGGTTACTACCATCTCCTGTTAAAAGCTGACGGCAATGTCATTTCCAAGAAGAGATATCTCATCCCCCTTGACCACCCTCAGGTAATAGAGGGAACCCCCAAGCCCCCCGATGAGTACACACTTTTGATAGAGCTGGACATCTTCGACAAACCCTTCGCCCCCTTAAGCATGGCAGAGGTGGAATTCGGAAGTGTTGAAGCCGCACAGAATTTCCTTCCTCCCGAATGGTTCGGACAGGATGTGACCTACGAGCCCAAGTACCACAATTCACACATGGCCATGACTGATATAGAGAAGGAAGATGATTTTGACTGATCATGCCAGGTGCAGGGTGATCACAG
>CAMNEB010000019.1 GCA_946536155.1 uncultured Lachnospiraceae bacterium | reverse complement strand
AGCAGTATCTCGGCCCATAGTATCATGACCTGGGGCGTCCTCTCTTCGTCCACCCTGATACGGTTCCAGCTGTCGGCAATTATTATGACGACGATCAGAGATATACCGTATTTGAAAAGATTGACGGTTCCCTCAAACACATAGATCAAAAGTGCCATCACAAGTGCCGTGATGAGAAGAACCTTATACCACTTCGGCAGGTTCTCGTGGACCGTGACTCCCAGGATAAGCACCATCATGGGGATCAGTATCCTCAGATATTCCGATATGTCCGATGCCCACAGAGCTATGGAGCCCTTCCATTTTTCGCTGAAGCTGTGATCCCTTATATGGAACACATAGGAAAAATCCGAAAGCCTCGTAAGATAGCTCAGCTTAAGATGGGGAACAAATGCAATGTAAAGTATTGAAAATCTGACATAGGATCCTATACTCTTCGATCCTGTGATATAGGCTATCACCACGGTAAGGACCGCAAACATCCCGACTCCTATCAGGCCCTGGGAAAGGCTGAAAGACGAAACATCACTTCCGAACTGATAGAATTTGAGGATGAAATTCAATACAAGGACAGAATTGATGACCGGAGTCCATATCCTTGCAAAAAGTTCCTTAGGTATTTCTTTGCCAAATGAGGGTAATTTCATCATTCGACTCCAAGCTGTGATTCAAGTATTACAAAAACATCGTATAAAAGCGTGATCGCACAGAGCACATACGCATAGATCCGGTACCTGACAACGATCCTGTTGAGCGAATAAAAAAGCGAACAGAATGTGGCGATACCCAGGATCATGGTGCAGAGGAGCGATCCGTTCGGTGAAAACGGAAGGATGACCACATTAACAAAAGATATGAACACACTTATCAGCATGACACCGCACATCATAAACTGGGAAGGCTTTAGTTTGCCTCCCATCTTCATGAAGATGGCGAGTACCAGGAGTGCGAGAACTACAGAAGGATAAACATCGGCATTGATGAACTTGGTAAGCATGACCGAGCCTTTGACATAATTGCCGGGACTTACCATATACATGAAGACGCCGAATATCGAAAAGAACAGACTTACAACAAATCCTGCCGAATAATGCTTCTCTTCCTTCCTGGATCTGACAAATATCACGCTTCCGAGTGCAGAGGCGCAGATGATCCCGTAAGAAGGCGACCATGCTCCTGCGATGAACCCGACAGCGGAAAGAATGAGCGAGCGGACCACCCCGAGCTTTTGATACTCGGAAGGATTATCTACCGCGGACGAACAGATCTTGAGTACGATCAGCATGAAGATCGAGGGATAGAAAAAATTAACGGCCCCGAACTGTCTGAAATAGGAATTGTTCCAGTCCGCATTGAGCGCGATGAGGAGCAGAAATGCGTAGACCGTAAAAAAGATCCTCTGATGGCTGGCATTTCTCTGGGCAAACAGAAGGAAGGCGCAGATTATCATGACAAGGATGTTAAGGACATCCGCAACATATCCACCTGCCATAAGAATGAGCTGCAGCAAAAAAGTACCGATCAGGCTGCCGCCCTTCCAGTAATACACACAGCCCAGACTCTGGACAATATCATCAAAAGACCTGAGTTCTCCTCCGGTCACCAGATTCTTGGCATAATACAGGTCCTCCAGCATAAACGGAACCTTAAGCTGCTGAAGGAAAATGATCAGTATCATGGATACAAATGCGACAAGCATGAGTATCTTTATTAAATTAGGTGTTTTGATCTCTTTTTTCATCAGGCCGTAATCTCAAAAACAGGCCCCTCCTGTATAAAAAGGACGGGCCTGTAAATTATATTTCCTATATGAAAATATGTCAAATCACCTCTGGACTCTTCCGGATGCATCTCCGCCTGCAAGAGTCTCTACCTCTTTGCGGGATACAAGGTTAAAGTCACCGGGGATGGTGTGCTTAAGAGCGGATGCCGCAACACCGAACTCAAGAGCGGATTTGAAATCCTTGCCGTCAAGGAGGCCGCAGATGACTCCGCCCGCGAAGGAATCTCCTCCTCCGACCCTGTCAACGATGGGACGGATGGAATACTCCTTGGAATGATAGAATTCCTTGGTATCTCTTGAATAAATGCATGCCGACCAGCCGTTATCGGATGCGGAATGGCTTACTCTGAGTGATGATACACAGTATTCGAAATTATAATCAGCTACCATCTGCTCAAAAATGCTCTTATATCCGGCAAGTTCAAGTTCTCCGCTGGTAACGTCGGTATTTCCGGGCTTATATCCGAGAACAAGATTTGCATCCTCTTCGTTTCCGATGCAGACATCGACATACTGCATGAGATTCTTCATGACCTTCTGTGCCTTCTCGGAGCTCCAGAGCTTCTTGCGGAAGTTAAGATCGCAGGAAACCTTTACGCCGTGAGCCTTGGCAGCCTTGAGAGCTTCCTCTGTGAGAACTGCTGCGGAATCCGATACAGCGGGGGTGATTCCGGTAAAGTGGAACCAGTCTGCTCCTTCGAAGATCTTGTCAAAATCAAAATCAGCTGCTGTGGCGGTTGAGATTGAAGAATGAGCTCTGTCATATACAACCTTGGAGGGTCTCATAGCGCTTCCGCTCTCAAGATAGTAGATTCCAAGTCTCTCTCCGCATCTTGCGATATTGTCGGTCTTTACGCCGTACTTTCTGAGAGCTGCGATCGCACAGTCACCGAGTTCATTCTCGGGAAGAGCAGTTACATACTCGGCATCATGTCCGTAGTTTGCAAGAGATACGGCAACATTGGCTTCTCCGCCGCCGTAATTGATATCAAATTCATCAGCCTGGATGAACTTTTCATTGTTGGGTGTGGAAAGGCGGAGCATGATCTCGCCCATAGTTACTACTTTAGCCATTGTCTTATCCTCTTTTCTTTGATCACTTGTTTACAAGATGTACAGCGAATCCGCCGATCTCTTCCTTAAGGTAGATTGCCTTGAGCTTGCCCTTATCGTCCCTCTTTGCGGAGGATTCATCGAATTCCACGCCGAGAACGGTGCTCATGTAATTCACCGCTCTCTCGATATAATTGGTCCTTACGGCGATGTGTCCGTTCTTACCGAGATAAGGTGTCTTCATATATTCAACGGCTCCGCCGGCGAATACGGAACTGTTTCCGTTCTTCACGGGCATACCGAAGAGGAATGCAAATCTGTTAGCGGCTTTAAGAGCCTCTGCTTCATCACCGCAGTTAACGCCGACATGTGCAAGTTCAAAGCCGAGCATGGTCTTGACAGCTTCTCTTGTAAGCTCTTCGATCTTGTCAAACTCGCCTGCTGCGATAAGATCTCCGGGAACCATCCATGATCCTCCGCAGGCAATGACCTTGGGGAAATCAAGATAAGAGGTCAGGTTCTTGGCGTTGATGCCGCCGGTGGGCATGAATTTCATATTCACATAAGGAGCAGCCATTGCCTTGATCTTGGCAATACCGCCGCTCTGCTCGGCGGGGAAGAACTTTACGACCTCAAGTCCGAACTCGATAGCGGTCTCGATCTCGGAAGGTGAATTGGTTCCGGGGGTGATGGGTATATTTCTGTCAACACAGTATTTGACTATCCTGGGGTTAAGACCGGGGCTGACGATGAACTTTGCACCTGCCTCTACCGCTTTGTCTACCTGTTCTGTCGTAAGAACGGTGCCTGCGCCGACGACCATGTCAGGATGGGTCTTTGTCATGACAGATATAGCTTCTGCGGCAGCGCCGGTCCTGAATGTGACCTCCGCACAGGGAAGTCCGCCTTTGCAAAGTGCCTCCGCAAGAGGCTCGGCATCCTTGGCATCGTCAAGCTTGACAACGGGAACTATTCCGATTTTGCTGATAGTTTCAAGTATTGGTAACATTTTATTCTCCTTACCTTTGTGTATGACTAGTTTGCATACTAGTATAGCAGTTGGTATAAATATACCGCTGCAAAACGGGCGTGTCAATTAAATACACGCCCGAAAAAGAAGAAATTTTTGCTGTTTTTTCTTAAATTTATACTGCTGTTACTCCGGTACCTCCCTTAGGCTTCAAAAACAGCGAAGCGAAGGAGAAGAAAGCAAGTCCGAGACCGATATTGCAGACAAGCGCAAGGAATACACCGATATAGATATTTCCAAGCGCATATCCGACAGCGATCACGATGGCATCCGGCAGAAGTCCGAAGTATACGAACATGACCTGTACCAGCTGTTTGAGCTGCTGTCCCGCATGCTCGGGAAGAGAAAGTCCTATAAAGGTTCCGACCGATACGGAGTAAAAATATACGGTGAGCATACCGAGGATCCATGCAAGGGCAACAAAAGGATTTGCTCCCATTATGATCGCACCGACGATAACGGGCGGGATAAGATCCAGAGCAGTATTCGCAACTCCGGATATCAGCGAATAGAACATCTTGAGCCATGTACTCTCGGGTATCATGATGAAATAAGCCATCCTGGTATCGTCTTCAAGAGGATTTCCGAGAGACCTGAAGAATGTCAGTGCGGTGAAAACACCCACCAGCCAGAGTACATTATCGGTCTCCGCATAAAATCTGCAGACCAGTCCGACCGCAACCGCCACCGCAAAATAAAACTCCATGGTCTTCGTAAAGAAATGCAGATGAGCAAATCTGAAGCGGTTGTACATGTTTTTGAAGAAGAATACAGATGCACCATGTCCGTACTTCAAACCGTCACGTTCAAGCGAATCGCTTCTGTCCTTCTTCTTTTTTGCGACCGCAACGCCGGAACGGTTACTCTTTGCGGCCTCCATGAGTGCCGCAACCTCTTCGGATCTTGCCATGGCGTCTTCATAAAAATCAACCTTGAGGCTCCAGATGATATATATGAGTGCGAGCATTCCGAAGATCAAAAGCCCAAGGAATATCAAGGCTCCCGAAAGATCTCCGTCAACAGCGGCTCTGACAAAGCCCTTGGTCCATCCCCATATGGGAATGCATCTTGCTGCGGTGGAATTAAAGAATCCTGCGGCCGCAAGGGGATAATCAAGTCCCGTATTTTTTCTGTATGTAAGAAATCCTGCGGCTGCAAGGGCAAAGATCACGGTGATACCGGGTCTCATAAGACGCTTGAAAGTCGCAGACATCGAACAGAGCAGATACATGAGGAGCTGCAGGAGGGATGCGAAGAATATGGTAGTGGAAAATGCGAGTATGATCGCAAGAGCCGCCCATATCGACAGACCGAGATTACCAACAAGGTTCGGGAGCTGCAGCAGCATGTACACGAACATAAAGATCATTGTGCCCGCCTGCATTCCTATTCTGAAGAGCAGTACGGACTGAGGCTTTAACGGAGACGGGAACAGCAGTCCCACATCCGCGGGCAGGAATATCCTTCCCGCACTCTTATCCGCGTTGACAACAGTCAGAACAAACAGGATCAGGATGATCGCGCCACAGACAAGTTCGGTCATTGCCGGGACTCCGATCTCATCCTTTATAATGCTGAAAGTGCCCGGTTCAGCCGCTTCTTCGGGCTCATAGTTCTCTTCTACCACCTGCTCTTCTTTTTCGGCCTCAGCCTTATTCGCGACCAGACCGATCACGGCTCCCAGACCGATTCCCACTATAAAGCATACGGCAAAAAATATGAGCACCCAGGTTTTAAACAGTTTTTTTACCTGATTGATGAAGGAATGAACTGCATAATAGAGATACATTCTCATGACTTGTCTTCCTCCGCCGTTTCTTCCGTATCCTTGTGCTTCATATCGTCATGATCGATGCCCTCGGTAACTTCAAAGAACAGCTCTTCAAGAGTTTTTCCGGATTTTTCCAGTTCTTCACGGCGTATATTTGCCCTGATCTGTCCGGCCTGCATAATGAGAGCTCTGTCCCAGAGCATATCCACGCTGTCGATGATATGGGTTGAGACAAGGAGGGTCTTTCCCTCGGATCTGAGCTGTTCAAACATATCCTTGAGCTGCTTGATGGCATGGGGATCCAGTCCGATCATGGGTTCATCAAGGAGCAGCATGCCGGGATCCGTCATAAGTCCGAGACACAGATTGAGTTTCTGCTGCATACCTTTGGAAAGCTCATCACCGAACTTTTTCTTCTTATCGGTAAGTTCAAACATCTCAAGAAGCTTATCGGTCTTCTCTTTGTAATCGGTCATACGGTATGCTCTCGCAAGGAACTCAAGATGTTCGGAAACGGTGAGATTCGGATAGAGCGAAGGCATCTCAGGGATATATCCGAGGATCTTTCTTGCTTCGGGGGTCTTATTGGGATAACCGCCGACCATTATATTTCCTTCATACTTGAGAAATCCGATTATGGATTTCATGATGGTACTCTTTCCGGCACCGTTGGGGCCGAGAAGGACCGTTACGCTTCCGGGATCGAGATGAAAACTTACATCATTGCAGGCAGTTACTTTTCCGTACTTTTTGGTTACATGTGATACATCAAGCATATGGATCAATCCTTTCGGTAATTTATTTTCGATGTTCAAATACTATCATCTTTAATTTTTTCAGATGAAAAAGCGGTGTGAATGGTACTGAATCTGTGGTGAATTGAAAAGATCATTCCGTTATTTCTCCGGGGTCACCGCCTATATATGACAGAAGGCCGCCGTCTGCATATATCACCTGTCCGTTCACGAAATCCGATGCGGGCGATGCAAGAAAAAGAGCAAGCCCGGCAAGATCTCCCGGTTCTCCCCATCGTCCCGCCGGTGTCTTGGATCTGATGAGCCTGTCAAAAGGATGGAGCGATCCGTCCTTTCCCTTTGTTCGCAGCGGCTCCGTCTGTGGCGTTGCTATATAACCGGGTCCTATGCCGTTACACTGAATATTGTATCTTCCGTATTCGGAAGCGATGTTCCTGGTAAGCATCTTAAGCCCGCCCTTTGCAGATGCGTATGCCGAAACGGTCTCTCTTCCCAGTTCACTCATCATCGAGCAGGCATTTATTATCTTTCCCCCGCCATTTTTTATCATTGAAGGGATAACGGCCTTAGAACATATGAAAGGCCCCGTAAGATCCGTGGTGATCACCGCATTCCACTGTTCCAGAGTCATCTCTGTCATAGGGATGCGCTTTATGATCCCGGCATTGTTGACCAGAATATCAATGGGACCGACTTTCTTTGTGACATCCGCGACAAAGGCATTTACCTGCTTTTCATTCGTAACATCACATACCGCGGAATAAACCTCTATACCGAGCTTTTTGTATTCCTTCCGCCCCTTGTCCACCAGTTCCCTGTTGATATCATTGAAGACGATCTTTGCGCCCGCTTCGGCAAAAGCCTGTGCATAGGCTAACCCGAGCCCGTAAGAAGCACCGGTTATCCAGGCAACCTTGCCCTCGAGCGAAAATTTATCCATTATACCGGACATTGCTCTCTCCTTCCCGCATAAAAAACTGACCGTATATTACGATCAAAACAAAAATATGATATCAAAAATATCCTGTTTTTTATATCCTCCGGCGGATAAAAAACTCTTAATATTTCATAAGAAAAGCCCTCCCCGCCGTTTAATGCGGGAAGGGCCGGATCTGTACGCCTGACTTTCAGGTTTTCACCTTTCGGTATTAAATTTCTGCTTTTATCTTTATGTTAAGCTCATCCTCTTCAGGGACTGTCCTGTCACCCGGAACATCATTGCAGGGAAGATGCTCGTCATCGGGAAGGGACTTCATAAAGTCCACATACTCTTCTTCATTCATGGGTCTTGCGTAATAGAATCCCTGGATGAAATCACAGCCCTGCTCTTCGAACCAGTCGGAGATCTCTTTGGATTCGACTCCCTCGACCACGATATGGGCGCCCATGCTCTTGATCAGATGGATGGCTTCTTCAAGGATACGTCTCTTCTCAAGATCCTCGGCTTCATCCGTCAGGGATTTATCGATCTTGATGACCTTGTAAGGGAAGGACATGACCCTGTGGAGATTGGAGTAACCCGAACCGTAATCATCCAGTGAGAATCGGACACCCTCGGATGAGATCTCGTTCATGGTCTCCAGAACTCTCTCGTATGCACCGTCCGCTGCAGTCTCTGTTATCTCAAAATTGATCCAGCCGGGCTCGATATTGTACTGGGCCATGTATCTCTTGATCTTCTTGGCCATATCGGCCTGCATGCACTGGATTATGGAGAGGTTGACCTCTATATAATCGACTCCAAGTTCATCCAGCGAATGCTCAGAGAGGAATCTGCACACATCGCGTATTACAAAATCTCCGATATTGAGGATCCTTCCGGTACGTTCCGCAGCGGGTATGAATATCGAAGGCGATATCTCTCCGTATTCCTCGGAATTAAGCCTTATGAGAGCCTCGGCACATTTATATTTTCTCTCCCTGAGAGAATAGATGGGCTGATAATACATCTTGAATCTGTCATGCTTGATGGCATCCTCGATGATCGAGTCGATGGAATTAAGGATGACAAACTCTCTGTCAAATGATATCTCCGAATACTTGACCGGTTTCCAGTGTTCCGTAAAGTTCTGGATCCTCTCGGAGAATTTAAGGAGGGCTTCCTTGTCTGAGATATCATCGGGAACCGAAACGGCACAGACATTCATCTCAAGCTGAAGATCGAATCCCGCACCGGAATAACCTTCCGAGTATCTTGCAACCAGTCTTTCCACCTGCTTCCAGACCAGATCCATGTCAAACCTGCCCTGAATGATATTTGCATAGAGACCGCCTCTCAGATAGTAGAAATCCGAGGATGAAAGAAGGCTCTTGTATCTCTCCCTTACGAGTGTATCTCCCACCGAATGAAGAATGCGTCTGTAGACCCTTATATCGGTCAGTTCCCTGATCTCAACATCGTTGGCGATCTTCGTAAATATGACAACGCCCTTTCTTCCGCTGAGAATGAGATTCTCGATATCGTTCTCAAAAGGAACAAAAGAGGAAAGTCCGGTCTCAAGGTCTATCGATTCATCCGGTCTGAAAACAAAGAATGCAAGGATAAGAACCGAAAGTGAAGCACCGAACATGGCGGTCATATACTCGGGATACATATCCTGTATCAGTATCGCAGCGACATTTATCGGATATACCAGGAGCATGGCGAGGAACTTCTCTACGCTGAGCCTCTTTCTGATAAAGAAGAGCTGGATAAGGCTGAATATCAGGAAGTAAAAACCGAAATAGTCATAAACATACATGAGATTGCCGCGGACATAGGCAACCTGATCGCCTGCAAGCGTATAATCGAAGATCCTGCGGGTAAAGAAATTGGAATAGACAAAAGCGAGATATCCGATGAGCGGGACAAAATAAAAGACCGCTATCCTCAGGTCCGACTTCATGCGGCTCCAGGATCCGCTCATCATACCGTAGAGCCTGATGAGGAGCGGCATCTGTATCGCCCTGAGGAAGCAGAATATATAAGACATCACGAATTTGAAAACAACGGATGTTTCAAGGACCTTGAACCCGTTAAAGGGAAAAGCCCTGAGTATGTCAAAAATACAGCTCAGGATCATTACGATCGCCAGCTGGATAAAACTTCTGTTCAGCCTGCCGCGGTACATCTTGCGAAGGAGCATCGATACGATGATCGCCAGCAGGATAAAAATTGAACATATATCAAAATAATAAATTCGGTCTACTATCGTCACTAAGAGAAAAACCCCCTGTTTCTCCGCTTACTGCATTGATTATATCAAATACAAATGCCGTAAAACAACCGAACAGGGGGTATTTAATGGTTAAATATTTCTTAATTTAAGTACAAAAATTGTCACATAATTCACGGCATCATGTGGCAATTTAATATCAGAACTGTATATCGTCGAACTCTCCCGTAGAAGGGATCAAATAGTCTTTACCATTGGCCGGATCGACGTTTTTGTAGTACGGAGAATCAAGTACTTTTTCAAAGAACTCTTTGGGCAGCGGTTTGTCGAAAAGATAACCCTGTCCGTAAAAACATCCGTACTGCTTGAGCAGCTCCACATGTGCCATGGTCTCAACGCCTTCCGCTATGGCGGCAAGTCCCAGATCCCTGGCCATGGAGATGATATGCTTCATCATTATCATATCGTTCCTGCGGACATTCTTATTGTTCAGAAAACTCCTGTCGATCTTGATCTCTTTGAAGGAAATGTCCTTGATGATGCTCATGGAGGAATATCCCGAACCGAAATCATCCACGGACACTTCGAATTTGTTCGCCGCAAGTTCCTCAACAGTCTCGTTAAGGCGCCTCGAATCGGATTCGTTGGTGGTCTCCGTGACCTCGATCATGATATACGAATGAGGTATCCTGTAGCGGTCGACGACTTCCGTTATCTGTTCCACAAGATCTGAATTGCTGAGATGCTTCCTTGAAAAGTTGACGCTTACCGGTACGGGCTTTTTTCCGGAATCTATCCAGGACCTTAAGTCGCGGCAGACGGTCTCGAGCACAAAAAAATCAAGCTTGCATATACGTGTGCTCTTCTCCAGGATCGGAATGAAGGAATCCGGCATTACGATGACGGAATTCCTGTCCCATCTGCACAGAGCCTCGGCTCCCACAAGCCTGAAATTGGCAAGATCCACCTTGGGCTGGTAATAGACAAGGAACTCTCCGTTCTTAAGAGCATTCTTAAACGCAGACTCCACTCTTCTCGTCTCATTTACCATGACCAGCATGGATTCGTCGTAATACTGAACCTGGACATGCTTCTCGTTCTTGGCTATGAGCATGGTGGCAAGTGCATTGTCGATACATTCGGAAAATGACTTCTCGGCTCCGGTGCATTTATATACACCGCTGTAAGCACCGAGCTTGATCCTCTTTGTCCCCATGGAATCACAGTTAAAATGCATACCCTTGAGAACATCGAGAAGAAGACCGGTCTTCTCCTGGCGCGCGAGGATACAGAAATTATCTCCGCCCATCCTGCATACGCATTCGGGATTTTCAAGCAGTTCCTCGATAACATCTATGAACTGGATGATTATCCTGTCCGCACCTTTTCTTCCGAGAAGGTAATTGACACCGGTCAGATTGACCAGATTGAAAAAGATTATCGAATATTCATGAAGCTTATCCAGCTTCTCGATCATAGTCATCATGCGGTTCAGATAGAAGCTGTTGTGAAGCCCCAGTTCCATCTCATGGAACATCGCATAATCTATGAATTCCTTCATCTTGAGCCTGCTCTTGAGCGTTATCATGATGAGGATGAATCCCTTTACGAGATTCCTCTCTTCAATGCTCCAGGTATGATCCTTCTCCGCAAAAATGCTGACTCTTAAGACCGTTCCGGTGGGGATCACCAGGCGGTCCATAAGGCATTCATCGGGATTAAAGGAAACGGCGTCAAAAAGAATGGTATCGGACAGAGGCTCATCGCGCAATTCCGCATTCATATCGGAGTATTCGAGAAGGGAAATCCTGCCCATATGAAGCAGACCCACAATTTCACCGGAGTTTCTGGGATCGAGTGCACAGTCATAACTGATCACTCCGGTTTCCTTGCAGAAAAAATCATACAATTTGGCTTTTATGCTTTCGATTTCCATTTGACAAGCCTCTTACAGATACCTGAATTTTATCATTTTATGGCATTGTTAGTCAAAGATAACGGGAAAAAAGGAACAGGCCGTAAAAAAGCCTGTTCCCTACGTTTTTTCATATCATACAGTGTTTCACCGCAGGATCATGGAAGCGCTGTCTCCATGCCGGCACCGCAGATCAGGGAAGCTCTATCTCTACGGACGCAACGCCCTTTCCGAGGAGTTCCTCGCTCCTTGCATCGGGCTGCTGACCGCCGACATATACGACTGCCTTTCCGCTGCCTATGACAAATTCTCCGTTATCGTTAAAGAGTCCGAAGCTTTCCCTGGGAAGATTAATTGTGATCTTCTCGGAAGCCCCCGCTTCAAGAGCCACCTTTTTGAAAGCCTTGAGCTGATACCTGGGAGCCCCTTCTACTCCGCATACCTTAACATAGACCTGAACGGTCTCTCTTCCCGCTCTGTTACCGGTATTGCTGACGGTAAACTCTACATTTATTCCGTCATCGCCAAGTACCGTCCTGTCTGCCTTTACATCCGAATAATCATATGAAGTATAGGACAGACCGTATCCGAAGGGATAAAGAGCCTCAGTCTCCATGTATCTGTAGGTTCTGCCCTTCATGGAATAATCGGTGAAATCCGGAAGCTCTGCGGCACTTCTGTAGAAAGTAACGGGAAGCTTGCCCTCAAAGTTCCTGTCGCCGAAAACAGTCTCAGCGATCGCTCTTCCGCCCATGGCACCGGGATACCAGCACTGTACGATAGCATTGGCGTTCTTCTCATCAACGGAGATCGCACTTCCCACAAGAAGAAGCAGAACAACGGGCTTGCCGCTCGCAGCTGCGGTCTCGAGTATCTCATTCTGAAGTCCGGGAAGGAAGAGGTCTTTCTTGTCACCGCTTGCGAACTCATTGCCCGCATCGCCCTCTTCTCCTTCAATACCCGCATCAAGTCCGAGTACCACAAAGATGACATCACTGTCCTCGCATACGCTCTTAACTTCTGAGATGCGGTCATCTCCCTTGCTGAGTCCGCTGACACGGTCCCTGAACAGATCGCATCCCTCGGAATATCTGATCACAACATCGTCTCCGAGATAGTCCTCGAGTCCCTCAAGTACGGTAACATATCTTGAAGCGGTTCCCTCGTAATTACCTACCAGAGCGCGTCTGGAATCCGCATTGGGTCCGATGACACCTACAGTCTTTATCTTGCTCTTATCAAGAGGAAGGATACCGTCATTCTTAAGGAGAACGAGAGTCTTTGCGGAGGTGTTCAGGTTCAGCATCCTGTGCTCTTTGGAGTCCACCTGATCCATGCCTATGGAATCGAAAGCGGTCTTCTCACCGTCCATCATTCCCAGCTTCATCCTGGTGGTAAAGAGATTGACGAGCGCTTCATCAAGCCTCTCCTCTTTGACCTTGCCCTGTTCCACTGCATCCTTGAGATATACGAAGAGATCACCGCAGTTAAGATCGCATCCGTTGTTCATTGCGAGGCTTACGGACTCGACCTCATCGGATGTGACCATATGTCCGGTGTGGAAATCCTTTATAGCCCAGCAGTCGGATACCACATGTCCCTTAAATCCCCACTCGTCTCTGAGGATATCCTTAAGAAGTGTCTTAGATCCGCAGCAGGGCTCGCCGTTTGTCCTGTTGTAAGCGCCCATGACGGTCTCGACATTCGCTTCCTGTACGCAAGCCTTGAATGCGGGAAGATAAGTCTCCCTCATATCCTTTATGGAAGCGACTGCATTAAAATGATGTCTTTCGGGCTCGGGTCCGGAATGGACCGCAAAATGCTTTGCACAGGCAGCTGCCTTCATGTGGTCCTCATCATGTCCCTGAAGACCCTTTATATATCTGACGCCGAGTCTTGAAGTAAGATAAGGATCCTCTCCGTAGGTCTCCTGTCCTCTGCCCCATCTGGGATCGCGGAAAATATTGACATTGGGAGCCCAGAAAGTAAGTCCCTTGTAGATATCGGTATCCGAAAACTTCTGCTGGATATTGAACTTTGCACGGCCCTCTGTTGAAACAGCGTCACCGAGTTCCTCCATAAGGTCCTCATCAAATGCTGCGGCAAGCCCTATCGCCTGGGGAAAAACAGTTGCCGTGCCTGCTCTTGCAACACCGTGAAGAGCTTCATTCCACCAGTCATATGCCTTAATGCCGAGTCTTTCGATCGCGGGAGCATGGTTAAGAGTCTGGGACACCTTCTCCTCGAGAGTCATCTTCGAAACGAGTTCCTCCGCTCTTTTGCGGAATTCGCCGATCTTTGCTTCATTCTTAACAAGATCCATAGCATTCCTCCGTATATTTTCATGTAAAAAAGTGGGAAAAATATAGAAATACAACTCAATCGTACTTATTAAAAAAATTGTATTCTTCCGACATTTTGCTATTTATTTTTCATATTTTGCTTTTATTTTTTTAAAAAATTTTATATTCTATATGTAGTCAAAGCATCTGTCTCAATGTGAAAGGAATAATATGCTTCCTGTACTAGAACACGGACGGGAAACCGTTAACTATGATCAGATACAGGGCGTCAGGTTGTATTACAATGACATCGCGGAGGATTATCCCCTCCACTGGCACACCGCGACCGAGATCATAGCTCCTATAGAAAATGAATACACCATTGTGGTGGGAACCGAGAAACATGTGATTGCACCCGGAGATGTGGCGGTCATAATGTCCGGAACGCTTCACAGACTGTGCGCGCCCAAGGACGGAAAGCGCATCATTCTTCTGTTTGACTACAGTCTGATCGGAAATGTCACTTCCCTGAATTCTCTTCTCCACACCCTCGGAGAATACATAATCATCAGAAAGAACGAGAACAGGGAACTGTCAGACAAGCTTCATCATTTCCTCGATCTTACCAGCGAAGAATATTTTTCGGAACAGCCCTATGCGGGAGCCGCCATCTACTCTCTCCTGATCAGATTCATGGTCGAGGTCGGAAGGAGCTGCATGGAAGAAAGAGTTCCCCAGCTGGGAAAATCTTCTTCAAAGAATAAAGAATACATCGGCAGGTTCATGGATGTGTGCAATTACATATCAGAGCACTGCACGGAAGACATAGATATGGACGCCCTCGCAGAGATGGCGGGCTTTTCGAGATTCCATTTTGCGAGACTCTTCAAAGAATTCGCACATGTTTCATGTTACGAATATCTGACGGGAAAGAGGATCCTGCTGGCGGAGATGTATTTAAACCAGCCCGACCTTTCGATACTTGACGTAGCGCTCCAGTCGGGATTCAAATCGCTCTCCACCTTCAACAGGGTATTCAAGTCCTACAAGAACTGTACGCCTTCCGAATACAGGAAGATGAACCGCCGTTATACACCAAGACCCGCTCTTTCGGAAGCGGGTCAGGGCAATGATGATTGATCTTATGAGAAAGTAAAATCCATAAAGTCGAAGCAGCTGCCGGGCATGAAGACGAATGAAACGTTCTTCATGCCTTTTATTTTTTCAAATTCAAATTCACACCTTGTGTATCCGGAAGACTGAGGGAACTCAATGATGTTCCTGATCTCTGTGCCGTCGCCTTCAAAGCGGACATGAATGGTATTGGTGCCCTTTGGCGCTCTTCCGGTTATCGCTATCTTTGATGTGCCCTCTTCTCCGAAATCCATTTCATCAAATATGAGCGTGACATTATTTCCGATTCCTTCTACGGAAGTTTCATTCTTCACAAAATCATCTCCGTAGATATCATCCGCAGAAGCGGCATTTAATGTCGTAAATGCTCTGGAATACTTTTTAAAAGAAAATCCCTTTACATGAACCTTGTCCGTAAATTCAAAACTAAGGTCATGGATTCCCTTTATGGGCTTATCAAATTTCCATGTATCCTCCTGATACACATTCCAGATGACATCCTTCTGATATACGAACTCGCCGAGGAGAGTTCCGCCCTTTGAAGGAACGCCGTCGTAGATCCTGAAGGTATGGGGTTCGTTTACAAGCGAAAATATAGGGATGGTTATCTCATCAGAGCCTGTCTCTCCGAAGTCGATGTTTTCAAAGCATGCAAGAGACCTTTCATCCCTTGCGGAGGCAAATCCCTTTTCATTCCCTGTGGAAACCCTTCCTTCAGAGTATGTATATGCGCTTCCGTATATAAAATCGTACGGATCGAGGAATGCGACTCCCACTCCGTTTATGCTGAACTCAAGCTCGGATATGATGCGGACTCCGCCACTTCCGGAGGCAGACATGCATCTTAATCTGAAGTCACCGTCACCCTGTGCTCTTATGATCACCTCATCACCGTCAGGTATGACCTCAGCGATGTTTACGGGAATAGCCTTGTCGGAAACGGCTTCGTATATTATCTTTTTATCCGTCGCATTTTCGGGAAGGATCCTGACCTTAGCCCTTACCTCTTTTTTATCAGCGGTAAGTATTCTGTCCTCCGCCGATATCTCAAGCTTTCTGACGGGGATCTCATCATCCGATCCGAGATTGGTCTTCCTTGCGGTATTCTCTTCAAAGTAATATGCCGCGCCTTCATCGAAGGGAGATACCTGCGAAGTGCAGACCTCATCATCGGCGATGCATTTAAGCACCTGCGAGCAGCCCTTTACACCTGCTGCGGAAATGCTGAGTTCAATGTCTCCGGCTTCCCGTCCAGCTGCGATGATCGCAAGAAGCTTTCCGTTGAAGAGTCTTCTTGATACCGCCTTATAGCTGTCGGTGTCCGTACTGTCACCGTTATCAAGTCCGACAAGTCTTCCGCATCCCTTTACGCTCACCGATATCCTGTCGGATGCATTCTCCACGGGATTTCCGTTCTCGTCTGCCGCACTTATCTCAGCAA
This sequence comes from uncultured Lachnospiraceae bacterium, assembly GCA_946536155.1. Classification (GTDB taxonomy): domain Bacteria; phylum Bacillota; class Clostridia; order Lachnospirales; family Lachnospiraceae; genus AC2028. The sequence goes on along the minus strand of CAMNEB010000019.1, from coordinate 8,363 downwards.
AGATAAGATCTTCCGAGCCTGCCCGGACAAAAGTCTTATTAACTTCTATCTTAAGTGATGCGGTATCTTTAAAGGATCTCCTCACCTGCCTTGCGGTGACTTTTCCGTTTCTGTCATAGGCAACCGCTTCAAGCTCTCCCTCTTCATAAGGGATACGATAATCTGCGATGATATGAAGTCCGGAGCCCGGCGCATGAGTAAGAGTCTGTCTTCCGAGACTCTTTCCGTTCAAAAACAGCTCGACCTCATCTTCATTTGAGCATACTCTTACATCTATCATCTGACCGGGATTGAAATCCCAGTAGGGGAAGATATAAACGAAAGGATCTTCCGAAGGATCTGTCCATGCAGACTTGAACACATAGTAATAATCCTTGGGGAAGCCCGCGGTATCTATCATCCCGAAATACGAATTCTTGGTGTGATATGGAGTGGGTTCGCCGATATAGTCAAAACCTGTCCAGAGGAACTGACCTGCGGAGAACTCCATATCCCTGTCGTCACATATACAGTTCTCAACACTCTTTGCGCCCCAGCTGGTATTGCAGTTGCCGAGCGCAGAGCACTGCTCATCGGCATCCGAGAGTTTTGTGACGGAAAGAGGGAAACGATAGACTCCCCTGCTCTGCACAAGGCTTGCGGTCTCACTTCCGTATATGATCCAGTCGGGATATTTTTCATGATGCTCTCTGTAGATATTCTCGGAATAGTTATATCCGGCCAGTTTGAGAACATCCGCACACTTCTGTGCACCCTCCCAGGGCATATAGTTGGATGCAAATGTCACATATCCGTTCCGGCAGGGATCGTACTTTTCGACAATATCCGCAAGATGCTTAATGGTATCGGGCGCACTGCTGTCCGCATGGCAGTCATAGATCTCATTTCCGACGCTCCACATGATGACAGAAGGGTGATCCCTGTCCTGCTTTACCCAGCTGATCATATCCCTTTCATGCCACTCGGGGAAAAATCTCGCATAGTCATATTCCGTCTTGGACCTGTACCACATATCAAAGCTTTCTGTCATGACGAGAATTCCCATCTCATCGGCAAGGTCCAGCACCTCAGGAGCGGGCATATTATGCGAAGTTCTCAGAGCATTGACCCCCATCTTTTTAAGGATCTCAAACTTTCTCCTCATGGCAGCCTTGTTAAAAGCAGCGCCGAGTGCTCCGAGATCGTGATGCTCACAGACACCGTTCAGTTTGAAATTTCTGCCGTTAAGGAAAAATCCTTTATCGGGATCGAATGCGATATCACGAATTCCGAACCTGACAGTTTCTTCATCACTGTCATCTCCCGCAGTCATCACAGCCTTAAGAGTATAGAGATAGGGATCTTCCGTATCCCAGAGGTGAGGCGATGTCATCTCGTAATCGGTTTCCGATATCCTGTTCAGCAAAACCTCTTTTCCGTCAGCATCAGTCACGCTATAATCCACGACCGCATCAGAGGCGTTCCTGCCGCAGACCTCCGTTTCTAAATGAAGTATCCTCCTGCCATCCTCAGGACGCGTAGAAACATACACACCGTCTTTTGCGATATATGTCTCATCGGTATTTCGGATATGGACATTTCTGTAAATGCCGGCACCGGAATACCATCTGCTGTTCGGCGAGATGTATGTTACAGATACAAAAATACGGTTAAGTCCTTCCGTCAGATAGTCTGTGATATCACATTCAAAAGCGGAATAACCGTACTTCCACTCGCATACCTTCTCCCCGCCCACATATACGGCACTGTCCATGTAGACGCCGTCAAACTCAAGGAAATATCTTCCTTTTTTACCCGTTATCATCAGGTCTCTTTCATACCATCCCCGGCCTGTTCTGTACAGATCTGTCGAATCATAGATGAGCCAGTCGTGCGGAAGCTGAACCGGAGCAAACTCATCAAGTCTTGCACTTATCCCGGAAAATTCAGAATCCTTATCCGCTTCGAGAAATCTCCATCCGTTATTGAATAAATATCGCATATAACCCCCGTTTAAAAATTTCATTTTTCGTTAACTTCCCGGCAAAAACCGCCGAAGCCCGATACGGCTATGATTCAATTAATACCGAAATTCCGATTAAAATCAAGTTAAAAAAATATGCCCCCGCAGACTTTATAGTGTACGACATGAATAATTTCACAATTGCGTTCCGAAATGCCATAAACGAAAGCATTTCTGCCCGAAATTCGAAAATTACAATGTCGCAGACTATTAATCCATGAAGGCATATATAGTGCACGAATTAATTAATTGCACTTTCGCGAGCTGCAAATGGCTTATATGATACATTTTCAGCCCGCGATACGGCAATTACTAAATTCGTTGACTATATAGTGCACGAATTAATTAATTGCACTTTCGCGAGCTGCAAATGGCTTATATGATACATTTTCAGCCCGCGATACGGCAATTACTAAATTCGTTGACTATATATCAGAATCTGTAAGTAAAAGGCCCCAGCATCTTGCAGGGAACATAGGCTCCATCTGACTCTTTGGAGTTGTAGATGATCTCTCCCGTATATGTATTGCCGTGAAGATAATACAGTGCCGAAGGCTTAACTTTACAATGCGCGGAGACAACTATGGAAGAAGGTGAGGTGATCTTTACATCCGCAGTCACTTCCTCATCTCCTGCAAGGAATCTGAAATCTCTTATCGCTCCTTTTTTGGATGCATCTTTTGAAAAGGCGACAAGCATGTCACCTGTATTTTCAAACCCGATCTCAGCTTCATATAAGCTTCCGTCGCATTTAAGGCTCACGCTCTTAACTTCGGGACTCATTGCGGGAATATCGAGTTTTCCCGGATAAAGCTTATCAAGAGCTATGTCCGCCAGTCTGCTTCCGACCGCTTCCTTGTTCATGGGATGAAGATCGTTGTCTTCTCCTGAATCCATCGTGACGGCCATATAGGTATTTGGGACGGCAGAAGGGATCCTGCTCTGCATCTCTCTGAAATCATACCATCCGCCGTATCCGTCACTTCCCGGTACCATGCAGTCTACCGAGAAATTGGGGAGCTGTGCAAAGATAAAAGGCAGATCGTCATTCCAGAGTTTCCTGTAGCCTTCTATCTGAAGCTTAGACATCTCAAAGTACATATCGGGCTCAAGATGATCCGACTCGCCCTGATACCAGATTATTCCTTCTATAGGGAAAGGAGTGACAGGTGCGGTCATTGCGTTGTAAAGACCTGTTGCTCTCCAGTCGATGGGATCGGGCTCCGGTGCAGGACGCTCTGTTCTCGTACCGACTGAGTATTCCCACTTTCCCGAAAGATCTATCGCTCCGTCCGGAATATCGTTTGACCAGGGATCAGCTTTACAGCTGTCGTTAAAGATCATCATCCTCTTGCCGGTGGTCACTCTTCCCTGTCCGATATCAACTCTTATCCTGAGGACGATGGTATTTTCTCCCTCTTTGAGGGTTCCCGCAGGGATGGTGTATTTTCTCGGAGGATAGCGGTATCCGGTGGTTCCGACAAATGTTCCGTTTATGTATGCTTCGTCCGAATCGGTTATGGTCCCGAGCCATAATGAAGCGTCCTTATCCGCAAACGAAGCATCAGCGGTGAACTTCTTCTCAAACCAAAGGGCACCGATAAATCCGTCAAGCTCGGTCTCACTGAAAAATACGGGAAGATCTATGCTCTTTCTTCCCCCTTTGGGAATGCCGTTTTCCCAGTGGGACTTTCTGCCTTCATCATTATCTTCCACTTCTTTTATCCATCCGGAAACCATCTCTCCGTTATGTCTGATGCGTTCGGCTCTGAAGGCGGGATCTCCGTATTTTGCGGCATCGCTTAAAAGCTCCGGATAACCTCCCAGCATCTCTTTGCTCATCCAGGAATAGATATGCGATCCGCCGAGGCTTCCGTGGACGATACCGACGGGAATGCCTGTTTTTTCATGAAGCCTTTTTGCAAAGAAAGTCGCCGTTCCGGAAAAGACCTTGAGATTCTCAGGAGAAGCCTTAAGCCATCTTCCGGTACGAAGATCTTCACAGGGGCCCGCATATTCGGATTCCGAAGTGATATCAAAGCTTCTGATAAGATCGTTTGATGAGTTTCTGATATAATCGGCGCAATTGTCACGGAGCCTGTCAAAATTCAGATCCATATTTGACTGACCCGAAGCATACCAGACTGCTCCTATGATGATATCATCAACCTTTATCTCTTCTCCGGCATCATCTCTTACATATAAAACAAAGGCTCTGCCTGCTTCAAAAGCAGGAAGAGTCATCGAAAATCTGCCGTCTTTATCCACCGCCGCCTCAGAAGAGGCGGCAATGGAATTTTCATTATCTCTGTCTGCGAGCTCGCACCTTACGGTCCTGCCCGCTTCGTCCCAGCCCCAGATACGGACGGGTTTATCCTTCTGAAAAACCGCGCCGTCCGTCAGAAGTCTGGGAAGTTTTAATCTGTTCATTTTTTCTCCTTAGAAAAGAGCTTCGTGAAGGGTCTTTCTGACCTGTCCTGCTCCGGACATCTCTCCTATAAAGTAATCTATGACCTTATCGGAAAGTCCTGCCTTCTCAAGATCGGTGGCAAAGATGGTCTCATCCTTAAGTATGGGAAGGAGTACGGTCTTAACCTGTTCACGGTCAAGTTCTTTGCCGAACTCAAGTGATGCGATCTTCTCGCTGATCTCGGAAAGTCTGGGATCGGGGCTGCATTCGAATACTTCACCCTTATCATCGATACCCTTTACATATCTGAGCCATCCCGCAAGTACAAGGGGTATGGCATTAAGATCCGATGCGTTTCTGGAAGGATCTGCGATATAGCTCTTTATAGTCTCGCCGAATCTGATGGGAAGCTTCTGTGAAGTATCGCATGCGATCCTCTGAGGGGTATCGGGCATGAACGGATTGGGAAGTCTCTTTCCGACAACCGTGTCAATAAACTCTGAAGGATTGATGACACCGGGATTTACAACAACGGGAAGTCCCTCAACATATCCTACGGTCTTGATGAGCTTAAGAAGATCCTCATCCTTCATCTCCTCGCTTATCCTGGTATAGCCGAGAAGGCATCCGTAGACTGCCAGTGAAGTATGAAGAGGATTGAGACAGGTTGTGACCTTCATCTTCTCAACGTTATTAACGGTATCACGATCCGTGAAGATGACTCCTGCTTTTTCAAGTGCGGGTCTTCCTGCGGGGAAATCATCTTCTATTACAAGGTACTCGCTCTCCTCTGCATTAACAAAAGGAGCAACATAAGTATGGAATCCGGTAACAACAGGTTCGGGATTCTCCACTCCGTCCGCAGCGATCATATCCTTAACGGAATCATCGGGTCTGGGAGTGATCTTATCTATCATTGACCAGGGGAAGGAAACGGTCGAAGGATTTTCGACATACTCAAGGAATCCCTTGTCAGCCTTTCCGTTCTCAGTCCACTTCACGGCGAAATCATGGATAGCTGCGAAAAGCTTCTCTCCGTTGTGAGAGCAGTTATCGGTGCTCACCATTGCAATGGGATACTTGCCTGCCACATATCTGTAATAAAGAAGTGCGCTTACTTTTCCGATGTAGCTTACAGGCTTCTCGGGGCCGTCAGCCATATCCTGAGAAACGGCTTTTGTATAATTTCCGTCAGCGCTCTTAAGGCTGTACCCCTTCTCGGTGATGGTGAAGGTTGCAAGCTGCAGCGATCTGTTCTCAAATGCTTTTTTAAGATATGCAAAATCGTCTGCGACAGCTGTATCAAGCTTTACGGAAGAAGCTACGGAAGCAAGAACCTGCTTCTCTACCTTTCCGTCCGACTTAAGGATCGCAAGGATGGAGAGATTGTCAAAGGGCTTGTATGCCTTGTCGATTATTTCGTAATCAAATCCTTCGGCAACAACGATGCCTGTCTTCATGATGCCCTGCTCGATCAGTTCCTGAGCAAGTCTTGCATGATATGCCCTGAAAATATTACCTGCTCCGAAGTGAACCCACTCGGGTGCTTCGTCGGTATTCTTCTTCAGTTCCGAAATATCAAATCCGGGGAGTTTGTAGCCTTTGCTCTCCCATGACTGTCTGTCGGCAATACCTTCAATACTGAGTTTCATCTTGCGCCTCCGTTTGCTTTTTCGATTGCTTCCCAAAGACCGTTAATATATGCCGCACCGAGAGCTCTGTCATAGAGTCCGTAGCCGGGCATTGCTTCCTCACCCCAGATCATACGTCCGTGATCGGGACGGATGGGGCCGTTAAAGCCTGAATCATAAAGTGCTTTTACGATCTCGTACATATCAAAGCTTCCGTCGCTTGAAAGGTGCGCTGCCTCTTCGAAATCAGGCTTTCCGACGGGGATATCCCTGCCGGTCCATGCCTTTACCGCACTTCCGTCCTCACGGCAGAAGGAATTGAACTGAAGATTACGGACATGTGCAAAATGCACTCTTCCCGCAAAGCTTCTGATCATATCGGGAAGATCGTTCTCGGGATTGGTTCCGAAAGAACCGGAGCAGAAAGTAAGTCCGTTGTGAACATTATCAACTGCATTAAGCATCTTGGAGATGTTGGCTTTGTTGTTGATGATACGGGGAAGTCCGAATACACTCCATGCGGGATCGTCGGGATGGATCGCCATATTGATGTCATACTTGTCGCAGACAGGCATGATGGCTTTGAGGAAATATACAAGGTTATTGAAAAGCTTTTCCTCATCAATGTCCTTGTATGCTTCGAAGAGATCCCTTACATGCTCAAGTCTCTCCGGCTCCCATCCGGGCATTACGGTTCCGTTCATCTGATCCTTGATGGAATCAAACATATTGGCGGGATCTATGGCATCGATGGCATCCTGAGAATATGCGAGCACGGTAGATCCGTCATGACGCTTTCTTGCAAGTTCGGATCTGGTCCAGTCGAATACGGGCATGAAGTTGTAGCAGACCATGTGGATGTCCTGCTTGCCGAGATTCTCAAGAGTCCCTATATAGTTATCGATATGCTCATCTCTGAGAGGTCCGCCGATCTTGATGTCATCGGAGATGTTGACGGACTCGATGCCGGAGATGCGAAGCGATTCGCTCTCAACGTCCTTCTTCAGAGAGACGATCTCATCCTCCGTCCAGAGTTCTCCTGCCTGTTTATTGTAGAGAGTCGTTATGACTCCCTTCACACCGGGAATCTGTCTTATCTGCCAGAGCTTCACGGTGTCATATTCTTTTCCGTACCACCTGAGGGTCATTTCCATGATCGTTTCTCCTTAATATATATGCTGTATATTTTTCACTTATCTATAGTGATCGTCTTGTAAGGTATTGTGATGCCCTGTGCCCTATATTCATATATAAGGCGCTTTCTGATACTTCCGCAGGCTATGAAATTATCAGACACGGTCGCTGTCCAGACAGTTGTCTTAATGACTGGTCCGTCGGCATCAAATCTGCTGACGAGAGGCGTGGTGCAATCAAGCACATTCTCTGTGGAAAGCACGATATCCTTTAAGATCTTTATGGCAAGATCCAGATCATCCCCGTATCCTACCGTTATCTCAAGGAAGTTACCCACCCTGTTGTCGGAACTGACATTGATGAGCAGGCTCTCGTTCATGGTTCCGTTGGGCACTATGCATGCCTGGCCGTCATAGGTCATGATGACCGTATGCCGGAGCGTGATATCGGATACGGTACCCTCTGCTATGATCGAACTTCCGCTCAGGACCTTGATCTTATCTCCGAGATTGAAAGGGCGCGAAAGTGATATCGATATTCCGGAAAGGATATTGTTAAGCACCTTCTGTGCCGCAAAACTCAGGATGGCAAGTACAAGTCCTCCTCCTGTAAGTATGGGAGCCGCGAGTTTATCAAGATCTACGCACATCCCGAGTACAGCAAAGGCACAGGCGATCAGATCCACGGACTTCAGAAGATTGCAGATGAAACGTATGTGAAGCTTTTTATTTTTGCGTGCAATGATCCTGAGGACCAACCAGATGATCAGTCCGACACCTAAAATTATTAAAATTTGTATTGTTTTATCCATTTGCCAAATTATAACATACTAGTGTACAAGTTTCAATTCACTAAACCCGATTATGATATAAATCTTTTTATATAATGAGGAAATTTTTATGATGCGAAAAAAAATGTCCCGGAGATAAGATCTCCGGGACAGATAAATCCGATTCGTCAGATTACTTGGTAGCTTTCTTAGCAGGAGCTGCCTTCTTAACAGCGGTAGCCTTCTTTGCAGGTGCTGCCTTCTTAACAGCGGTAGCCTTCTTAGCGGGTGCTGCCTTCTTTGCTGTGGTAGCGGTTGCCTTCTTAGCGGGTGCTGCCTTCTTTGTTGCGGTAGCCTTCTTAGCAGGTGCTGCCTTCTTAGCGGTGGTAGCTGCTGCCTTCTTAGCGGGAGCTGCCT
>CAMNEB010000018.1 GCA_946536155.1 uncultured Lachnospiraceae bacterium | reverse complement strand
TCTGCCAGATGGGGCGTCCTTCCTCGTCGCGCTTTAACACAACGCTCTTCATGTTGTCGGTAAGGATATGATCCGGGATCCCCATGTACAAGAATGAATGGATCATTCCGATGAAGAGATTTTCCTGGCGTGCATTGGGAAAGAACTCTATATAGCGTTTTCCGCAGCAATGGCAGATCATCGCAAAGCAGGCTAATTTATATTTGGTCCCTGAAGATGTTTCAACCTCCACGAAGCCCCAGTCCATCTGATAAGCCTCGCCTGGAGCAGTAGAATACCTTCTTCCGCGATTTCCCTGCGGATCGACTATCTGTCGTTTTGCAGGTACCAGATGCTTATGTGATGATATATAGTCCTTTATCGCGGTAAGTCCGCCGGCATAACCATTCTCTTTCAGTCTGTCGAAGCAGACCGATGAGTTGGTTATCCCACTGCGCAGAAGGTTATCAATGATCGCGGTATAGCCGCTAAGTACTGTAACTTCTGCTTTCCGTCCGGTAAGACCATGAGGCTTATCCTCGAATCCATTGGCTTTGATCCTGCGGAGTCTTGCCCTGGTGATGCCGGTCCTGCGTTCGAGTTCGGCAAGATTGATGTTGTCGGGATCAAAACGATCTCCAAGTTCACTCTTCATTTCATTGAGCGCTTGTGTTATCGTTTGAATAAGGTCATTTGTTTTTTCCTCCATTGATGTTTGAACTGTTGCATTGGCATACATCAGTGTCAGATAAAGTGGAGGGAAAAGCAATGGCTATTTTAATTCGACTATGAGTGGCGGTTTCTTCCCGTCCCGAAATGGTTAATTCTATGCGACTCTGGGTGGCTGTTTTCGCCCGACGCTAACACCGGCAGACAGGTAATCATCGACATAATGACTTACTTAGTGAAATTTGTGCAAGACTAAATTCCAGTTCGGATGAAAAAATGGCTGTTTGACTGGAAATAAGTTTTTCACTTAAGGCATCAGCAGACTTGACACGGCCGTAACGGCCGTGTTATTTTTGTATCACAAGTGTATTAAGAGTGTTAGTACACGTATGGAGGATGAGATGATAGTACTTGATCTGAGAGATAAACGTCCGTTGAATGAACAGGTTGCCGATAAGATCATGAATCTGATCGCCCAGGGAGGCCTGAGCCCGGGGGAAAGACTTCCGAGTGTCAGGAATCTTGCGGTGGATCTGTCGGTCAATCCCAACACCATACAGAGGGCATATGCCGCTCTGGAAGAAAAGGGCTATATCACCACCATCACCGGAAGGGGGAATTATGTCAGTGAGGAATCCCGGTGGAAGAGCGGTCTTAAGTCGGAGATGCTTGAGGAACTCAGAGAGGCTGCGCTGAGGACTAAGTCTTTCGGGGTCAGCCTTGATGAAGCTCTGACATGCGTGAAGGAAATATATGAGAGGGATGCGAAATGATAGAGATCAAAGGCGTCAGTAAAAAATACGATGATGTGACCGCCCTTTCGGAAGTCACATTTAATATGCCGGACGGTCAGGTCTTCGGCCTGGTGGGAACGAACGGTGCGGGAAAAAGTACTCTTTTGAGGTGCATATGCGGGGTGTGCAGGCCCGATTCCGGAGAGATACTGATCGATTCGGAACCCGTGTATGAAAACCCGTCCGTCAAGTCAAAGGTATTTTATATACCCGATGACCAGTATTTTTTCCCGGGCGGAACCCCGGAAGAAATGGCGGGATTTTACAGGACCATGTATCCCGGAACCTTTTCGACGGAAAGATTCATAAAACTCATGGATAAGCTTTCCCTCGACAGAAAGAGGAAGATCAATACTTTTTCAAAGGGAATGAAAAAACAGTTATCCATAATGCTGGGAATTGCTTCGGGATGCAAATACATCCTCTGTGATGAGACCTTCGACGGACTGGATCCGGTCGTGAGACAGGCGGTAAAGAGACTGTTCATCAACGATATGGAGGAAGCGGGTGTTACCCCTGTGATAGCTTCCCATAATCTGAGGGAGCTGGAGGATATCTGCGAATATGTGGGACTTCTCCATAAGGGCGGAGTGATACTGTCCAAGGATCTGGGGGATATGAAACTCGGTATTTTCAAGGTGCAGGTGGTGTTCAAGGATCCTTTGTCTCTTGAGACCGTTAAGAATAACCTGAAGGTCATTTCGGAAGAGCACAGAGGTTCACTGGTCACACTGACCATAAGAGGGAACCGCCCCGAGGTGGAGACGGTGATAACGTCACAGGTTCCCGTGTTCTATGAAGTGCTGCCCCTTACTCTTGAAGAGATATTTATAAGTGAAACGGAGGTGCTGGGATATGACTTCTCAGGAATCACACAATAAAGGAATATCCATGATAAGCCTTATGAAAGAGGATCTGAGCCACAGGAAGTGGATGCTTGTCTTATCATCCGTGGTACAGCTGCTCTGCGGCCCGGTCGCTGCACTGTTTCTGATCTCCTGGAGAAAGAGCAGGATCCTTTCCATGGTATCATGGCAGGATACCGGTTTGACACGGCCCGATCTGTCCCGCATGATGGTCTCATCGATCGTCGATGCGCTTATCGTTCTGGCACTTGCGGTCGTGGTATGCGGCGCACTGATAACAGGTATAGGCGGGTTCAGGCATCTGTTCAACAGACGCATGACTGATATGATCAATTCGGTCCCGGTAAAGAGGGGCAGGATGTTTGCCGTCATATATCTGAACGGTTTTCTGATCTGGTTTGTTCCTTTTATAGTATCGGAACTTATCTCTTTAGTGATCATAGGGGCAAATGCTTCGGGTGCAGCGGGCTACCTGCTGGGAAAAACCGCACTTATGGCCCTGGGAGCGGCATTTGCATTTGTCTGTATCTACAACCTGATAGTATTATCCATGGCTATGTCGGGTACTGTCATGAATGCCCTGACCAATATACTGTTCATCGGTTTTGATGCCCTGGCTGTTTATGGGATGTGGGTAGGTCTGTGCGCGAACTGTTTCAGTAATTATTCGCAGCCGGTTTTTGATATTTCGGGTATACTGTGGACCTCCGCACCCGCTTCAGGATGCTTTTTCGGATATCTGATCGCTGATAACCTGATGTCTTACAGCCCTCTTTACGATCAGAATTGGATCTTTATTGTCTCTCTGGTACTCACCATGATCATAGCCGCAGTCAATCTGTACCTCGCTTTCAGATTGTATACCGTCAGAAAGAGCGAAGAATCCGAAGCCGGAACGGATTCCGACTTCATCCGGAGGATCATCAGGATACTTAATTCCATCCTTGCCGGGCTCTTTGTATCCGCCATCATCATCAGTTTCTTCGAGAACGGAGACTTGGGAAAACATCCGGGATGGGGAGTGTTTTTTGCGATATTTTTCAGTCTCCTTACCTTCGGATTTATAAATGCGATACAGTCCAAGTCCATCAGGAGATTTTTCTCTCATAAGGCGGAGGCTCTGATCTCTGCGGCCGCTGCGGCCGTTATTTTCCTGACATTTGCTCTGGATCTGACGGGATTCGATAACCGGATCATTCCGAAGGAGAGCATAAAGGAAGCATATGTGACAATGGACATTTTTTCCGGAAACAGTTCCGGTGCGGATTTTATGCCTGCAGCGGGGAGAGAGGGATGCCTGGTCCCTGTTTATTCAGATCCTTATTATGACTGGAATCTTCGCAACAAGGTTAAGATCAGTCCGGATCTTGCCTTCAGGATCATGACGGCGGAAAAGTATTACTGGTTCAATGAATACGGCTCAAGGGGATATAAGGTCGTAGATCCAGTTTCCGGAGAAGAGTCCGTCCGCTATATAAACGGGATTGATGAAATCTCACCGAGAGTTTTCTATCTGGATATAACAAGAGGATCCTCATTCCATTTCAGAAGACAATACCTGATAGTCGATCCCGATATCGCCGAAGAGGTCATAATGACCGAAGGATTCATGGAGGAAAGGTTCCCGGTAAGGTGCGGCGCTCTTGGCTATCCTAAGAGTGTTACCGTCACCGATAACAGAAACGGCGCCGAATACATCATCCCGAAGGAATATGTGAAGCTTCTGATGGATGCATATTATGCGGACTTTATAGAGAATTATTCCCCGGATTACCTTGAGTCGGGAGACGACAGCGCGGATATCCTTCTTAATCCTGAGTATGATATCGATTACGGTGACGGAAATCTGACCTACAGGAGATTCAATATAGATGTGAAGAACAGTGATAAACGTACCATAGAGATACTGGACAGACTTTCCGACAGCTTTATGTTTGCCCCTGTTGATGAGGACTTTTACACATACTTTGAATCTGATGACGATTATTGGGAGTATTAAGCCAAGTTAGAGGATTTTTACCCGGTTTTGATATATAATGATATTCGGTTGTATTATCGCTCGAAATCGACATGGGTAAAGACAGATCCTTTGATCTTAAAAGAAAAGATCTTCGAATGATAACGGCTGCGGCGCAGGTCATACTGCTGCCGGCAGCCGTATTTATGCTGTTTGTTTCCAACAGGTCCGTTCCTTTTATGATGGATGACATCTGGTACTCGACAAATCTCGAGACCGGAGAAAAACTCGGAAGCCTCACAGATATACTGGTCTCACAGAAATGGCACTATATCAACTGGGGCGGAAGGAGCTGGACTCACGGGTTCCTTCAGCTCTCCCTCATGAGCGGAGAGCTCTGTGCAGATATCATAAATACTCTCATGACGATCCTTCTCGTCCTTGAGATGTATATATTTGCGGGAATGCTGAGGCCTGAGAAAGCTCCTGCCGGCAAAGGAAAAGGCCGGGGTGTCCTCTGCGGAGGCGCGCTCTGCCTTGGACTTCTCATAACCTGCTGTCCAAACTTCATGATGAGCATGCTGTGGCAGGCGGGCTGTGCCAATTATGTTTATTCATCCGTGTGGATCCTTGCTTTTATGATGGTCTATATAAGGGCTGTGGATGATGCGGCGGGGGATCTTCCTTTTGCAAAGCTGTTCATCGTCCCCCTCGGGATCATTACCGGATGGAGCACGGAGAATATGGGACCTGCGTCCTTTGTTCTTGCTTTTCTGGTGATGGCTCATACATTTCATAAAAACAGAAAAGACAGAAGACTCATATGGATGGCTGAAGGAGCGGTGAGTTCTTTTGCGGGCTCGGTCATATGCATCCTGGCTCCCGGCAATTTTGTCAGGAAGGATGAAAGCCTTGAAGATCTTTCCCTGTCATTATCTGACAGGATCATCCAGATGTTCAGGGGAGCGGGGGAGTATCTGTTCCCTGCACTGCTCGTCCTTTCCGTCTCGTATCTTGTTTACAGAAGGAGCACTCAGTCAGGGAAGATAAACGCAAAGACTGCGCTCGTTCTCTTTACCGCCCTTCTTTCATACGGTGCGATGATCGCATCGCCCCATTATCCGGACAGAGCGGCCTTCGGAACCTGCGCTCTTATTGAGATATGCGCGGTGTCTTTGATATCCGGGGCTGCGGATGAAAACGGAAGTACATTAAAAGAGACCGCCGCGGTACTGCTTCTTTGCTCCTCCATGTTTGTTATGTATTCGGTGATCAGCCTATGACGGGAACCAGGTTAAAAAGAAATATCCCGGGATGTCTTATCATCGCAGAGGGTGCGGCGGCTCTTGCGGCATCCTGTCTTGCGGTCCATGACACCGGAACGGCAACGGGTGCGGGCTTTCTGATCTTTTTAAGGACAGGGCTTTTAAGCAGGGGAGCATGGGATCTTTTGCTGGATGCAATGGTCCTTCTGCTGATCTGTGCGGTTGTGGCGGTGCCTGCCGTTTTGTTGAAGAGCGGGATTCGGAATGCGGCCCTTTATCTGCTTTCGGGTATCGCGCTTTTGCCTCTTGTGCGCCCCGACAGGATAGTATCGCCTTTTATGGGCGGTGAGGTGATGAGCATGGGTGATGCCGTAAGCGCGGTGACGGCATATATGCCGCTGTGGATCCTGACCCTTTCTCTGATCCTGCTGATGCATTACGGACCGGGTGCAGGTAATGAGAGGAAGACCCGCCTAGTGATACTTGCCTGTATATCTGCCGCACTTATTGTCTTGAGTATTATCCTCAGACCTTTTTCGGAGATCATATTGTTTGCATCCGGCGCGGTTTTGCTGCTGCCCGTTTTGGAACTTAAAGCCGGCGAAAAAGACCATACGGTCTTTCTTGTTTCGGCCGTGCTGTTCATCAGGGGAATGTGGCGCCTTTATATGGCCATGGCCCTTTATCATCTGTAGAGTCATAAGAATCCGGAGTTGATATTTTTACATGCGTGGAAGATTAACAAAGAAAGAATCATATACTCTTTTGACGGCGCTGGCATTCAGCATAATGGGGGCGGCGGGACTGTGGCTCCTCATGGGCGATGCGGGGCTTACAGAGGCTCGCGCGGGGCTTTTCTTCAAGATCGCAGTCGTGGTCCTGATCCTGCTTGAAGCGGGCGTTTGCAGGCTTATGGCAAAAGATGCCGCAGGGGCAAAGAGAGATTTTAAATATGCTCTTATATTCGGTACGCTTTTCGGTATCGCTACGGATGCCGGATATCAGATGAAGGTGAGCGAGATGACACTTCCCGGTGTTAAGGGCAAGCTGATGATATTTGTCACGGGGCTCTTTTTGTCCGTTTTGCTGCTCCCCGCAACCTACAGGATATTCAGATTTATCGGCGGGGGATACGGAGAGAGTAAGGTTACAGATCCGGGTTATGGGAAGGGACTTAAGGTCTTTTTCATTTCCTGGGCGGTGATACAGATCTGCTGGATACCTGCGTTTCTTGCATATTACCCCGCGATCATGAGCTATGACTTCCACAGGCAGTTCGGCGAAGCTGTCAAGGGCTATATATGGTTCTATGAGTATCAGCCCCTTGCTCATACATTCCTTATCAGGATGTTTTATCTGCTGGGCACTAAGCTCGGCAATCTCGCCGCCGGCATGGCGGTATTTGCACTGCTTCAGAGCCTGATCCTCAGCGCCTCACTGTCTTTGTGCCTTTCATGCGTTTACAGAAAAATGGGCAGGGCGGTATATATCATCTGGCTCCTGATGTTTGCATTTCTGCCCTTCAATCCGGTACTTGCCATCAGCATGACCAAGGATATCCTGTTTGCCGCATTTTTCGTGCTGACCGTATATTCCGCCATGAAGATGAACGAAAAGCCCACCGTATTTATCGCCGCGGTTTTTCTGGTGACGGGCATACTGAACATACTCTTCAGAAATAATGCGCCTTATGCGCTTTTATTCCTTGCTCCCGCTTTCCTGATCACCGGAAAGGGTGTGAAGAAAAAACTGGTCTGCGCGCTCCTTACCCTTGTGATGGTCGCATCCGGAGTAGCATGCAAAAATACGATCAGAACGACCATGAATGCGATCCCCGGTTCTCAGACCGAGATGTTCAGCGTTCCCATAGTACAGATGGTGAGGGTCATAAAATATCAGGAGAACAATCTCACTCCTAAGCAGAGGGAGATCCTTCTTAAGTACATTCCGGACTTTATCTGGGGTATATATTATCCGCCCATCGCGGACGGTCCGAAATCCAATGTTGCGATGTATAAAGAGGATGTGTGGCTGGAAGATCCGGTTCAGCTGCTGAAGGATTATGTGAAGATCGGGGCAGCCTATCCGAACGATTATATCGATGCCTTCCTTGCGCTGACCGCAGGCTACTGGTTCATAGAGGACAGGACCTATTCCGATATGCTCGGATTCGGCGACGATACGAATATGGGAATGCTGTATACCTTCAACAATTCCTACAACGAGACCTGTCCCGACGGTATCCCTTCGCATTCATATCTTCCCGGACTTCTCAGGATGTATTCCCACATCGTAAACGGAAATTCCTATTACGGATGGCCTGTGCTGACTTATCTGATGCGGCCTGCATTTTATTTCTGGATCTTCGTTCTTGCATTATTTGCGGCCGTTTACAAGAGGAGCAGAAACAGCATACTTGTATTTGCTTATCCTCTGTTTTACCTGATGACCATGTTCCTCGGACCCTGCGTAAACTTCAGATACATGTATCCTTATATAGCGGTGATGCCGCTTCTGGTCTCATTCGTTTTTGCCGAAAAGAACCGGAAGACCGTAAAAGGATCTGAGGAGGCAAAGTGAGACCTTCCCCCGAGAATAAAAACGGGATAAAGACACAGGACAGGGAAAGCACGGCCGTGCTGCTCATTCTTGCTGCGGGGGTGGCGCTGTCCTGCCTGACCCTTTTCGCCGGATATGACATACTCCCCGATTATCAGGACAAGCTGGTCCATTTGAGAAGGATCGCTGCTCTGTCGGATACCCTTAAGTCGGGGTATTTTCCCGCGAGGATATACTTTGTCATGAACGAGGGCACGGGATATGCCATGCCGGTTTTCTATCCGGATATTTTTCTGTATATTCCTTCCCTTTTGTACGGACTTGGTGTTCCGCTCACCGTAACTTATGACATCTATGTCGTTTTGATGAATGTGACCACCGCGACGGTTACCTATTTTTCGGTAAAGGCATTTACGGGCGGAAGAAGGATCGTATCGTCTGTTGCGGCATTTATCTATCTTTTGTCCGTCTACAGGCTCACGGATGTGTATATACGCGATGCTGCGGGAGAATATACCGCAATGGCGTTTCTGCCTTTTGCCATATACGGATTTTGGAATGTCTACACTTCCGGATCGGGCAGGGATGAGCACGGTGAAGGAAGCGCAGAGCGGAGCGGTGATATTTTTCACAGCGGATGTATCCTGGGACTGGGAATGTTCCTGTTGCTGTCATCGCATATACTCACCACGCTGATGACCGTGATGCTGATGGGGCTCTGCGCAGTCATATGCATCAGGAAAACACTTGAAAAAAGGATCTTTCTGAGCCTTCTGGTTTCGGTTTTTGTCTTTGCCCTGCTGTCTGCCTTTATCCTTGTGCCGATGCTGGATTACATGATGGCGGACGATTATCTGGTGGATGTATCTTCTTCCGTGATGAGGGGGTTTTATCCCGGATGGAGGGAACTTCTGGAACTCATCCCGGGCGGCAGCGGCTCCGGAATAGCATATGAACTGAGGATGCCGACTGCAGTGGGTGCATCCGTTACCGCGGTCCTGCTCGCGTGGGCCTTTTACAAAGCGGCAGAACTTGCGGTCTGCATAAAGGCGGGGAGGACAAAGGAGTTTTTCTCCGAAAAGACCGTAACGGGGATCTTGTTTTTCGTATTTACAGGCATCACGCTCTTTGTTTCGAGTAAATATTTTCCCTGGACATATATTGAATCAAGGCAGGACGCTCTGACAAAGATCTTCTGCTCCGTGCAGTTTTCGTGGAGGTACATCGGCATCGCGACTGCGCTGTCTGTTTTTATCGGAGCAGCGCTCCTTGCGGAGGTCTCTGACAGGAAAAACAGCTTCGGAAGAGCGCTGTGCGTTTTGCTCATCATACTGTCTGTTATACCCGGTGCGGTGCTGCAGCTCAGGGCCTCTGAGGAAAACCGCAGGGCGTTCATAACATACGGCGAAGAGATCGGAATAGTAAGTGACGAGCTCTATTTTCCCGTTTCATGGAACAGGGATGCTGACTATGAGAGAGTGCCGGAAAGCTATGGCAGCGTTTCGGTTAACGGCTTTGGGATATCTGATCATAAATGGAAAGTGAGCGTATCTGCGGGTGATGAGGGTGGAATGCTGATCTTCCCGCTCGTATCCTACAAAGGGTATGCCGCAGAGGGGCCTTCGGGTAACAGGCTTGAGATCTTAAGCACCCCGGACGGCAGGGCCGCTGCAGTGATACCTGCGGGCTTTTCAGGAGAGATATCGCTCCGCTTTATTGAGCCTTATTACTGGAGATTGTCCGAACTTATATCACCGGCTGCGTTTGTGCTTGCGGCAGTTTTTCTTTGCCGCGGCAGAAGTAAAGCGCAAAAGCATATTCGGAGGAAATGATGGCAAGAGTTCTGATAACGGATCTTAACGATACATATCCGGAAGATATGGAAGATGTGCTCAGGCCCTGCTCCGGAGATGATACTTTTTTAAGGATCTCCATGAAGGATATTCCCGGCAGGAATATGTATGTTTCGGATGAAGCGCTCGATGAGATCGGAGAGAGACTGTCAGGCCTTGATGCTCCCTGGGAGGGGATCCATTTTATAGATACGGGCAATTATCATTATATGTCCTATGTTTTTGCTTCATCTATCCCCTTTGCATACGATCTTGTTCTTATAGATAATCATACGGATATGCAGGATACGGCTTTCGGGGATATGCTGAGCTGCGGATCCTGGGCGGGAAAGCTCCTGCGTGAGGATAAGAACCTGCGGACTCTCACGGTGATAGGACCTGCCGTCCTTGAAGCGGGCGGAAGAGACGCGCGTATAGAAGGAGAGTCTGATACGGTCACGGGCGCCACGGGCAGGGCATTTACCGGCAGGGTTTACGAAGGGCCCGGATATGCGGATGCTGCGGGCAGCGGAGACGTGCCCCTTTATATATCTGTCGATAAGGACATACTTGACCCGTGCGAATGCATCACGAACTGGGATCAGGGTGATGTTACCGCTTCGGAACTTAAAGGCCTTATAAAAAGCATAGCATCCGGCGTAAAGGTTGCCGGAGCGGACATATGCGGAGGCATTTCAATGAGCGATCCGGGGTTCTGCGACAGGGCGCTGGCGCTTAATTTACGATCGGATATTTTTTTATATGAAGTACTCAGGGAAGTGACCGGATGATGACTGAACTTTCTGCGGAATTTGAAAAAAACATGAAGGACCTTATAGGGGAGGAGGAATTTCTTCTCCTTAAGGCATCATATTCCGAAGAGCCTGTCTCTGCGCTCAGGATAAACCTGCTGAAAAAAGTGCCCGAAGATGCGGCGGATCCGGGCAGGATCTTCGGACTTGAAAAGCTTTCTTTTTCGGACAACGGATTTTTATATTCTCCGGAGACCTGTCCCGGAAGGCGTCCCTTTCATGATGCGGGGGCATATTATATACAGGATCCAAGCGCCATGATACCGGGGCTTTTACTGACAGAGCTTCTGGATGAGAGATACGGAGAGGAAAAAGATCTGAAGATACTTGATCTGTGCGCCGCTCCGGGAGGAAAGACCACGCGTATTGCGGAGTGGATGAAAGGGCGGGGGATACTTTTTTCCAACGAGATAAACAGAGGCAGGGCGGATATCCTGTCATCAAATGTTGAGAGGATGGGGATAGATAACGCCATCGTCCTTAACGAATCGCCCCGGATGCTTTCGGAAAGATTCGCAGGTTATTTTGATGCGGTGATAGTCGATGCGCCTTGCTCCGGCGAGGGGATGTTCCGAAAAGATCCGGGAGCCGTGGAGGAGTGGAGCCCGGAAAACGTGCGCCTGTGCGCGGAAAGGCAGGAAGAGATACTCGAGCATGCATATCTGATGCTGAGGCCCGGCGGGATCATGGTCTACTCCACCTGCACGTTTGAAAGATGTGAAAACGAAGACCGGATACTGGCTCTTTTGTCGGGACATCCGGATATGAACCTGATCGATGCGGGAGATATCAAGGCAAAGATCCCCGGGGCATCGGACGGACTTGAAGGATGCACAGGTGCTGTCAGGCTCTGGCCCATGCATTTTAACGGCGAGGGGCATTTTGCCGCAGCCCTTGCAAAGAGCGGAGATGCGGAGAGAACGCTGCCCTTCGGAGGCTTTGAACCCTCATCTTCGGTAAAGGATAAAAAAGCCCTTTCCGTGTTCTGTGCGGACAGCCTTTCGGAAAGCGCGGCGGCGTATATACTAGGTGCATCGGACAGATATAAGATGTTCGGAGATACGCTTTCCATAATGCCTTACGAGACGCCTTCCCTCAAAGGGCTCAGGGTGGTAAGGTGCGGACTTAAGGCCGGCGTGTTCAAAAAAGACAGATTTGAGCCGGACCATGCACTTGCTCTTTTCCTTTCGGAAGATGATGTGAAGAACTTCAGAAGAGTAACGGAGGATGAGGGGGAGAGCTTTGTAAAGGGCATGACCCTTGACGGAGAAGGAAAGGGATGGTGCCTTGTGAGCGTATGCGGTTATTCCCTCGGATGGGGAAAGGCCGCAGGAGGCAGGATCAAGAACCATTATCCCAGAGGATTGAGGATTCCCGGATGAGAGCGGATATCAGGATAATATATGAAGATGCAAAGGTGATCGTGATATATAAACCCGCATCCCTTGCGGTCCAGTCGGCAAATGTTTCGCAGCCGGATGTGTGCAGCATCCTGAGAAACCGGCTTAAGGGCGGGTATCTGGGAGTCGTTCACAGACTGGATCAGCCTGTCGAGGGGCTGCTGGTCTTTGCAAAGGATAAAGATACCGCGGCGGTCCTTTCCGCAGATCTTGCATCGGGAAGGCTTAAGAAATCATACAAGGCCGTCGTATACGGAACAGTTACGGAGAGCGGCAGCGATGTATGCCATATGCGAAAAAACGATAAGAAGATGTGCGAGATAGGAGAGGGGCCCGATTTTAAGAAGGCAGAGCTTTCCTATGATCTTGTGGCTTCCCTTGACGGTACTTCGCTTCTTGATATACGCATAGGCACCGGGCGCTTCCACCAGATAAGGGCTCAGATGGCGCATCTGGGATTCCCCCTGATAGGGGATTCGAAATACGGAAGCAGAGAGAGTATTGAAAAAACGCGGGAGATGAACGTGAGATTCCCGGCGCTTTGCGCGGACAGGCTTTCTTACTTCGATCCTTTGACGGGAGAAGAGAAGGTGTTTAACGTAATGCCTGAAAATCCGGCATTCGGTATGTATGATATATAAATGTCCGCCCTGAGGGGAAGATGACCGCAGGCGGAACGAACGGAGGATTTATGAACGGATTAAAAGCGGTAAAGGCAGCCGAACTCAGATCGAGGCTTGCTGCGATACCGGCTAAGATATTACTGGCGCTCGTCATAGCGGGCGGGATGTTCTGGGATACGGATCTTGCCGCGACATTTGACAGGATAAAAGCGGAACCTGTTCTGGCTTTTTTAAGGTTTGTGATCCTGTACGGCGTTCTTTCATATATACATTTTTTTGTAAGGCTCTTTAAGAGTTATATCCTGGGGATAGTCGTTGCGGCTCTCTCGGCATATGCCGTATATACCCTGAAGGACAGGCTTACGGCGCAGCAGTTCAGGATCCTCATAATATCAATGCTTCTCTGCGGACCCGTCGTGGATATCCTGAGATTTTTCCGGTATACGAGGCTCAGACGCGAGGTCATCGAGGAATCCGAAGGATTAAAGAACCGTATAGACGACATATACGAGAACGTCCACGGATATGACGAGGGATATGACAGGGGATATGAGTACGGCTATGAAAAGGGCCGGCAAGAAAAGCTCTCCCGCAGAAAACACGGCCGTATCGATGAACGTGAATATGATGACCGCATCGAAGAATATGATGACGGGGACGATTACCGCGATGACCGTTATTATGATGAGGAAGATGACGGAAGGTATGTGGAGGAACAGAGCAGGCCGCGTCTTGAAATGTCCGGATTTTTCGACGGATGCAAGACTCCGGAATCCATAAAGAAACGTTACCGCGATCTGTGCAAGGTATATCATCCCGACAGCGGCAACGGGTCGGAAGTGATATTCGAAGCCATATGCGATGAATACAATCGTTTAATGGACGAATAAAGCCATTTGTGGTAGATTAGTCTATTATACTTGAAAAGACGTTCGTTCGTTACGCAACGCCGAAAGGAAGGTGATAGGTATGCAGAACAGAGGACCTTATTACATTACAACGGCAATAGCCTACACATCAGGCAAACCCCATATAGGAAATTCATATGAGATAGTCATGGCGGATGCCATCGCAAGACATAAGAGACAGCAGGGTTATGATGTTTTTTTCCAGACGGGAACCGATGAGCACGGCCAGAAGGTAGAGGAGAAATCTGCTGCGGAGGGTGTGACTCCCAAGGAATTCGTCGACCGTATCTCCGGCATCATCAGGGGCATCTGCGACAGTCTCAATGTTTCATATGACAAATTCATCCGTACCACCGATCCGGATCATGAAGTTCAGATACAGAAGATCTTCAAGAAGATGTATGACAAGGGCGATATCTACAAGGGAGCTTATGAGGGAATGTACTGCACTCCCTGTGAGTCCTTCTGGACCGAGAGCCAGCTGGTGAACGGCAAGTGTCCCGACTGCGGACGTGAGGTAAAGCCCGCCAAGGAAGAGGCTTACTTTTTCAGGATGAGCAAATATGCTGACAGGCTCATGAAGTACTACGATGAGCATCCCGAGTTCATCCAGCCCGTATCCCGCAAGAACGAGATGGTGAACAATTTCCTGAAGCCCGGACTTCAGGATCTGTGCGTATCCAGGACTTCTTTTACCTGGGGAATCCCGGTTACTTTTGACGAGAAGCATGTGGTATACGTATGGCTTGATGCACTCAGCAACTATATCACCGGTGTCGGATACGACGCAGACGGCAACAGTTCCGATATGTACAAAAAGTACTGGCCCGCAGATCTTCATCTTATAGGAAAGGACATCGTCCGTTTCCATACGATCTACTGGCCCATATTCCTGATGTCCCTTGGAGAGCCCCTTCCCAAGAAGGTATTCGGACATCCCTGGCTCCTTCAGGGCGGCGAGAAGATGAGCAAGTCCAGAGGAAATGTCATTTATGCGGACGATCTCATCTCACTCTACGGTGTCGATGCGGTACGTTATTATGTGCTGCATGAGATGCCCTACGAAAATGACGGAACCATCACATGGGAGCTCATGACCGAGAGATACAATTCCGATCTTGCGAACATCCTCGGAAATCTCGTAAAGAGAACTGTCTCCATGACCAATAAGTACTTTGACGGTGTTGTGACAAAGACAGGTGCCGGGGCGGATGTGGACGCTGACCTTAAGGCTGTGGTCACTGCGGCAAGGGATAAGGTCGCAGCAAAGATGGACGATCTCAGAATTGCGGATGCCATTGACGAAGTGTTTGCTATCTTTAAGCGTTCCAACAAATACATCGATGAGACCGAGCCCTGGACACTTGCAAAGGACGATGCCGGAAAAGAAAGGCTCTCTGAGGTGATGTACAATCTTACCGAGTCCATCGTCATAGGAGCAAATCTCCTCTATCCCTATATGCCCGAAACCGCAAAGGCAATCCTGACACAGGTCGGAGAAGAAAAACTCAGGGATAATGACGATCTTGATAAATTCGGACTTTACGTATCCGGAAATAAGGTCACCGCAGAGCCCGAGACCCTCTTTGCCCGCCTTAACCTTGAAGATATCATGAAGAAGGTTGAGGAGATCCGCGTGGCACAGAAGGCTGAGTATGAGAGAGAAAACGGGATTGTTTCAGGAAGCGGTGAGGATAACGCCGATACCGCGAATGTATCTGAAAAGGAAGCTTCCGATGTGATCGACCTTGAGCCCAAGGCTGAAATAACCTATGATGATTTTGCGAAGCTCCAGCTTCAGGTAGGCGAGATCATCTCCTGTGAGGAGGTTCCTAAGTCCAAGAAACTCCTCTGCTCACAGGTAAAGATCGGAAGCAGGACCAGACAGATCCTTTCCGGCATCAAGTCCGGATATTCCGCAGAGGAGATGGTGGGCAAGAAGGTTGTGGTCCTCACAAACCTTGCACCCCGTCAGATCGCAGGCCTTACCAGCGAAGGAATGCTCCTGTGCGCCGAGAATGCCGAGGGAGAGCTTTCGCTTCTCGGGGTTGACAGAGATATGCCCGCAGGAGCCGAGATCGGATAAAAAACGGAGGATCTTTCATGAAAAAGGAAGAATTCTTTTTTGACTCCAGAGACGGTGCCACGAGCATTCATGCCGTCAGATGGACTCCCGAAGACGATAATGCGGAGATAAAAGGCATCATACAGGTGATCCACGGCATGGAAGAGTACGTGGAGAGGTATGAGGATTTTGCCGGATTCATGACGGATCACGGATTCGTCGTCACCGGCGAGGATCATCTCGGACACGGCGGATCCGTTCCCGAGGGAGGCATCAAGGGGTATTTTTGTGAGCAGGATCCCGCGACCGTCGTCGTAAGGGATGTTCACCGCTTAAAGAAGATCACCCAGGAAAAATATCCCGGCGTCCCGTACATCATCATGGGACACAGCATGGGTTCTTTTATCGCAAGGAATTATATCTACAGATACGGTACGGGCATAGACATGGCCGTTATCATGGGAACCGGTCATATGGAAGACGGCGTACTCAAGGCGGGAACCGCTCTCACGAAGCTCACCGCCGCGTTTAAGGGTGATAAGTGCAAGCCGTCGCTTGTTGCGAAGATATCCTTCGGAGGATACTGCAAGAGGATACCGTCCCCGAAAACACCTTATGACTGGCTCAGTGTCAACGAGAAAAATGTTGCTGACTATATTGCGGATCCCATGTGCGGGTTCGGCTTTACCGCAGGCGGTTTTCTCACTCTGTTCGAACTCATGAGGCGCATGGGAAAAGCGGAAAACATAGCCTCCGTCCCCAGGGATCTTCCGCTTCTGTTCGTATCCGGTACCGAAGACCCCGTGGGCGATTACGGCGAAGGAGTAAAGGCAGCGGTCTCCACCTATGAGAACGCAGGCGTTAAGGATATCACTGTCAGATTCTATGAGGGCGACAGGCACGAGATCCTTAATGAAGATGACAAAGAGACAGTGAAAGAGGATATCCTTGAATGGATAACGGCAAGGCTTCCCCAAAACCGTCAATAGTTTACGGATGGGCACATCCCGAGGACTGGACCGACTGCATGTCACTGGTCTGGAGGACTTTTATGGAATTCGAAGCTCCCGATTACGGTACGGAGGGAGTGGGCAGATTTTTCGAATTCATTACGGATGACGGTCTCCATACGGCCTTTTTGAAGGGCAATTATCCCGTTCTTGCCGCAAGGGACGGAGAGAAGATAGTCGGCGTGGGTTCGCTGCGGAGCGGCAATCATCTTTCCTTACTGTTCGTGCAGAAGGAATACCACAGGATGGGCATAGGAAGTGCCATCGTCGACAGGCTGTGCCGTTATCTGAGGGATGTCTGTCACGAGAACAGTATGGTGGTCAAGGCGGCGCCTTATGCCGCGGATTTTTACAAAAAGATAGGTTTTCTCCCCCTCGAGCCCGAAAAAACGGTATCGGGAATAAGGGTGACAACTATGGAACTGATTTTTACGGAAGGTGAAAAGTGAAACTATTTAATCCGGATTCAAAACTCATGGTCATACTCACCAAGATGAGTGACCTGATGTGGCTCAATATCCTTACGCTGGTATGCTGTGTGCCGGTCATCACCGCAGGCGCCGCATTGACCGCCAAGGATTACATGTGTCTCAAGATCCTCAAGGATGAAGAGACAGGTATCACAAAAGGATTTTTCCATTCATTTATTCAGAATTTCAAACAGGCTACCGTCATCTGGCTGATGATGCTGGTGGCCGCAGCGGTCGGAGCACTGGATCTTCTGTTTGTCCGCGGGCTTGAAGGCCCCGGCACCGATGCGGTAAGAGCGGTCATGACAGCCGTCGTGTTCTTTATCTATATCGCATGCATAATGATATTCCCCGTGCTCGCACGTTTTGACAATACGATAAAGGGAACCATCAAGAGCGGCATTCACATGACCGTAGCGATACTTCCCAGAGCAATACTCATGGGCATTCTGTACATAGCGCCCATTGTCATAGGGATCTACTGGTTTGCGGTGATCCCCCTTGTCATCATGTTCGGCATCTCAGGCCCCGGATATATCAGCGCAATGCTGTACAGGAAGGCATTTGAGAAGGTCGAGGCAAAGTTCTATGAGGATCATCCCGAGCTGGCGCCCGAAACAGACCCTGTGGAAGAGGCTATGCAGGCTGCCATCGGATCTAAGGAAGAATAGTTCGGATGTCAATTTGCCGAAACTGTTCTCTGTAAAGTTGGGCAAAATGACGGGACGTTCACAGTTAGTTAATCTTCTTTAGCAAAATAACCAAAGGTTTGATAAAAGTTTGTCTAACTCGATTATTTTCAAGAAATAAGCAATAATAGTATACTTCATACATGTATGGGGCGTCATTGCGCCCGAATTAACATTCAGTATTCTGAAAGGAGTATGAACTAATGGCAAGTCTTTCACTTAAGCATATCACCAAGGTTTATCCCAACGGATTTGAGGCTGTTAAGGATTTCAACCTGGAGATCAACGATCAGGAATTCATCATCTTCGTCGGACCTTCCGGATGCGGTAAGTCAACTACTCTCCGTATGATCGCAGGTCTCGAGGATATCTCCGGCGGTGAGCTTTACATCGGCGACAAGCTCATGAACGATGTCGAGCCCAAGGATCGTGATATCGCAATGGTATTCCAGAACTACGCTCTGTATCCTCATATGTCCGTTTACGATAATATGGCATTCGGACTTAAGCTCCGTAAGGTGCCTAAGGATCAGATTGACAAGATGGTTAAGGAGGCTGCTCGTATCCTCGACCTTACCTCACTCCTCGACCGTAAGCCTAAGGCTCTTTCCGGTGGACAGAGACAGCGTGTTGCCATGGGACGTGCTATCGTTCGTAACCCCAAGGTATTCCTGATGGACGAGCCTCTCTCCAACCTCGATGCTAAGCTTCGTGTACAGATGAGAATCGAGATCGCTAAGCTTCACCAGAGACTCGGAACCACCATCATCTACGTTACCCACGACCAGACAGAGGCTATGACCCTCGGCGACAGGATCGTCGTTATGAAGGACGGTATCGTACAGCAGGTTGATTCTCCTCAGAATCTTTACGATAAGCCTTGCAACCTCTTCGTTGCAGGATTCATGGGATCACCCCAGATGAACTTCCTTGATGCTACCGTAGTTGTTGACGGTGACATCGCTAACCTTGAGATCGCAGGACACAGCATTCCTCTTCCTCCCGCAAAGAGCAAGAAGCTCATCGAGGGCGGTTATGACGGAAAGGTTGTTACCTTCGGTATCAGACCTGAGGATGTTTACGATTCAGAGATGTACATCGAGACTTCTCCTGCAAGCGTATTCGAGTCAGTTGTTAAGGTTTACGAGCTCATGGGTGCTGAAGTATTCCTTTACTTCGATCTCGAGGAGTTCCCTATCACTGCAAGAGTCGATCCTCGTACCAATGCAAGACCCGGCGATAACATCAGATTCGCTATCGACATCGAGAAGATTCACGTATTCGATAAGGAAACCGAGAAGGTTATCACCAACTAATCTTACAGAAACCCTGATCCCGGGCCTGAGAATCGGCCCGGGATATTTTTTTCGTTTACC
Organism: uncultured Lachnospiraceae bacterium; assembly: GCA_946536155.1. Lineage (GTDB taxonomy): Bacteria > Bacillota > Clostridia > Lachnospirales > Lachnospiraceae > AC2028. The sequence goes on along the minus strand of CAMNEB010000018.1, from coordinate 8,014 downwards.
GGACGGAGAGATTAATGATAACAAATCAGATACTACTCAAAAGTCTTACATCGCTCCAGACCATCACAAAGGTCGGACTGTCGCTTTACGACATCGAAGGGAGCGTTGTGGCATCCGCGGAAGGTCCTGAGGTCCCTTCCGAATCCGTAAGGATATTTGCCGCATCGCAGGCGGATTCCCAGGAATCCGGAGGTATATATTATCTCAAGATAACGGGGGACGGCGACGCAAAATATGTCCTTGCCTGCGAAGCTTCAAGGGATGAGGCATACCAGACGGCCAGGATATGTGCGGCTCATCTCGGCGAACTGATGGATGCTTACAAAGAGCGTGATGATAAGGGAAGTTTTTACCAGAATCTGATCCTGGACAATCTCCTTTTAGTGGACATTTATAACCGTGCCCGCAAGCTCAGGATAGATGTGAGTATTCCCAGATGTGTTTATCTGATATCCTTCAAAAAGGACAAAGACAGTATCGTAAAAGATCTGCTCAAGAGTCTCTTCTCACCCCAGAGCGGTGATGTGATCACAAGCGTTGACGAGAATACGGTCATACTCATCAAGAGTCTCAAGGATGACAGCAGTCCTGAGATGCTCGAGGATGTGGCACAGACCATAGTATCCAGCCTCAATACCGAGGCTATGCTCTCCGCAAGAGTTTCATACGGAACGGTGGTGAGCGAGCTCAAGGATGTGTCCAGATCCTACAAGGAAGCAAAGCTCGCCATGGATGTGGGTTCCATCTTCTATGCCGAGAAGACTGTCAGCGCCTATACGAATCTCGGTATAGGAAGGCTTATCTATCAGCTTCCCAGACCTTTATGCGAGATGTTCCTCGGAGAGATATTCGACGGGGGAATACTGGACGATCTGGATGAGGAATCCAGAGGTACCATCAAGATGTTCTTTGAGAACAACCTCAATGTATCGGAGACTTCGAGACAGCTGTTCATACACAGGAATACTCTTGTGTACAGGATCGAAAAGCTGGAGAAGACCACAGGTCTTGATCTGAGGGTATTCGATGATGCGGTCACTTTCAAGATCGCGCTTATGGTTGAGAATTACCTTAAGTACATGGACGATAATTCGTAAGACTTTAAGGCACAGACGGTACTTTACGGGACCTCTTTTCCGGGAAACTGTGTCCGGATACTGTTTCCGGTTACTGCTTTATCCCGTCAAGATCCCATGAGGGTATAAAAGATTCTTCCGCGGCTTCACCTGTCTGGGTGAAGCCGTTTTCTATTCCTATCGCTTCGGCAAATTTCAGCACCCTGTCATATTCCTCCGCGGTGATCTTTCTGCCAAGGAGCGGGTGATCTTTGACGGAGGGCACCGGGGTGTACTGGCTCATTATGCTGACATATATGTCATTTCCGTATGTTTCATGCAGATATCTGAGGATCTTCTTCGAATCCTTTACAAGCCCGGGGAGAACGAGGTGTCTTACTATCAGACCTTTTTTCATCATTCCGTTTTCACCCGGGACCACAGGCCCTGTCTGCCTGAACATTTCTGCGATCGAAGCCTTTGCATGGGTGCTGTAATCCGGAGCCGCACTGTATTTTCCTGCCGCTTCTTCTGACATGTACTTAAAATCGGGCATATAGATATCTATGAGTCCGTCCAGAAGCTTAAGGGCATCAGGGGATTCGTATCCGCCCGAATTATAAACGACAGGGACAAAAAGGCCATTTTTTCTTGCGATGATGATGGCATCCCTTATATCGGGTATGAACATAACGCCGGTCACGAGATTGATATTTGATGCTTTCTTTTCCTGCAGCGATAAGAAGATATCCGCGAGTCTGTCCGGTGTGAGGGGCTCTCCGAAGCCCGTGCGGGAGATGCCGCTGTTCTGACAGAAAATGCATCTGAGATTGCAGCCTGAGAAAAATACCGTACCGGAGCCACAGCTGCCCGTAAGAACGGGTTCTTCCCACATATGGTTATAGGCCTTGGCTGCCCGGGCACCTGCGCCCATGCCGCAAAAGCCCTTCTCTCCGCGGGTCCTGTCAACATGACATTTGCGGGGACAGAGAGTACAGTCACTGTATGGATTTTCGGAACGGTTATGATCTTCCATTGTAAAAGAGGATGGACCTGTACTTTTATGGCACATGTCCCGTGAAAAAACGGTACAAAAAAAGTTGCCTGCAGAAAGCAACCCACCACCCGGCTGGTCTGCGGCACATGGACGGTCTGCTTAGTGCTGCTTGGTTCCCCACCTGACACGGTTCGCAGGGTCGCACTGCGCAGGACCGAATGATGAGCTGCTGTCTGCACGCAACGTAGTTATATTATAGATTTTCCCGCGTCAAGTCAAGTTTTCTTTGATACCGCTATCTTGATATAAAAGCAAATTAAGATTAAAATTTTAAAGGTGTGCTCAGGTATGCCGCATATGTACGATAAAAAGGAGATAAAAGATGCTTGTACAGAAATATATAGATATGCTCGGTGCAAAATCCGTCATAAGGGACCTTGCGGGACAGGCTGCGGAACGCGGCAAAGAGATAGGATATGAGAACGTGTTCGACTACAGTCTCGGAAACCCTTCGGTTCCCGCACCGGATGCGATAAATGAGACCATCATAAAGCTCATCGGCTCCCTTGATTCCAGATCCCTTCACGGATATTCCCCCAACCCCGGTCTTCCCGAGGCAAGGGACGCTGTGGCCGCATCTCTTGAGAGGAGATTCGGTATCCCTTATAAGAGAGAGCATATATTCATGACAAGTGCCGCAGCATCCGCTCTTGCTCATGCTTTCAGGCTCGTTACCGGAGAGGGGGACGAGATCATAACCTTCGCTCCTTATTTTCCCGAGTATGGTCCCTATGTCAATCTGACGGGTGCGGTCCTTAAAGTTGTGCCCGCAGATACCGAGAGCTTCCAGATCAATTTTGATGCATTCGAGAGCATGATAAACGAGAAGACCATGGCGGTCCTTATCAATACTCCGAACAATCCCTCCGGTGTCGTATATTCCGAAGAGACTGTCCGTAAGCTCTCCGATATGCTAAGGAGCGCAGAAAAGAAATACTCGCATCCCATCTATATCATCTCCGATGAACCCTACAGGGAGATAGTATTTGACGGAAAACAGGCTCCCTGCATATCAAAGTATTACGACAACACCATCATGTGCTATTCATTCTCCAAGTCCCTTTCCCTTCCCGGTGACAGGATCGGTTATATGGCCGTAAATCCCGCGGCTGAGGGTGCGGATCTCATGGTGAACATGGCCGTTCAGATATCCAGGGGAATAGGCCATAACTGTCCCACATCCATCATGCAGAGGGCAGTGGCGGAGAATATCGACCTTACCGCAGATCTTTCGGTATACGAGACCAATATGAACCTTTTGTACGACAAGCTCGTGGAACTCGGATTTACGGTGGTAAGACCCGGCGGAACCTTCTATATCTTCCCCAAGGCACTTGAGGAGGATTCGGTGGCATTTTCAAAGAAGGCCTTAAAGTACGATCTGGTCCTTGTTCCCGGCGACAGCTTCGGAGCACCCGGATTCTTCAGGATGGCATACTGCATAGATACCGAAAAGGTCAGAAGATCCCTTCCCGTTCTCGAGAGATTTGTGAAGGAAGAATACGGAAGATAAGCGGAGGAAGTGCAGATGTATAAAGCCGGACTCGTTCTTGAAGGCGGAGGGATGAAGGGAGTCTTCACCGCGGGTGTCCTTGATTTCCTCATGGATAAAAAAATAATGTTTTCCGATATCTACGGAGTATCAGCCGGCGCATGCCACATGACCAGCTATATCTCCGGGCAGAGGGGAAGAGCGTTCGATGTGAGCGTGGATTATCTTGATACGAGATGGTACTGTAGCCTGCCTTCGCTCCTGACCACCGGAAATCTCTTCAATACGGACATCGTGTACGGACTTATCCCGGATGAACTCAATCCCTTCGATCATGATACTTTTGAAAAATACGAAGGACGCGCATTTGTGGTGGTCACCGATGTGGTGACGGGAAAGCCCGAATATATAAGGCTCAGATCCTGCAGGGGCAGGAATATGGATGTGATCCGTGCATCAGCCTCCCTGCCTTTCGTGGCCCGCATGGTTGAGGTGGACGGCAGGAAATATCTGGACGGGGGCATCAGTGATGCGATCCCTCTCGAAAGATCTCTGATGGACGGAAATGACAAAAACCTCGTGGTCCTGACCAAAGAGGTGGGCTATCAGAGGACCCCGATATCCGCACACGAGCTTGCGGGACTGAAGATAAGATATGCCGCATATCCGAATGTCTGGAAGCTCATGAGGAACAGGGACATCAGGTATAACAGACAGCTGGGGCACATTACGGATATGGAAAAGGAGGGCAGGGCTTTTGTCCTCAGACCGCAGCACAAGAGCAATACTAAGAGGATAGACAAGGATCCGGAACATTTAAGAGTCCTTTATGAAGAGGGTTATTCCGAGGCTGAGAAGCATTACGATGAACTGATGAGATACCTTGAATCGTAGAAAGCGTCTGCTTATGACACCAGTGTCATTTGCGAAAGCCTTGCGGGATACGGAAATATTAAAACAGTTTCCTCCGCATCCTCTTTTTCACTTGATTTTATGCGTATTTAATTGACAAAAACCAAGCGTTATATTAAACTCGTTTTTGTTGAGGAGTTAACTCCTCTGAGGAGAAAGATTGTTTTTGATACAGTTATCGGAAGGGAGATAATCATGGCAGTCGAAAAGAAGTCTATCGCTAAACCTGCAGCCGCAGCTAAGGCAGAGACAGTTAAAGCAGAGCCCGCAAAGGCTGAGGTCAAGAAGGCAGCTCCTGCAAAGGCAGAGGCTAAGAAGGAGGCACCCGCTAAGAAGGCAGCTCCTGCAAAGGCAGAGGCTAAGAAGGCAGCACCCGCTAAGAAGGAGGCTCCTGCAAAGGCACCCGCAGCTAAGAAGTGCGATGTCAATGCTAAGGTTGTTCTTCAGCTTGGTGACAGAGAGTATACCAATTGTGATCTCGTTAAGATCGCAAAGGATGTCTGGAAGTTCGATCTCGGCAAGAACGTCGATGATCTCAAGGACATCGAGCTCTATGTAAAGCCCGAGGAGAGCAAGGTTTATTATGTTCTTAACGGCGAGAGCGGAGATTTCAATATCTGATGTATTTTAAACCGATACGGAAGCGGTCGTCCCGAAAGGGCCGGCCGCTTTTTTTGATTATTTCATAAATGATGTGTTGACACTTTGGCGCGGGAGTGATAATTTATTTCTTGTAGATGTTAGCACTCCACTCGAGCGAGTGCTAACAGATTGAGAAAGGGGGACCGGATATGGAAATGGATGAGAGAAAAGCCACAATACTTCAGGCTATCATCCGCAACTACCTTGAGACAGGCGAGCCCGTCGGAAGCAGGACCATATCCAAGTATACCGACCTCAATCTCAGCTCCGCCACCATCAGGAATGAGATGGCGGATCTCGAGGAGATGGGATATATAATCCAGCCCCATACTTCAGCAGGAAGGATCCCTTCGGACAAGGGTTACCGCTTCTACGTTGATACCATGATGGAGGCCAAGGACAGAGAGATCTCCGAGATGAAGAAGGTGCTCCTTGAGCGCCAGGACAAGCTTGAGGATATGCTCAAGGGCGTCGTAAAGCTCCTTGCAAAGGATACGCAGTATGCATCCCTTATCACCGCTCCGAGCACCGGCAGGAATAAGCTGAAGTTCATCCAGCTGTCCCGCATAGATGATTTCCATCTTCTGACAGTCATCGTCAGAGAGGGCAATGTTATCAAGAATAAGGTCATAGACGTTGCGGAGCCTCTTAGCGAGGAGATGATACTAAAGCTGAACCTCATGCTCAACACTCAGCTGTCGGGAATGAGCATGGATGAGATCTCCCTCAGCATGATAACGGGGCTGAAGGCACAGGCCGGAGCACATTCGGCAGTCATATCGGATGTGATAGATGCCGTTGCGGAGGCGATATCCGCGGAAGAGGATCTCAAGGTTTACACCAGCGGAACCAACAACATCTTCAAGTATCCGGAGCTCAGTGACAATTCGGAAAAGGCCGGGAACCTGATCAATACATTTGAGGAACGCGAGGGACTCGAGGAACTGATGAGCGGGGATCTTTCGGGGGACGGAAGCACCGGGATCCAGGTCTACATCGGAAGCGAGAGCAAGGTCGCCGGAATGGAAGACTGCAGCGTGGTCACCGCGACATACGATCTCGGGGACGGCATGAGAGGAACCATCGGAATAGTCGGTCCCAAGAGAATGGATTACGACAAGGTCGTCGGAACACTGAAATCTTTAAAGAGCGGATTTGACGATCTTTACAAAAAAGATAATTAGAAAGGACCTGATTTTATAATGAGTGAGGAAAATACAGATAAGGTTATAAACAAAGACACGGGAGAGACCGTATCCGAAGAAAAGGTCACCGAAGAGGCGGCAGATACGGAAGTGACCGCGGAAGAAAAGGCTGCGGAAGAATCCGCAGAGGAAGCGGGAGAAGCATCCGAAGAGGAAGAGAACGCAGAAGAGAGCACCGGAGAGGAAGCAGGTCCCGGGAACGGTGAGGACGGAAAGAAAAAGTCCTGGTCGGAGCGCAAAGCCGAGAAAAAAGCCCAGAAGGTTGACAAGGAAAAAGAAGCCCTTAAGGCACAGATAGCGGATTTCGAAGACAGGGCAAAACGTCAGCTGGCGGAATTCGAGAATTTCAGAAACCGCTCCGAAAAAGAAAAAGCACAGTCCTTTGACAGAGGAGCCGCTTCGGTCCTTGAAAAGCTCCTTCCCGTCGTGGACAATTTCGAAAGAGGGTTTGCGGCTGTTGAGGAAGAGGATAGGGATGATGCATTCGTAGTGGGAATGGACAAGATCTACAAACAGCTCATGGATGAGCTGGAGAAGATGGGAGTCGAGCCCATCGAAGCGGTCGGCAAGGAATTCGATCCCAATTTCCACAACGCGGTGATGCAGACAGAGAGCGACGAATACGAATCCGGAACGGTCGCGCAGGAATTACTCAAAGGCTACACATATCACGGTACCGTACTCAGACACAGTATGGTCTCAGTGGTTCAATAAATTTTAAAGTTACCTTTTAAGGAGGAAAATATTATGAGCAAAATAATCGGTATTGACCTTGGTACAACAAACAGCTGTGTATCTGTAATGGAAGGCGGAAAGCCCACAGTCATCGCAAACGCAGAGGGCGCAAGAACTACCCCTTCGATCGTTGCATTCACCAAGAACGGTGAGAGACTTGTCGGTGAGCCCGCAAAGCGTCAGGCAGTCACCAATGCGGACAACACCATCTCCTCGATCAAGAGAGATATGGGTACCGACCGCGGCCGCAACATTGACGGAAAGAAATATTCACCCCAGCAGATCTCCGCAATGATCCTTCAGAAGCTTAAGGATGATGCGGAAGCATATCTCGGTGAGAAGGTCACCGAAGCCGTCATCACCGTTCCCGCATACTTCAACGACGCACAGCGTCAGGCGACCAAGGATGCGGGCAAGATCGCAGGACTTGATGTAAAGCGTATCATCAACGAGCCCACCGCTGCAGCACTTGCATACGGACTCGACAATGAAAAAGAGCAGAAGATCATGGTATATGACCTCGGCGGCGGCACCTTCGATGTTTCCATAATCGATATCGGCGACGGCGTCATCGAAGTTCTTGCAACCAACGGTGATACCCACCTCGGCGGCGATGATTTCGATAACAAGATCATCGACTGGATGCTCGCTGAGTTCAAGAAGCAGGAAGGCGTAGATCTTTCCGGAGACAAGATGGCTATGCAGAGACTCAAGGAAGCTGCAGAGAAGGCCAAGAAAGAGCTCTCCAGCGCAATGACCACCAACATCAACCTTCCTTTCATAACCGCTACAAACGAAGGTCCCAAGCACTTCGACATGAACCTCTCAAGAGCACAGTTCGATGAGCTGACCAGAGACCTTGTTGAGAGGACAGCTATCCCCGTACAGAACGCAATGAGAGATGCGGGACTTACCA
>CAMNEB010000017.1 GCA_946536155.1 uncultured Lachnospiraceae bacterium | reverse complement strand
AAAAAAGCCACTGTCCGGCGGAAATGACCCCCATTGCCTTCCGGCACCATTTCCTTTTTCGGACAGTGACTTTTTAGCGGATTGAATATACTTTATCAGTTCTCGTCAGCTGTGATCAGAGTTACGCTTGCTGCGGGAACGGAAACCTTAACGGAGTCTCCTGACTCTGCTACGGTGACTGCAAGATCCTCAGGGCAGACATTATCTGCAGCATCAAAGGTATTGTGAGCGCTTAGAGCTCCCGAAAGAGTCTGTGCGGTGGCACCTGCAATCTTGCATCCTCCGATGATGACATCGAGGTCCGCACTCTTTTCCGGATCGGTGTTTACGATGGTGATGGTAAGCTTTCCGTCCTTCTCGGATGCGGAGACGCTCAGTGAAGGGATCGTGTGATCTCCGTCCTTAAGATCTTCTGCCTCGGCATAGCTTTCTACCTGGCGTGCATCCATGTGGCCCTTGAACATATCGTATACGTGATAAGTCGGAGTAAGGACCATCCTGGGACCTTCCGTTAGGATCACGGACTGAAGCACGTTGATCATCTGAGCGATGTTAGCCATAACGACCATGTCACATCTGTCATTGAACATGTTGAGGTTGAGTCCTGCGACTATGGCATCGCGCACGGTATTCTGCTGATAGAGGAATCCGGGATTGGTTCCGGGCTCTACCGCAAACCAGTTGCCCCATTCATCAACAATGAGTTTGAGCTGATGATCGGGTTTTGAATACTGCTTAAGTATGGATGAATGTACATCCATCAGTTCTCCGATATACAGAGTCTTTGCGATGGTCTCAAAATAATCGCTCTTTGAGAATTCGGTCGCAGAGTTCTTGTGGTTCCAGTCGGGACCGGTAACGGTATAGTAATGGAGCGAGAATGCATCCACCATGTTTCCTGCCTTCTCGGCAACAACTCTTGTCCAGTTGTAATCATTGCCGTTGGGACCTACCGCAACCTTGTAGATAGGATGCTCGGAATCATAATTTCTCATAAAGGAGCTGTACTGCTTGCAGACATCCGAGTAGAATTCCGGAGTCATGTTGCCGCCGCATCCCCAGGTCTCATTTCCGATCCCCCAGTATTTTACGTTCCAGGGAGCATCCTGTCCGTTGGCGCGTCTTAAGTCAGCCATGGGTGAGATTCCGCCCATGTTGCAGTACTCGATCCAGTCGGAAAGCTCCTGAACGGAACCGGTTCCGACATTTCCCGAAAAATAGGGCTCGCAGCCGATCTGTCTGCAGAGTTCGAGGAATTCATGGGTTCCGAAGGAATTGTCTTCGGTAACTCCGCCCCAGTTTGTGTTTACGATCTTCTTTCTGTTCTCCGCAGGTCCGATACCGTCCATCCAGTGATAGGTATCACCGAAGCATCCTCCGGGCCATCTGAGTACAGGCACTTTTATCTTCTTAAGTGCCTCCACAACATCGGTCCTCATGCCGTTTACGTTGGGGATGCCGTCCTCTTCTTTTACAAAGAGTCCCTCATAGATGCATCTTCCGAGATGCTCGGAAAAATGTCCGTAGATATTCTTGTTGATAGTTCCTTTGCTCTTCTTTGTATTAACTACAATGTGTGCCATAAAACCCCCTATGGTTTTTTATTTATCTTCCCAGATGATCTCTCCCGAAAGTCCCTCGTTTGCATAAGGTCCGGGAATGACATTGATGCCTCTCTTGTTTCCGAAATAGTCCTCGTTAAAGGTTATGGGCGTTCCGTCTGTATTCTCATAACACTGCTCGGGCTCAAAGGCCTTACCGAGGGTTGCGGTATCGATCATGTTGACCTTGAAGTCTTTGACTATGTCGAAAACATTCGTCTTAAGGCTGTAAACGCCCTTCTTTTCCTGAAGCTTTACATATGCCTTGGTCTTCTTGTCCACCAGCTTATCCTTCTCTCTTGCAAAGGACTTGGCACCGTTCAGATATGCATTGCCGTGGATCCAGACGGGAAGGTGTCCGAAATGTCCGGTGGCAAGCTTGCCCATGTCAGGACGTCTCTTACCGATATCAAAGAGCTTTATCCAGTCCTCATAAACAGGGTACTCATCCCATACATGGGTTCCGACCTCGAGATTGGTAGGGGTGCGCTTAGGGTCCCAGCCCTTTAAGTAGTTCTTGGGGACCTTAGTATTCTGGATAAAGATGTTGTTGTAAAATCTGTCATCACCGTGAAGGATGGTCATAAAACCGAGTACTTCGGTGCGGTGAGGGATATGGTAAGGCGTATAACGGGGCTCGCGCTGTCCGTTTACAACAGAGTCAACGCCGCTTCCCACCATGACAAAGGATCCGCATACAAGGTTGTGTACCATTGCGACACCCTCTGTGGGGATACGGAGCGAGCAGGGCGAAAGCAGGATGTTATTGTCGATGAGGATGGGACCGTGTCCTACCTCAACGAAGAGATCCTGATCGAAGCGGTCCGGCTTTGCCTCGATGAAATCAGGGAAGCAGTTGTCATGCAGGAAATTCTGTGTGATCCTTGTTCCCTGTGCCTCCCAGTCGCACCAGATGCCCATCCAGCAGTGATGGATGTGATTCCTGCGGAAAGTAACATCGATTGCCGCATGGAACTTGATGCCTGCGATCTCTGCTCCGCCGAGCTGCTGCATGTTGTTGATGTGATGAATGTGGTTGTCCTCGATGATTGAGAAGACACATCCCATTCTTCCGACGATACCTGTCTGCTCACAGTGGTGGATATTACATCTTCTGACGATGTGTCCGCCTACGGTCTCCTTGGTCCAGCCGTCATACTGCGCGCGGCATACGGCATCCCTCTCCATCTGGGTCGGGCTCTTTACATGCTTATGGAAAAAGTAATTGTCGTTATTTTCCTGGGAATAATTTCCGAAGGATATTCCGCAGCACTTGGATCCGTATACATCGCAGTCCTCGATGATCCATCCCTTTGACCAGTGCGCGCCGATCATTCCGTCCTGGAATGCTGCGGGAGGTGCCCAGGTCGTTGCAGCCTTGCAGACGGTAAATCCGGAAAGTGTGATATATCCGATATATTTTTCCGAAGGCATAAAGCAGTTGCGGCGTACTGTGATCTCGACCTTTTCCTTCGAAGGATCCTTGTCCTTGAAGTTGGCATAGATCACAGTTTCATTCGTCTTCTCGTCCTGCTCACAGTACCACTTGTAAACGGACCACTCGGGTTCCCAGCTCCTGTCATATACCTTGCCCTCAAGGCACTCTTTAAGGTCTGCGGTCTCATACATCATACGGTCGTTTAAAAATACGTTTCCGGTATGCATATGATTGTCCGCAAAATACCAGTCGCCCTCAACCTCCTGAATATAGGGATTGTAGGCGCCGAATACGGTATTGTTGATCCTCGTTACATATGTCGATCCCTTGTACTTCTTCCAGTCCGTTACCACCTCGGCACCGGTGATGACCGCTGCGAGAGGCTTCTCGGAAATGTAAGAGATCCTTGCATCCTCTTTTCCGGGATGCCTGGGATTTACATATTCTCTGTAGATTCCGGGTGCGACGATGACTTCATCACCCGCGACCGCGATATTGGCCGCGTCCTGAATGGACTTGAAGGGTGATTCCTTACTTCCGTTTCCTCCCCTGGTCACGGAAGCATTGACATAGATCTTCATAAATGTACCTCCCTTATTTATTTGTAAAAACAATTTGTTAATCGTTTAACATGATACAAAAAAATATAATTCCCCTTATCATCTGTACCTGTTCTGCGATTCGACCTCTTTATATATTTTACAATAATTGTCATATCTGACAATAGAGATTTTTTCTTCGGCAAGAGCCTTTTTGATGCCGCAATCGGGCTCGGAGATATGCGAGCATCCGGCAAAACGGCATTCTTTTTCAAACTCCGCAAATTCAGGGTAATACTTCCAGAGATCCTCTTTGACTATCCCCCTGTTTTCAAAGCTCGTAAAGCCCGGAGTATCGCAGATATAGGTATCTTCCGCGATCCTGAAGAGTTCGGAATGTCTGGTGGTGTTTTTTCCCCTGCTTATCTTTGCACTGATCTCTCCCGTCGCGGAGATTTCCTCTCCGTAGAGGCGGTTGATGGTCGTGGATTTGCCGACACCGCTGGGGCCCGCAAGCGCGCAGGTCCTGCCTTTTATGAGACCCAGAAGATCGTCAAAGCCCTCTCCCGTTAGCGCAGATATCAGTCTCACATCATATCCGGCATCTTTGTAGACGCGGCTGTACTTTTCGCCGTCGCCGCCTAGATCGTTATCTTCTTTGTTGAATACTATGATGCCCTTAAGGTTTTCTTTTTCAAGATTTATGAGGAATCTATCAAGAAGATTAAGTGAAGGGTCCGGATTTTTCACCGCAAAAACGATCAGGACAAGATCAATATTTGCGACTTCGGGCCTGAAAAGAGAATTTTTTCTGGGAAGGATATCCGTGACATTTCCAATTTTTTTGACGGAGTCGATGACGTCTATAACGCAATCATCCCCAACAAGCGGCTTGAGGCCTTCCTTACGGAAAGCCCCTTTTGCTCTGCATTCATATAGATCGGAACCTGCGGCGACATAGTAAAAACCGCCTATTCCTTTTATGATCTTACCCTGTAAGGAATCCATCAACCTTCTTCCTGTGTAAACTGAATCTCTCTCGTGAAGGATTTTTCAACGCTTGTGCCGGGATTGGTCACGGTATTTCCGTCTTCACCGATTGTGGTGGTACTCTCTGTGGTCACGGTGTAGGTCATGGTCAGAACACCGGACGGACAGCTGATGCCGTAGAAATTCGCCGTATAAGGGAATTCCTTGGTGGTCTGGTCGAGAAGGACCTTTCCGTCAGAACCCACCAGTCTCATCCTCACTTCGCTTCCGCTTATGTAGTCAGGAGCTTCGGACGATGAAGGAGCCGAGACATTGAGATTGCACTTATATGTATGTTTTACGGGACCGGTGCTCACCTCAAAATCGATGATGGTTCCTTCACTTACGGAAGAACCCTCGGCAATGGACTGTGAACATACCATTCCCTCTTCATAGTCATTGGATGCAACATAGGTGATCTTGCCTATGCTGAGTTCATTTTCTATACAGATGATGGTCGCATCCGTCTCATCCTCTCCGACGAGCTTGGGAACGACAACCTTGATATCGGCAGCTCCGACGCTGACCGTTATGGTGATGGATACACCCTTTGCGGCCATGACTCCCGGATCCGGATTCTGTGAAATAACATATCCCGCAGGTACGGTGTCGGAATTTGCCTCTACCGTATTGACCGTAAAGCCCTTGAGCACAAGAGTACTGGTTGCTTCAGATACAGCCTTTCCGACAACATCCGGCATCTCTACGGAATCGGTTCCGGAGCTTACCAGAAGATTGACATTAGAGCCTGAGATTATGCTTGCTCCTTCCTGTACGTCACAGCTGATGACGGTTCCGGAGGGGATTATCTCGGATTCCTGGAAGCTTACCAGAGGATTAAGTCCCAGTGAAACAAGGGAATTCCTTGCAGTTTCAAAATCAATACCAACCACCGCGGGCATCTTGACTTCTACCGCCTCGGTCACCGCAGGCTGATTAGAGTCGTTTATCACGATCGATGAAGTTTCTCCGCCGGTTTCGGGACCATCCATACGGTTTCCGATTATCTTCAGGGCAAGATAGATGATGATCATTACGATCACTATTCCGGCAAGGATCGATAAGACAGTGGTAACTTTCTCCATCCTGGTGGGGCCGTCGAAATCGGAATGCCTTGAAGGCGGTTCATCTCCGTCTTCCGGATAATAGTTATTCCTGTCCGCAAGCCTCATCTGGGAATCATCGGGATCATCCTCGGGATAGTAATAATCCGGTTTCTTGGTATAGCTGCGGATCTCCTCAAGTTCCTCATCGGTAACGCTTCTCGTACCGTCTGTCTCAACTCCGTTCCTTACAACGAAATCATCATCGGGAGTAAGGAGGCACTGCTTAAGATCCTCAACAAGCTCCTGCATGTTCTGGTATCTTCTGTCGGGTGATTTCTCACAGCACTTAAGAACGATATCCTCGAGTGAATAGGGGATCTCCGGAACATAGTCCCTGGGTGAAGGCATGGGATCCTGGATATGCATTATGGCGATAGCCACGGTGGTCTCTCCGTTAAAAGGAACCCTTCCTGTGAGCATTTCAAACAGAGTGATACCGAGCGAATAGATATCGCTCTTCTCATCGGAATACCCGCCCCTTGCCTGTTCGGGAGAGGTGTAATGAACAGAACCCATTACATTCGATGTGATGGTGTTGCTGGTCGCAGCCTTGGCGATACCGAAGTCTGTGACCTTGACCTTTCCGGCAAGTGAGATGATGATGTTCTGAGGCTTGATATCCCTGTGGATGATATGTTTCTCGTGGGCAGCCTCAATTCCCATTCCCACCTGAATAGCGATGCTGACTGCCTCTTCAAAGGACAGTCTTGATTTCTTCTCGATATATTTCTTGAGGGTGATACCCTCAACAAGTTCCATAACAATATAGTGAAAATCGCTCTCTTCACCTACATCGTAGACGTTTACGACGTTGGGATGCATGAGTCCCGCAGCAGCCTGTGCTTCAACACGGAATTTGGAAACAAAGTTCTCATTCTCGGCAAATTCCTGCTTTAAGACCTTGATGGCAACATTCCTGGAAAGCTTGTTGTCAACCGCCTTATAAACATCCGCCATTCCGCCGGTGCCGATCTTTTCGAGGATCTCATAGCGATCTGCAATTGTCATTCCGATCTTGATCATGAATGGTCGTCCTCATATCTGACAAGTACAACGGAAATGTTATCCAGTCCGCCGTTCTCGTTGGCTTCTTTAACAAGTTTTTCGGCAGCTTCGACGACATCGGATGATCCGTCTATTATCTGCCTGATCCTGTCATCCGTGACCATGTTGGTAAGACCGTCGGTGCACAGCATAACAGTATCCCCGCTCTCAAGGATGCCGGAGAATACATCGGGTTCGACATCGGGTTTGATGCCCACCGCTCTTGTGATGACATTTTTATCAGGATGGGATCTGGCTCTTTCCCTTGTGATCCCACCTCTTCTGATCATTTCCTCTACCAGGGAATGATCGACGGTTACCTGCCTGATATTCTTGCCGGAGATGATATACATCCTGCTGTCTCCGACATTGACCACCTGGACCACATTCTCGATGAATGTGCAGGCCACGACGGTGGTCCCCATTCCCTCTCTCGAGATGTCTTCGAGGGATCTTTCATAGACCGCCTTGTTGGCTGCCCTTACCGCCTTCCTGAGGGACACCGCGGGATTTCTCTCGGATGAACCTCTGATGCAGTCGAGCATGGTATTTACTGCAGTGCGCGCAGCCAGTTCACCGGCAGCGTGTCCGCCCATACCGTCCGCCACGATGAATACATTCAAAAGATCTCCGGTAGGAGTATCCGAAGTATACACGCAGTCCTGATTCGATTTTCTCATGAGTCCCGTATCGGAACACGAAAAGACTTTCAGCACCTTTTTGTACCTGCCATTATCGGGTAATTGCGGTAAAAATGCCCACAGCGGGATGATTTTACCATTATTTTACCTATAAATCAATTAAGTAAGGTTCTCCATCCGCCTCTTTCGGAGCTGCCCGCATGCACCGTCGATATCACGGCCCATCTCGCGTCTTACGGTCGCCGTGACACCTCTTTTTTCAAGGGCGTTCTTAAATGCATTTGTATCCCGTCCGGCCGTGGGCTTAAAGCCTGTTTCAGTCACGGGATTGACGGGGATCAGGTTGACATGTGCGGAGACTTTTCTCGCTATACGGGCGATATCATCCGCATCTTTTTCCGTATCATTGACACCTGCTATGAGGCTGTATTCAAAAGTGAGCCTTCTTCCCGTCTTTTTAAAATAATATGCACAGGCATCCGTAAGCTCTGCTATGGAATACTTGTTTGCTATCGGCATGAGGCTCTTTCTCTTCTCATCGGTTCCCGCATGAAGGGAAATGGCCAGCGTGATACTGAGCTGCAGATCCGCCAGTTTTCTTATCTCCGGAACAAGGCCGCAGGTGGATACCGTTAGATTTCTCTGACTGATATTAAGGCCGTTTTCGTCGCTGATCATGGTGATAAATCTGACAACATTGTCATAGTTATCCATGGGTTCACCCATTCCCATGACAACGACATTAGATACTCTCTCTCCTATGTCTGCGGAGATCTTATAGATCTGGTCGAGCATCTCCGAAGAGGTCAGGCTCCTTATGCATCCGCCAATGGTGGAAGCGCAGAATTTACAGCCCATCCTGCAGCCGACCTGTGATGATATGCACACGGAATTGCCGTGATGGTATCTCATGAGGACGCTCTCCACCGTATTGCCGTCACCTAAGGCAAAGAGGTATTTGCGGGTTCCGTCTTCTTTTGAGATCTGGACTTCAAGCTGCTTAAGGTCCGTAATCTCATACTCCTTTGCAAGCTTCTCCCTGAGTGATGCCGAAAGGTCCGTCATCTCATCAAAAGAGTTTACAAGCTTTACGTGGAGCCATTTGTATATCTGACCTGCGCGGAAAGGCTTTTCACCGATCGCGGTCATCTCTTCTTTAAGCTGTTCAAGTGTTAAGGATTTTATATCTTTCATGAATTTCTAAATAAATGACAGGCGGATCAAATCCGGATCCCGTTCCTTCAAAAATGTAAAAAAAGTCTCACGCCTTCCGGAGTATGGTATAGAAGAAGCCGTCCTGTGTTGCTTCATCGGGAAGGAGCTGCACCGGACCCTTTACTACGGTAAACGGATAGTTTTCCGTTATATATCTGACCCTGTCCTCATTTTCCGCGCGTCTTATGGTGCAGGTGGAGTACATGAGGATGCCGCCTTTGCTGACATATCTTACTCCGGCATCTGCTATCTTTTTCTGAAGTTCACAGAGAGATTCCATGCCCTCCGGCGTCAGGTTGTATTTTATATCTCTTTTCTTGCCTATCACTCCGAGGCCGGAACATGGAACGTCCATGATCACCACATCGTATTTATCTTCATCTTCGGGAACGGGCACCGTGGCATCCCTTACAAGAACCCTGACGTTTCTGCAGTTCATCCTCGTGATGTTTTCCGTTATGAGGTCTGCCTTATAATCCGATATATCGCATGAAGTAACGGACCCTTCATCTCCCGCAAGTTCGGATGCGAGCACGGTCTTGCCGCCGGGTGCGGCACACAGATCAAGGACCTTATCACCTTTGGTTATCCCTGCAGAAAGGACCGCCTTATAGGAGCTCAGATCCTGCACATTGAAAAGTCCCTCATCATATCCCGGAAGGCTCCTGATATCACCGGTACGGAAAGCATGATATATGCGGGGCTCGCCATCCTCCGCATCCATCTGTACGCCTGCTGCCTCGATCCTCCCCACAGCCTCCGCCACCTCTTCAGGTGAAAGCTTAAGACTGAAACGGAACGTCACTCCCCTTATACCGCTCATAGAGCTCATGACGGATTCTGCTCTGTCACCAAGCTCCGATATAAAATGCTCAGAGATGAATTCCGGAAGGGAATATCTGATGCTGAAATACTTCTCATCAGACATCTCTCCGCGGGCGGGAAGAAATACGGATAGCCGCTCTTCCGCACTGTTACCCGCAGCCGCTGCCTGTGCCGCGATATTCCTGAGGACTCCGTTTACAAAGCCTCCGAGACCTTTGAATCCGCGTTTTCCCGCAAGTGCGACGGACTCCTTGACAACCGCATAGGCAGGCGAATCCGTAAAGATGATCTGATATACGCCCATCCTCAGGATATTTCTGATGACAGGCTTCATCTTATGCGTCTTTACGGAGGATTTTTTATCCAATATAAAATCCAGCGTAATACGCCTGTCAACAGTCCCCTCTGCGAGGAGCTTGATGAATGCCTTATCACGCCGGTCAAGATAATTATATTTATCCAGTACACCGGAAAGGATCCTGCCGTAAGAGGCCTGATCCTTTTCAGCTTCCGTCAGAACTTCAAGTACTATGGCTCTGGTATTTTCCATATCCTCAGCCGAGCCTCATTCCCGTATCAAGCTTATTTCCCAGGAGAAACGCACCTGTATCCATCTGCTTTTTGCCCTCGGGCTGAAGCGAATTTACCACTATGGCCCCTTCACCGCATCCCACGGTAAAAGAAGTCTTGTCAACGCTTAAGATGACTCCGGGCTCTCCATTTTTATCCGAGGGCTGTGCTCCCCAGATCTTGAGGATCTTTCCGTTCAGATAGGTAAATGCGCCCGGCCAGGGGTTGAACGCGCGGACCCTTGCATAAATCTTCTCTGCGCTGTCGCTCCAGTCGATCACTCCGTCCTCTTTTTTTATGAGAGGTGCATAGCTGCTGAGCGAATCATCCTGGGGAATGGGTGTGATGCTGCCGCTTTCTATAAGGGGCAGTGCCTCCGTAAGCGCCTCTCCTCCCAGCTCCATCAGTCTGTCATGAAGAGTCTCAAAGGTTTCATCGGGCGCAAGTTCAAGCGACTTGCTGTACAGTATGTCACCCGTATCAAGCCCCTCGTTCATCTGCATTATGGTGACGCCCGTCTTTTTCTCACCGTTTAATATGACTCTCTGAATGGGAGATGCTCCCCTGTAGCCGGGAAGAAGGGATGCATGTACATTGATGCATCCGAGTCTCGGCTGCTGCAGTATCTCCTTTGAAAGGATCTGTCCGAATGCCGCGACCACATAAATATCCGCAGGATACTCAAGGAGCCTTGCTGTCTCTTCGGGATTTTTGATCCTCTGCGGCTGAAGCACGGGTATGCCTGCCGCGACCGCAACCTCCTTAACGGGTGAAAAAACAGGCTTTCCGCTCCGCCCTTTCGGTCTGTCCGGCTGGGTCACCACCGCAGATATCTCATAGCCTGCGCTTATAAGGCTTTTCAGACTGCCGGCAGCAAAGTCCGGCGTTCCCATAAAAAGTATCTTCATATCAGTCTTCCTGCTGCTCTTCCTCGTCGTCATCGCCACTCATGAGTTCCTCATTGTCTATGAGCTCACCCTCGAGTTTTTCCGTGTAGAGATGACCGTCAAGATGGTCAAGCTCATGACAGATGGCACGTGCAAGGAGCTCGGTGCCCTCAACGACTATGGGATTCATGTCCCTGTCGAGTGCTTCGCATATAACGTGATTGGGCCTTGTGACTATCCCGCTCTTGCCGGGCAGGCTCAGGCACCCTTCGTAACCTGTCTGCTCCCCGTCTGTTTCCGTGATCTTAGGGTTTATCAGAACGATGGGATCTTCACCTGTTGTATCGATGACCACGATCCTCTTGAGAACGCCCACCTGGGGAGCCGCAAGTCCGACTCCGTTCGAGTCATACATAGTCTCGAACATGTCATCTATGAGCTGCTTATTGCGCTCATTCATTTCCTTAACTTCGAGACATACCTTGTTAAGTACGGGATCCCCGAATTCTCTGATGTTTCTTAATGCCATTATCTCACCTCTCTAAATCATATTTACCGGATCCAGATCATACTGTACAAAACAGCCCTTCATCTCGGTCTCCCTTAAGTGATCTTCGATGATTTCCCTGGCCTTTCCGAGATTGTCCGTATCCGGATCTTTGACATATAAAACGTATCTGTAATAGTCCTTTATCCTGGCTATTCCCGCAGGGGCGGGGCCCAGGACCCTGAGACTCCGCTCTGACTTTATCACACCGCAAACCTGTGCCGCAAGTGACGCAGTCAGCTTTTCATCTGTCCCGAAAAACTGCACGGCCATCATATGAACGGCAGGCGGATATCCGGCCGAGAGCCTGAACGCGATCTCCTCGTCAAAAAATGCCTTGTAATCCTGAGCCGCAGCTGATGTAATGGCATAATTATCCGGCTGATAGGTCTGAATGACGGCATAGCCTTTTTTCTCTCCCCTGCCAGCTCTTCCGCAGGCCTGGGCTATCAGCTGGAAGGTTCTCTCCGCAGCTCTGTAATCGGGCACTCCCAGAGAAAGATCCGCCGCAAGTATGCCCACAACCGTGACATTCGGAAAATCATGCCCCTTTACGATCATCTGGGTTCCTATCAGGATCTGTGCTTCACCTGAGGAAAAAGCGGAAAGAATCATTTCATAGGAGCCTTTCCGGGAAGTGGTATCCTTATCCATCCTGAGCGTAGCGACACCGGGATAAAGCTTTGCGACCCTCTCCTCGACCTGCTCCGTTCCGGCCTTTATGGCAGCCAGATATTTTGAACCGCAGGATGGACATACCGCAGGCTTCTCCGCTGTCTCGCCGCAATAATGGCATATGAGCCTGTTCCCCGTATGAAGGGACATGGGAACATCGCAGTGCGGACACATAATGTTCTTACCGCATTCCCTGCAGGATATCTGTCCGGAAAAGCCTCTCCTGTTTAAAAAGAGCATGACCTGCTCGCCCTTTTTAATCGCTTCATCCATTCTTGCCTTAAGCTTTCTTGAGAACATGGATCTGTTACCCGAAGAAAGCTCTGCACGAAGGTCGACTATCTCCGTTTCGGGAAGTGTGGCACCCGTAGCCCTTTCATTTAATTCAAAAAGAGATATCCTGTTTTCCGAAGCATCAAGATATGTTTCGACGGAAGGTGTTGCGGATCCCATGACAAATACCGCACCGCTCCTTTTTGCTATCTCCTTTGCCACCTCTCTTGCGTGGTATTTGGGCGTCTGTTCGGACTTATAGCTCGCCTCATGCTCCTCATCCATTATGATGAGACCGATCTCCGGGAAAGGGGTAAACAGGGCGGATCTGGGACCTATGATGATATCTATGTCCTTATGTCTGGCCCTCTCGCACTGATCGAACCTCTCGCCCGCGGACATATTGGAATTGAGCACGCTGACCCTGTCCCCAAACTTAGCGTAAAACCTGGCAAGGGTCTGATAGGTGAGTGCTATCTCCGGTATCAGGAAGATCACCTGTTTTCCCAGAGAGACTGTTTTCTCCGCAAGCTGAAGATATACTTCAGTCTTGCCGCTTCCTGTGACTCCGTGTATCAGGCATACCTCATGGGCCCCACCTTCTATCTTAGGTCCTATGGCATCCACGATCTTTCTCTGTTCGTCATTGAGGGTGACATTACCCGATGCACCGATCTCAGATATTGAGGGCTTCCTGTATTCCGTTCCCGTCTCAAGTACGGCAAGTCCCTGCTTAATGACGGAAACAACGGTCTGTGAGCTTACTCCGAGCTTTCCCGAGATCCACTCGCCCGGTATCCTGTCGTTATCTATGAGAGCTCTTATGAGTCTTTCTCTTGCGGGCTGTTTTTTCCTGATGCATTCCGCCAGAACGGACTTAAGCTGTTCGGTGTCCGCCTTACGCACAAGAGTCTTTATAACGGCGGGCTTCACCTTCGATCCGGCGGGTATAACGACCTTCAATGCCTGTGAAAGAGTTCCGCCGTAAGTATCCTTTATAAAAGAAGCGGTCTCAAAGCTCCTGTCCTCTGCGCTGACGCTTCCCTCGACCATTCCGGTGATGTCTTTTATCTTACCGTCATCAAACCCGGAGGTTTCCCTGATTGCCGTGACATAGCCCTTTTTCTCGGTATTTCCGCTGCCGAAAGGGATCCTGACCCTGCTTCCCACGCAAACAATACCGGATAGCCTGTCCGGTATCCGGTAAGTGAAGGGCCTGTCAAGTTTTTCTATGCTCACATCGATTATGACTTCGGCAAACATCTGCATTTTCCAATCATCTTCTATAGTCAACGAATTTAGTAATTGCCGTATCGCGGGCTGAAAATGTATCATCTAAGCCATTTGCAGTCCGCGAAAGTGCAATTAATTAATTCGTGCACTATAGTAGTAACAATTATAATATAAATCCCGTTTTTATGTAACTCCGCTTTATCCGCAAAACGAAAAAGAGCTTCGGGTCACCGAAGCTCTTTTCCGTTTCTTATGAGGGGGGAGAATAACTAACTCTTATTAGTTATCTTGATACATATACTAAATGATAAATGTGTCAAAAATATGTCGAAAGACTTATAAAAATCTAAAAATAATTAAGAAACTCTAAACAAAATTTCAGTTTCCAAAGAAAGCCCGTATTATCGCAAATATTTAAGATTGTAATCTATATATTCGTTTCCTTTATATTCGTTGATTTTTATCTCATAACAGATGTCAAAAGCAGTTTTTGCATCTTTTTGAGCAGAATTTAGCAATATTTGAGGATTGTTTTTTGATCTTATGTACTCTTCCAGCTCATCCATATTGCCGAAATATGTGAGTTTATATGTCCGGCCATCGGACTCTGCAGTAAGTCTTCCGTACTTTCCTTCCCTGCCCATCCGGCTGATATCCGTGATCCTGACATCCCTGCTGACAAAAAGAGCTCCGGGATTGCCGGTTCCCAGCGGTTCAAGCATGGACAGGTCCTTTATCAGTTTCTTTGAGACATAGGACATGGGAATAACGGCATCAAACCGCACTTCCTTTACAAGGTCATCACTTGTAAGTCCGCTGTTTTCCTCAAGTCTTCTGCGTAGCTCGGGAAGATCCTCTTCTTTAAGGGAAAAGCCCGCAGCCATGGCATGTCCCCCGAATGCGGTAAAGAGTTCTTTGACCTCGGAGAGTTTTTCAAACATGTTGTAGGCGGGGATGGATCTTGCTGAGCCCTTAAGACCGTTTTCCGTTCTCGTGATAACAAGAACAGGTCTGTTAAAGCTTTCTTTTATCTTGCCCGCGACAAGTCCCACGATACTCTCATGGATATGAGGCAAAAACAGCACAAGGATCTTCTTCTCAAGGAGGTTTTCGCTCTTTATGAGAGCCATGGCTTCCTCCACGCCGCTGACCGTCATAGTCTTTCTCTGATCGTTCAGCTCCCTGATGCGCAGCGCTTCCCTGAAGCACTCTTCCCTGTCCTCAGACAAAAGAAGTGCAACGGAATCCGACGCACTCTCAAGCCTTCCGGTAGAGTTGATACAGGGCCCGATAACAAACCCAAGAGAGTATGTACTGATACGAGCGCCCGAAAGGGAGTTAGCTTCAATAAGGCATTTAAGTCCGGTATTTCCGGTGTTTTCTATCCTCTTTATCCCTTCCCTTACGAGGATCCTGTTTTCATCCTTAAGCTCCATGATATCGCATACGGTTCCCAGTGCGGCAAACTGTATGCATTCTTCCAGAGCTTCCGACAGTTCTTCGGAGGGACAGGATGTGCAGAGAGCCTGCATTGTCTTAAATGCGACCATTGCGCCGCATATTCCCCTGAAGGGATAGATGCTTTTGTCTCTGTGCGGATCCACAACCGCCTCGCATTCGGGAAGGATCTCATACCTTTCCCCGTTTTCTTCGGTGTAGGGAACCTGATGATGATCTGTCACGACCACCTTCATCCCGAGCTCATAAGCAAGCCGTATCTGCTCCTTGGCAGCTATTCCGTTATCGCAGGTTATTATAAGACCGGTCCCGTCCTCAGACGCTTTCCTTACTATTGACTCATTGATTCCGTATCCGTCCTTCACACGGTCGGGAACAGCATATGATACGGAAGCTCCGAAGGCTGTGAGGCATTTACACAGGATAACTGTTGAGGTGACGCCGTCCACATCATAATCCCCGACGATCCTTATCCTAATGCCGTCACGTACCGCTTCCCTGATGGCTTCGACCGCCCTGTCCATATCAGGGAGCAGAAAAGGATCGTGAAGGGACTTAAGTCCGCCTTTAAGATACCGCTCGGCATCCTCGATATTCTCAATCCCTCGGTTTCTTATGACTCTTGCGCAGAGCGGATCAACACCGAGCCTTGTGCCCCACTCAACGAAATTACCGCCCTTTTTTATCTCAAGCCATTTTTCAGCCATATATGCTCCTTCAAGCTTACGAAATTTACGAAAAAAATAGCGGGGACGATAACGTCCCCGCGTAAAAGAGCTATTTTACTTATCAGCCTTTGCAGGGAATTTCTCGGAAAGGATCACCCAGAAAGCGCCTGCGAGACATACCGATGAGTAACATCCGCATCCGATACCGACCATGAGAGGAAGTGCGAAATCCTTGATGCTGGACACACCCATGATGTAAAGGAGTGCGACCATTACGAAGGTGGTCAGTGATGTGAAGATACTTCTTGAAAGGGTCTGTGTAACGCTCTTGTTTACAATGGGAACGATATCGCTCTTTCCTGCGTTTGCCATATTCTCACGTACACGGTCAAATATAACGATGGTCGCATTTATGGAATAACCGACAATGGTGAGCATGCAGGCAACGAAGGTGTTGCTGACAGATACTCTTGCCGCAGCATAGAATGCGAGCACTACGAGAACGTCATGTACAAGTGCAAGGACTGAGGAGATACCGAAACGGATATCCTTGAATCTGACCCTGATATAAACGAGCATGCAGAGGATCGCAACAATGACTGCGATGACGGTATCTCTCTTCATCTCATTGGAGATGGTGGAGGAGATTGTCTCCGTCTGGATGCTTGATGAATTGACTCCGAACTCGGAGATGAACATGTTCTCAAGTGCGGTCCTTACTGAAGACTCAAGTGATGAAGTCTTGAAGATGACCTCGTTGGAATTCTGTACGGTCTGCACCTGTACATTGCTTCCGGTAACAGCCTCAACTCTGGGAACAACAGTATCATTGAGCTGCTGGAGTGAGTAGTTCTCATTGAAGTCAACGGTGGTAGCGGTTCCGCCGACGAAATCAAGTGAGTAATTGAGTGCTCCCTTTCCTGCGCTCTTGTTGATGCCCATGAATATGAAGCCTGCAAGGATCAGAACAACCGAAATTGCGATAAATACGGTCTTCTTGCTGAGGAAATCGATGACCTTCCTGTCTTTGCCCTTGCCGTAGAGCTTAATGCCCCTAAGGCCGAGTGCATAGAATGCTTTCATGATCCACTTGGTAACGAAAAGTGCGGTGAACATGGAAAGGACGATACCGAGAGCAAGTGTCTGTGCAAATCCCTTGACATTGGAGGGTCCGAGGAAAAGAAGGACAACGGCTGCGATCAGGGTTGTTACGTTTCCGTCGATGATCGCGGACAGTGCCTTGCTGTAACCTGTGTTGATGGCGCTCTCAACGCTGTCTCCCCTTGAAAGTTCCTCTCTGATACGTGCGAAGACGACAACGTTCGCATCGACTGCCATACCTATTGAAAGGATGATACCGGCGATACCGGGAAGTGTAAGGGTAAGTACATCGTTAAATCCGATGAGAAGGAAAACTATAAGTACCACGTACAGGCAGAGCGCAAGCGCAGATGCAAGTCCGGGGATGAGATATACGACGATCATGAAAGCGGCAACAATGGCGAGACCGATGGCACCTGCTTTGAGTGAGGTGTTTATGGCATCGATACCGAGCTGTGCTCCGACCACCTTTGAATGGAGCTCTTCGAGTTCAAGACTGAGTCCGCCGATCCTTATTGTGGATGCAAGGTTCTCTGCCTCTTCATAGGTGAAGTCTCCGGTGATGGATGCGGAACCGTTTCCGATGACATCGTTTACTCTGGGGACGCTTACAAATCTTCCGTCATAATAGATTCCGATGGTCTCATATCCCTTGCTCACGGCTCTCTGGGTAGCCTCAGCGAATTTGGCGCTTCCTTCGGGAGTGAGGGAAAGAGATACGGCATACTCCAGATTCTTCATGTTGTCGCTCTGGGATACCGCTCTCGCATCGGCAACATCGGTACCGGTGATGCAGACCGAACCGTCAGCCATAAGCTCATCGATGGACTTGGTGAGCATGTATTCGTATCCGTAGGAACCGTCCTCATTCATAACGTTCTGATATGAATAGTTGGCATTTCCGTCAGAATCGGTCTCACTGATAAAATAAAGTGCTCCGGGACGTCCGAGCTGGGTCAGTATGGTCTCAGCATCACTGACTCCGGGGATCTCGATGGCAATCCTGTCGGATCCTTCCTGATAAACCTGAGCTTCCGTAGAATATACGGCAACTCTCTGCTGAAGCTTGTAAATGGTATCGGCCATATCGGTCTCGGAAGGATCTTCCTCTCCAACAACCTGATATGTGATACTAACACCGCCCGCAAGATCAAGTCCGAGCTTGATATCCGAAGCATTTCCGGTGCCACGTCCGTCATAACCCCATATATCCATGTAACCCAGTCCACAGATGAGGACCAGCACGATAAGAATTATGGCGACTGCCTTACTTTTTTTCATGACAAAAAATTTCCTTTCAAATAATATGCAAAAACCCAAACATATAGAAATATACTACCTATCAGGCGAAAAATCAATCAGGGAGCGGAGATATAACCGAAATCGTCAAACACGTAAACGGTGCCGTCGATATTATATTCTCCGGTGACATATGTGCCGTCGGCAAGACGGTATCTGACGCCCTTATCGTCCACCTTCCAGCCTTCTATGGAAACCCCCTCTCTCACGCTGACGGGATTGAGGCGGTTCTTGACCTCATCGTCCTGGAAGTGCCACCACTCGCTGTAAAGGCCTCTGAAGCCGGCATCGAGCATGTAGCTTGCAAGGAGATCGGCGGAACCGTTGTTCCTTCCGAGTTCGGAATTAAAGCTGAGGTCATGCATCCTGGTCTGCGCATAGATCTCCTCACCGGTCTCAATGCTCTCGAGAGTAAGGTCCATGGCAACGCCGAGATTATGTCTGGATCCGACGCCCGCAAGGAAATCGTTGAGAGGATATCTGTTATCGAGCATAGCCATACGATAGGTGACGGGATTTTCTCCAAGAAGGAGCATATACATCTCTGCGGTGATCGCCGAGGTGGCATCTGCCGTACCGTCGGGAGCAAGCTGAATGTAAACCTCCGGATTATTGGGATCTACCACATATCCCTGGGAAAGAGCGAGTCTTCTTGCGGTTATCTCCTCGTTCTCCTCCATGATGGTCTCTTTGATCAGTTCTGTATCCGTATATCTGGCGGTGATCAGACCCGCATCCCTCATAACAAGATACTCAGAGAGCTGAATGCGGGACATCATGCTGTCCGGAAGTCCTCTGTCGAGCTGGAGCTCAGTAATATCGTAAATAGATCTTGTTGCGACATAGGGCCTGAAGGAATCGTAGATCTTGAGTCTGAATCCGTCCTCCGCAGCATTGTCCGCCGCAGCTATGAGCTTGTCGGTCACGGGGTAAAGGAGCGGGACAAGGAAAGTACCGTCCTGAAGAAGGACGTTCTCATATCCTTCTGTGATCATTCCGCTGACGCCCTTTATCTCGTACTCATGCACCATGTAGTTGGAGAAATAACTGTTGGTGATGTTATATGCACACAGTCCTCCCACATACTCGGGAAGATTGATCATGCAGCAGTCACTGTTGATATAACCACCGCCCTCGGGAGTATAGATGTGGAACATCTTGCCCTGGACATCGAGCACGCAGTATGACTTGCCCAGATGTGCGGTGCCGATGGAATTGGTGCCTGCGGCATCCGAATAGAGCGTAAGATCTCTGGTGGGCCATACGGTGGCATATGTGACTGAAATATCCGTAGTTATGGGGAATGTCGATGATACATTTACGATCTCATCAGACTGGAGCACCGCAACGCGGTAGGTATATTCCCTGCAGGGCTCAAGATGACCCGTATCATAGCTCAGGGTATCGGGACCTACTTCTTCGACTGTGGTCCAGTCTCCTCTTCCCGTCTTGCGCTGGATCATATACGAACTTGCCGCAGTCTCGTTCCAGCTCAGGCGGTATCTGTTATCGCCGAGTTCTTCAAAGGCCACCGCTATCTCGAGGCTTGAGAATGTATCGCTGTTTATCTCAACTACCTTGGAAATGGTCCTTCCGCTGAAAATATCCGCAGTCATATTGTCTGCGGTCATTACAAAGGTAAGAGTCTGTCCGGGAGCAGGGATCTGATAATCCCCGTTTTCCGAGAAATCCAGAACGAATCTGACATTTCCCTTTCCGTATCCTGCCTCATCGACGCTCATGGGGACGACGCGGTCTCCCACTTCATAAGACATGGAACAGACAAGGGATGAGGTCTGATCCTCATTCTTGCGGTAAAGGCTGTATTTACCCGAATAATCGTCCGGATAATAGAACGTCACCTGTTTTGTCCAGGGATCTACGGTATACCCGAGGAGGAAAGAATAATCGTGCAGTCCGCCCTGTATATCCGTCACTTCGACCTGGGCTATGGGGTCTGCCTCTCTCCTGCCTCTTATGATGAGCCAAACCGCGGCTATGATGCATATAAGTGCAAGTATCCCGAATATCGCAAGGGGAGCCCTGAATTTTTTCTTGAGCCTGCGTCTGTTCTTATGTTTATTTGTTTCGTTTATATAGACTTTCTTGGAAGGTGTCGGCATGACATATAAAACCTCAAACTATTCTGCGGATGACCGGGATCAGCCGCAATATCGAAACGACCGCAAATGAAGATACCAGTGTGACGGCAAAGATGCATACAAACGAAAGGATGCCGTGAGAATAAGGATTTATCTCCATGTATCTCAAAAACAGTCTTAAAAATACCATATGTATCAGATAAATGCCAAAGGTGCATTTATCAAAATATGCGATAAAACGCACAAAGCCGCTGCCCGCACTCTCCTTCTCACTGTAAATGAGCGAAAACAGAGACAGGGCCTGCATGACTATAAAAGGTGAAGCATAGCTTCCGAGCAGAGTGTCCGCAGATGAAAGATCGTAAAGATATCTCACATAACAGAGGATGGATGTTCCCACCGTACCCGCTGCAAAGAGGAGTAACGCTGCCGGTTTTCCAAGCTTCAGATATCCTTTTTTGATACCGTATCCCGCAAAAAAATAAAGCAGATAGACTGCGGTGGTCTGAAGATGAAAAGCACTGCTCTTACCGAATACATCCGTCACAGGAAGAACAGACAGAAATACGGCAAATGCCGCGAGCATATACAGATATTCTTTTTTATCCAGTGTTTCGGAAACCCTGCGATATACCGGAAGCAGCACGTAGATACCGATGAGCAGGTAGATATACCAGAGGTGTGACCAGCTCTTTCCCGTATAGATCTTAAGCAGCGCATCGGTGATGACCGCAGGGGAAAAGGCCTCTTTGTTCATGATCATGTCGAAGAGGCGGAAAAATATTCCGAAAAACAAAAGAGCAAAGAACACCCTCGATATATAACGGGTATACAGATGCTTAAATGTGATGGTCCTTGAAGGATCCAGGAGCAGTGCTCCCGTCACCATGACAAAGACGGGGACCGCCCACATCATCAGATAAACCGTGAGCATCGAAAGAAAATCGGTATTTCTCGATATGTTATCCCTGTAGAGTATCTCGGAGATATTCATCATATGGAGAATGATTATCGCAATGCAGGCCAAGCTCCGCAGGTATTCATACGAATGATTTCTTACCGGCGCATTACCAGACAAGGCCTTCGTCTCCTATACATCCGCGATTGTCATCATCGTCACCGGACAGGGTATCTCCGTCAAGGGAGATGGCGGTCTCTTCGGGGGTGACGGTTTCTTCGTTTCCGTCTTCGGTCACTTCAGTCGTGACGGTATCTTCCGCACCGGTCTCGCCCGTCTCATCGCCTTCACCTGTGGTCTCATCCACGGTTTCGTTTGACGATGCGCCTGTATCGGCAGATGCATCCGTATCAGCGGGATCTTCCGTTACAGCTCCTGCAGTGACAGCTTCAGTCTCTTCGGGAGCGGCTTCTTCCGTTACATTTTCCTGAGCAGAAACAGTTCCGGCTCCGTTTGCGGATGTGGATACAGGTTCATCGGGGATACCGCATCCTCCGAGGATGAGCATGGTACCGAAAACAGCTGCAAATTTATTGATCTTCATTATCTCTTCCTTCCTATTCGGACATATATGTTCCGAAAACATATCTCCAGGTTCCCTTTTGTCCGTAATAAATATGATATGCATCTATTCCTACGGACCACATGCATTCGGGATCATATACATAAGTGACACCGTCTATATCGATCTCGTCCCAGGAATGAGGTCCGAAACCGCCTCTTCTGAGCGGAAGCTGTCCGTCCACCTGTCTGGGTTCGTAGCCGAGAAGCTTGGCCATCTCAAAGAAGGTTGCCGCAAAAACAAAGCAGTTTCCTTTGTGATAGGTAAAGCCGT
Organism: uncultured Lachnospiraceae bacterium; assembly: GCA_946536155.1. Classification (GTDB taxonomy): domain Bacteria; phylum Bacillota; class Clostridia; order Lachnospirales; family Lachnospiraceae; genus AC2028. Next base: position 5,409 of record CAMNEB010000017.1, on the reverse strand, counting down.
AATTGGCAAACCATCTGGTGCCGGGAGCGCCGTTTTCGGGCATGTCCGGTTTTCCGTGTCCGTAATAATCAAGTCCTACGCACCACTCGTAGGCTTTTCTCATATCCCAGCCCACGGCATCAAGTACCGCAGCGGCCTGGGGATACTGCCATCTGGTGACCGCAGGGATCTGTACTCCGCCTGCCCCGCAGGTTCTCCTGTTCTCGAGGCGTCCGAACCAGAGATAATGCTCATAGAGCTTTGCGGGTGCGTTGCCGTAAGCGGCGACCACATCAGGATTGTATGCCGCATAATATGCAGCATCAAACTCGGGAGTAAATACGGTAAAGGTGCTTCCGGGAGCGTAGGGCATGCGGCCCTCAAGCCATCCGAAAGTCCTGTAATGCTGATACATCGTAGGGATATCATAACCGCATATGTAAGCTATATCCGGATATTTTGACGCATAGAATTCCCCGTCAAACACATACCCGTCCGGCATGAATACCGGAGCGGCGGAAACGCTCTGGGCTTTGAACATAATGCAGACACTCGCCGCAAGTACGGCAAATATCAGTTTTTTCATACTGATCTTAAATGCCATGATTACCCCTTTCAAAACAGCAGCCTTATTCACTTGCCTCATCGGCCTTCTCGGTTTCCTTTTCTTCATCGGGAACCTGGGCCTTTTCGGAAAGCGTGATCTCTACTTCCTCTATTCTGTTCTGGTCCATACCTTTTACTTTAAATACGGTACCGTCTTCGAGCGTGACCTCTTCACCGTCCACGGGAAGATGATCCAGATGCTCTATGATTATACCACCAACGGAATCATATTCATCACTTGAAAATGAGGTTCCGATGGCTTCATTGAGATCGTCGATGCTCAGAGCACCTTCGACCACATATTTTCTCTCATCCACTTCCTGGATGAGTTCTTTTTCATCCTCATCGTACTCGTCCCTGATCTCACCGACGATCTCTTCGAGGAGATCCTCAAGAGTGATCATTCCTTCGGTGGTCCCGTATTCGTTAAGGACAAATACTATATTGGAGGTCTCCTTCTTCATCTGGGCAAGAAGATCCTGGGTCTTTTTGAACTCATGGGTATAGAGAGCCTCTCTCATCATATCGCGCACATTAAAAGATGCGGGATCGTCCAGAGCTATGAAATCCTTCATATTGATGACACCGATGATATTTTCCTTGTCCTCTTCATAGACCGGAAGTCTGGTGTACATGCACTGCTTGAATACGGAAAGGACCTCTTCATAGGTGTTGGTGACTTCTACACAGATCATCCTGACCCTTGGGATCATGATATCCCTTGCCACATGGTCGGTGAAGTCGAAGAGATTGTATATCATCTCACGCTCTTCGGGCTCTATCTCACCTTCTTCGTGGCTGACGTCGACATAGGTCTTGAGCTCATCTTCTGTGATCGCATCGGGCTTGGAATCGGGGTCGATCCTCATGAGGAAAAGTATTCCCCTTGAAACGGCATTTACGATCAATATGAGCGGAGTAAATACCACCATGAGGACTTTGATGATACCGCTGTATGCCAGTGCCATCTTATCCGCGGAAACGGTGGCCCAGGTCTTGGGAACGACCTCTCCTATTATGAGCACGACAAAAGTCAGCACTCCCGTCATAAGACCTACGGGTATGCCGAAATAATCCGTCGCAATAACGGCCGACAAAGCAGATGCTGACAGATTCACGATATTGTTACCGATCAGAACGGTACTTAGCATCTTGGAATTATTCTCAAGAATCCCTAGAACTCTGGCGGCTTTTTTATTGCCGTCTTCAGAAAGACTCCTCATTCGCACTTTATTGCACGAAACAAGAGCAGTCTCAGCCGATGAAAAAAATCCAGATAATATTAAAAGAACAAAAAGTATTACAAGTTGTATGGGGCCCGGACTGTCCATATATTGATTAAAAAAAATCCTCCTATTACCGGCAGCAGATTATGTAAAACACATACTTTTCACATTTAATCCAATATACTACAGAAAAACGTATGTTTTGTCAAATCCGGACGCGGGGACGGCTCTTTACGGGAAACAAGGGGACGGTCCTTTTGCTCACCGCCGGAACCAAAAAGGGGACTGCCCTTTCGTTCGCCGCTTAAGAACGCCGGCCGAAGGGACCGCCCCTCTGTATGAATTTTAACGGATCACTTATGAATTACTTACCGCAATGAACTTCTCAAGAGTCTGCGCTGCTTTTCCGGAATCGATGAGCTCTGCAGCGAGCTTTATTCCGTCTTCCATGGTCTCAGCCTTTCCGTCGATATAAAGTGCCGCGCCCGCATTCATAAGGACCGCATTTCTCTTGGGTCCCTTTGCTCCGCCGAGTATATCCCGGGCGATCTGTGCATTCTCTGCAGGAGTTCCGCCCTTAAGAGCATCCTTGGTACAGGTCTCAAATCCGAAGTCCTCGGGAGTGATGGTACGGGCCTTATACCATCCGTCCTTGATCTCACAGATCTTAGTGGGTGCGGAAAGTGAGATCTCATCCAGCTTATCGGTTCCGTATACGACCATTCCGCGCTTTACACCGAGGCTTACGAGAACCTGTGCCAGAGGCTCAACAAGATATTCGTCATATACGCCGAGGAGCTGCTCTGTGGGAGATGCGGGATTGGTAAGAGGTCCGAGGATATTGAAAACAGTCCTGAATCCAAGTTCTTTTCTGATGGGACCTACATACTTCATTGAGGTGTGGTACTTCTGTGCAAAGAAGAAGCACATTCCGACCTCGTTAAGGAGTTTTACGCACATCTCGGGAGTCTGGTCGATATTGACTCCGAGTGCCTCAAGGCAGTCAGCTGTTCCGCAGAGAGATGAAGCGGCGCGGTTTCCGTGCTTTGCTACCTTTACTCCGCCGGATGCGGCTACGATTGCAGAGACTGTAGAGATATTGAAGCTTCCCGCATTGTCTCCGCCTGTTCCGACGATCTCAAATACATCCATCCCTGTATCGACCTTAGTCGCATGATCTCTCATAGCCGCAGCACATCCCGCGATCTCGTCCGTAGTCTCAGCCTTCGCACTCTTTGTTGAGAGTGCAGCCAGAAAAGCCGCATTCTGAGTCGGTGTGGTCTCACCGCTCATGATCTCATTCATCACGTCATACGCTTCAGAATAAGTTAAGTCTTCCTTGCTCACGATCTTGACAATTGCTTCTTTGATCATACTCTGCTCCTTTCGCAGCCACGCTTTCTGACGGTGTAGTTTTTTGAAATAAAAAAGCCCCCGACAGAAAATTAATGATTTCTGTCAAGGGCGAATGTTTCAATCCGCGGTGCCACCTTGATTCACGAATCTGACTTCGTGCACTTGCGAGATACCTTCATATCTCCGGCAACTGACGTATGCCTCACGTCACGAATACTCGAGCTGCGCTCTTTCCTCATGCCCTCAGCGGCCCATATAAGGATCAAAGTCCACGCATTCCTCATATCATCCGGCTTCCACCGTCCCGGACTCGCTTGGATCTCTCCGACGATAAAATGCTTTTTCTTCCGCTTCACAGGTTTTTAAATTATCTGGATTTTAACCCCATGCAATCCGCATGTCAAGAGGAATATGGGGAACAAAAAATATTCCTCAGTTCAGGACAGCACGGGGAACAAAACGGTTCCTGCGGTTATAGGAAACACGGGAACGTATCCTGTGTCTACACCGAGTACTGTGCAGTGTACAGGTCGTGGTAAAAGCCTCCGGCCGCAAGGAGCGATTCGTGAGTTCCGGTTTCAATGACATGACCGTCACGCATGACAAGGATAAGGTCCGCTTCCTTGATGGTGGAAAGCCTGTGAGCCACGATGAAGCTTGTGCGGCCCGTCATAAGTTTTGCAAATGCACTCTGGATCTTGAGCTCGGTCCTCGTATCAATGGAGCTGGTAGCCTCATCGAGGATGAGCATGGGAGGAAGTGCGAGCATTACCCTGGAGATGCACAGGAGCTGCTTCTGTCCCTGGGAAAGTCCCTCTCCGTCCTCTCCTATAACGGTCTGATAACCGTTCTCAAGTCTCTTTATAAAGCTGTGGGCATGAGATGCCTTTGCGGCCTCTATGACCTCTTCGTCGGTGGCTTCGGGTTTACCCATACGGATATTATCCATTATGGTCCCTGCCTTGAGCCAGGTCTCCTGAAGCACCATTCCATAACAGTTCCGAAGGTCCTTTCTTGAGATCTCGCGTATATCCCTTCCGTCAACTCTTATGCATCCGTCATTCGGTTCATAGAATCTCATGAGAAGGTTGATGATGGTGGTCTTGCCGCAGCCTGTAGGACCTACTATGGCGATCCTCTGACCGCTCTTTACGTTTATGTTCAGATCCTCGATAAGAGGTCTTTCGGGCACATAACTGAAATCAACATTATCTATCTCGACATTGCCGGTCACGCTGTCCTTGGCTACGGGCTCAGCCGCCTCCGCAATGACGCTCTTTTCATCGATCAGTTCAAAGATCCTTCCCGCACATACCAGTGCATTCTGGAACTCCGTTATAACTCCGGATATTTCGTTAAACGGCTTGGTGTACTGGCTGGCATATCCCAAAAATGCGGTAAGGCCTCCTACCGTGACGCCGCCGTTTATCGCATATATCGCACCGCCGATGCCGACCAGGGCATAGACGCACGAATTTACGAATCGTGTAGAGGGATTTGTAAGACTTGAGATAAATATCGCCTTAAGTGAAGCATCACACAGATTCTTGTCTGCCTTTTCAAAATTCTCTATGGCTTCGTCTTCATAAGCAAATATCCTTACAGTTTTCTGGGAGGATATCATCTCCTCCGAAAGCTCTGTAAGAACGCCTCTTGCTTCCGACTGGGCTTTAAACATGGAATGGGATCTTGTGGCGATAAACCTGGCAACAAGAAGCGATAAAGGTGTAATGATGACAACAAGGAGCGCAATGAGGGGATTCAGCCTCAGCATGAAAATAAGCGTTCCTATTATGGTCATCAGTCCGGTAAAGAGCTGTGTGAAGCCCATCAGAAGTCCGTCCGCAAAGGTATCGGCATCTGAGATCATACGGCTCAGGATATCTCCGGTCCTGTGGGAATCAAGATAAGAAATGGATAACTCCTGGATCTTTTTCATGGCATCATTTCTGATGTCACGTACCACATTGTAGGTTATGTGATTTCCGAGTCTGCTCATCAGATACTGGAAAAAAGCTGATATGAGTGCCGCGATACCTACCTTTCCCGCAGCCTTTATCACAGCTTCCATATCGATGTTCCCGGCACCCGGAGTCATAAGATCCACCGCCTGACCCGTAAGAACGGGAATGGACAGTGAAAACACAACGGAAAGAGCGGCAAAAACAAGAACGAGTACCATAAAAGGAATATATCTCCCGATATACTCAAAAAGTCTCTTCATTGTTTTTTTACCGCTCTT